>JAIRXG010000015.1 GCA_031268335.1 Campylobacteraceae bacterium
AATAAAACCCTTTAATCAACTATTTTTTGAACTTTTTCCAATCAATTATAACAATGATAAGTAAAAGAACAAATTATAGCAATAAAACGTTATAATATCGATATTTTTATAAAAATAGAGTAAAGATTGATTGGAAAAATTGAGATTATTAATTCTATAAAATTTTTATAATACAAATTTAGCCCTATATGCAATAAATTCAAATATCTACTAAAATTTTAACATTGCATTTTTGTTATTTTTATGCATGTATTATTGCGTAATAAAATCATTTGTTTATCGTTTTTATTATTTAATAAAAATTAAGCTATATGTAGTATTTTGCTGTTTATTTTTAATAAAAAATATATGATAACCACCAACCGCCCAAAACTCCTATCTTTTTAAAAAAATATATGTTTTTTTAAAAATTAAAATTATCAAAAGGCATAGTTTGCAAAAAAATATTTTTCTAATACTGGTATTTGCCACGATGATAATATGAGGAATTTCTAATCTTGTATAAAAATTATGAACGAGTATTTATCGGCAGCTAAACTTGTTTTTGTGAAATACACTATAATTGCTGTAACATCGTTTTTTATTATAATTATTTTAAAACAAATTTACTATAGATAGAAAAAGTTTGTTCGTCTATGCAAATTTTAGATGGAACGTGAAGGGGTTAAGATTTCAACGCTCAAAGCCAATTCACAAATTAATTTTCTGTGGCAAAAGGCGGAAAATTTGAGCAAGAATGAATGTGGCGAATTCATGATTATAGTAGTAGCCGCAACGCAAATATAACTTGAAGCGACAGGCAGAATTTTTGAAACGCTATGTTCTAGAGCAACTATTTCAGACTTGGAATTTGGTTGTTTTTGGAAAAATTTGTGCACCCAAACTCTGAATAATCCTATTGAGAGATTTTGTGTTAAATGGTGTTTTGCAGACTTCAACTTTTTACTCATAATAGTTTTTCCTTTACTTAAAATGGCAAGAAAAAGGGTAACGCAAAACAAAAACTCAACAGATGAATAACTTAAAAGTGGAGCGATATCTATATATTAAGGCCACCATGCACCAAAAACCTCAAATGATGATGAATTTTAAAATAGAGTAATATTCGTATATTAAACTGCCTTTCGAGATGGAAACATAACTTTATTAAGCATGAAATCTAAATGTTAAACTACTCCTACAAAACACAAATTGGCTACATAAAATAAGAAGTAAAAATATATTTATTCGAATCTTTTTATTTAAATATGAAAAGGTTATGCATTTATCTACTGTTGCTAAAAATAGTTTTTATTTCTGTATATGAAAAATATAATGATATATTTTTAGGCTTTACATGTAGCTGATATGAGACGAATAATATCACGTATCTTCGAAAGTAGACTTCAAAAAGGTTTTAAGCTTATTTTGCTAAAATGACGTTAAATTTTTTGAAGGAGAACGTATGGCATTGTTTGATGATGTCAAAGAGGTTGTAGTTGAGCAACTGAATGTAAACCCCGCAGAGGTAAAAGAAGAGTCTAAATTTGTTGAAGATTTGGGAGCTGATTCACTCGATGTTGTCGAGCTTGTTATGGCTCTGGAAGAGAAATTTGATATTGAAATTCCCGATACTGATGCAGAAAAAATTGTTACTGTCGGCGACGCCATTAAGTATATTGAAGCACACAACAAATAAATCTCTACCAAAAGCCTGTTATAATTTGCGGGCTTTTTCTTTTTTATAACTAATTTAAGGGTAAATCAATGTTAAAAAGAGTTGTTGTTACGGGTATCGGCATGATTAACAGTGTCGGTCTTGACAAAGATAGTTCTTTTAAAGCCATAGTTAATGGAAAGTGCGGCATTAAAAGAATTACTCTATTTGATGCGAGCAATCATCCTGTTAGCATAGCTGGAGAAATCGAAGGATTTGATCCGGAAGCTGTTCTTGACGGAAAAGAGGTAAAAAAAGCCGATAGATTTATCCAACTTGGACTTAAAGCTGCACAGGATGCGATAAAAGATGCGAATTTATCCGATTTTGATAATGAACGTTTTGGTGTAAGTTCGGCTGCCGGCATCGGCGGGCTTCCGAATATCGAAAAAAACTCCATAACGTTGCATACAAGAGGTCCTAGAAAAGTATCTCCGTTTTTTATTCCCTCGGCGCTCATAAATATGCTCGGTGGTTTTGTCTCTATCCAATACGGACTTAAAGGACCAAACCTTGCTTCTGTTACCGCTTGTGCCGCAGGTGTTCACGCTATAAATGAAGCTGCTAAAACTATTATAATAGGCGGAGCAGATAAGATGCTTGTAGTCGGAGCTGAGGCTGCGATTTGCGATATAGGTATAGCCGGATTTGCGGCTATGAGGGCTCTTTCTACTAGAAATGACGATCCGCAAAGAGCATCTCGTCCGTTTGATAATGAAAGAGATGGCTTTGTTATGGGAGAAGGAGCAGGCGCGCTTATTTTGGAAACCTATGAAGATGCTGTAAAAAGAGGCGCTAAAATTTATGCCGAGATAGTTGGTTTTGGCGAGAGCGGCGATGCAAATCATATCACAACTCCTGCACCCGGAGGTGAAGGTGCAAAACGAGCTATGGCAGCAGCTCTGAAAATGGCAGGTTTGACAAATGTCGATTATATAAACGCTCATGGAACGAGCACCAAATATAATGATTTATATGAAACTATGGCGATAAAGTCTCTCTTTAAAAATTCGCCGCCGATAAGCTCTACCAAAGGTCAAATAGGACATTGTTTGGGAGCTGCGGGAGCAATTGAGGCTGTTATATCCATAATGGCTTTAAATGAAGGTATCTTGCCTCCTACCATCAATCAAGAGGTAAAAGACCCAGAATGCGATTTGGACTATATAGCAAATACTGCCAGAGTTATGAATATACAAAACGTTATGAGTAATTCGTTTGGCTTCGGCGGCACAAACGGAGTTATAATTTTCAAAAAAGTAGAATAAACTTGGCAACATATCTTGACTTTGAAAAGCATATAAAACAAATAGACGAAGATATTTCAACGGCGAAGATAAAAGATGATGCTTCTGCTGTTGAAATCCTTCAAAAAAATCTTGAAAAAGAGGTCGCAAAGACTTACAAAAATCTAAGCGACTATCAAAAACTTCAATTAGCGCGCCATCCGGATAGACCTTACGCGATAGACTACATGCGTCCGCTTTTAGATAACTATTACGAATTTCACGGAGACAGAGCATTTGGTGATGATGCTTCCATAGTATGTTATGTCGGGGCTTTTGCGGGACATAAAATCATTATGATAGGCGAGCAAAAAGGAAGAGGCACTAAAAACAAAATCCGGCGTAATTTCGGTATGCCTCATCCTGAGGGTTATCGAAAAGTTTTAAGAGTTTGTAAATTAGCCGAAAAATTTAATCTCCCGATAGTATTTTTTGTGGATACTCCGGGCGCATATCCGGGAATAGGCGCAGAAGAGCGCGGACAAAGTGAAGCTATTGCTAGAAATCTTTATGAACTTAGCAAATTAAAAACCAAAA
Organism: Campylobacteraceae bacterium; assembly: GCA_031268335.1. Taxonomy (GTDB): domain Bacteria; phylum Campylobacterota; class Campylobacteria; order Campylobacterales; family Campylobacteraceae; genus JAIRKW01. The sequence goes on from JAIRXG010000015.1 coordinate 3,520, forward strand.
CCATATCTATAGTTATTGGTGAAGGCGGAAGCGGCGGAGCATTAGCACTTGGTGTGGCCGATAAAGTTGCCATGATGAGATATTCGGTATTTTCCGTCATATCTCCGGAAGGGTGCGCGGCTATTTTATGGAATGATCCTGAAAAACAAGAGAGCGCAACAAAAGCTATGCGTATTACGGCAGAAGATTTAAAAAGCTTGAACCTTATAGACGATGTTATAGAAGAACCTCTTATAGGAGCGCATAGAGATAAAGAAGGAGCGACTGAAGCTATAAAAGACTACATCATTAAAACGCTGCAATCCTTGGATATGTTAGACGATGAGATAAGACTTGATAAAAGATTTGAAAAAATTCTCTCTATCGGCGCTTATAAAGAGTAACTATCAAAAAAGCTTTTCTACATGTGAGAACAAAATTTTTATATCTTAATCATCGTGATAACTTATAAGTTTTATTAAAGAGTCGTTAAAATTACCCAATCCATCATCCAATTTATTGAAAAAATTCAAATCTATTTTTTCAATATCTTTGTTTGCTTTTTGTATCAGCTCTTGTCCGGATTCAGTCAAAAAAACGGCTTTTGCGCGAATGTCAAGCGAATGCCCTTTTCTTGCTATAAAACCCATATTTTCCAGTTTTTTTAAGACTTGCGAAACATTCATAGCTTCTATTTTGGTATGATGTACCAATAAATTTTGCGTTACTTCACTATTATGAACCGCCAACCAATGAGTGCTCGCCAAAAGAACATATTGGGCGTGAGTGATTTGGTATTTTCTATTAAGAAGCCTTCTTATTTTTCTTTGCCACAAAGAAGTTACTTGCCATAGTAAAAAGCCGGAGCTATTCTCAATTCTTACATCAAACGCATCATTGTTTCGCATTGTTCACCATCCAATTATGAATTAATTCAAAATTTTTAAAATCCGTTTTTATGATACCATATTTAAGCTGATAATCTAAAAATTGTTTATTTGGCATTAAGGGTGATATTAAAATATCTCTACATATATAGCATTCTGCCTTTTTGTTAAACATCATAAAGTTATCACTTGTCAATATTATTAGTTTTTCTCATTAGATACTACCTTTGCAACCATAAAACCCAATAGGTAAATATCACCGCTTGCTCTTTTAGCATCTTTTACGCTCATCTCAATGAACTTTTTTGCCATAATCCACTGCTTAGTTTGCAGATATAGAATATTATTTTTGAAACATAAGTTATCTAATACTGTTTGCTTTTTTATATTGTTCATTATTTTGTTCCAATTTTCATGGCATTGAAGCTATTTTGTGATATCTTTCATAGCAAATTTTAAAAATCCTTTTGCAATTAATAGTATCTATGGCGCAAGTACAAAAAACATTTCCTGCATGTAATTGACTACAACTTCCTTGCACAACCTTTTTTGACAAATACATTGGTATATTCTATTACGAAATATATTATTATACACTTAAATATTACATAGTATTTATATTATATTTAAATCTTAAGGTTTATGAAATATAAATTGTAAAAATTTTACATAATTAGGCTATTGTGACAATATTTCTTCTCTACATGTATACAAAAAAATAAATAAAAACGATACTTGCAATGTTTAAACCACTTTTAGTAATTAAAACTTTGAATTATCTCTATTCTACCGATTAGCTGCCAAATACCGGCACTTATGATTCCCGCGAACAATCCTGCCGCAAGATCATCCCCTACAACGCCAAGTCCGCCTTTTACATTTTTATCTATTCGTCCTATAATAGAGGGTTTTTTAATATCAAAAATTCTAAAAAATATCACACAAAGCAAGATTTGCAAAACACCCGTTGAAAGACTAACGCAAATAGCAAGCCAAACTCCGACCACTTCGTCTATTACGATTTGTTGATTATCATGTCTGCCGCTACTCTCTTCATATCTGCTAATAACGCTGATTGCTATTACGCTCACCAAAACGGTTGCTAAAAAAAGAGATTCTATATTTAAAATCTGCAATAAAAGCCAAGCTGCCAATGCTCCAAAAATCGTTCCTGCGGTTCCGGGAGCTTTTGGAAAAAAACCAGAATAAAAAAATGTCAAAAATATTTTTTGCATACCTTTTCCTATGTTAATGAAGTTGTTTGATAAAGTTTCATAAGTTCCATATAAAAATCTTCGTCATTGTGCGCTTCAATCAGCCCCGTACTTGGAAAAAGATCATCATAAATCTGTGTAACATTTTTGAAACGATTAGGATAAATACTGCTTAGGATAATCGCCGATATATCTTTTCGCATAAGCACAGCAGGGGGTAAAATACCAGCTTGCAAAAGCGCTAAAAGAGAAGAGGAATTATACTTGATGTGATGATGTGTGCCGTGCGGACAAGTGCGCGAATTTACAAGCGTATTGCACTCGTTGCAAAACACAAATTTTGCCATAATGTCAATCTCGGGCAAATCATTGTACTCATCAAGTACCGTTTTCATATGGTTTTTATCATAATACACTCCAATACCGCTGTAATATTCGCTGAAAACCATTCTGTTACAACCAAAATTGCGCGCTATAATACTGTCAAGAACAGCGTTTTTATTGTCCGCATAAACATAAGAATTATCAAATGGAATAATTAAAATGCGATTTTTATGTACATAATTTTCTACAAAATACTGCAAAGTTTTTTTGCGCAATTCAAAAGGCAAAAGTCCTTCTTGCTCATAAGGTTTCAACAAAAATATTACCAGTAAATCGCTCTTTTCAAGAGTAATCCTAACAAGTCTTTCATGCGCTCGGTGAAAAGGATTTGCCGTCATCATAATAGCGGATACTCTTTGCGCATCCAAAGCTTTTTTGGCATTTGCTATCTGCTGCTTGACATTTTTAACATAATCCGAATCTACAGTAAAATCCCCGCTTACAGCCCAATTGCCAAGCCTTTTTAAAAGACGTTCAATGACAAGATTTTCAGTATCTACACTGCCGAATATTTTGATGATTTTTTGCATTTGGTCGACTTCAAACACTTCGTCTACCGTTATTTCGCCACGTTTTTTATTATCCAATATAAGTTCGAGTTTTTCACCTTTTTTGGTGTTTTTTATAGTGTTTTGATTGCGTTTGCCATTTGGAGCAAATGTGAAAGACATTGGAAAACGCTTGCCTTTGTAAAGTCCGTTTTTATCGACTTCATAAGCCTCTTCCTTACCCATTAGTTTATACACCGGATGCAGTATTCCCTCTTTGATAAGACCAAGCGTTACTAAAGCTTCTTTGTCAACAAATAACTGTTTATTATTTTTTCTTAATGCCATATTTTTTCCTCCTCTCCCACAAACTTTTTCTTGAAATTCCAAGTTTTTTTGACAATTCCGTGTCCGGCAGTTTGCCTTGAAAGTGCGTTAATACATTTTTTACATAATCGTCTATTGTTAAAATATCAAGTTTTTCAAAAAAATTATCATCAGACGTTGTTTTTATGCTCTCAAACGGCGATTCTTCATTTAAATTTGTGGAAGAGATTATTACTCTTTTTTGTTCTATAACATTAAATATCTTATTTTTGTCGCCGGTTTTGATATCTTGCAAATTGACCAAGTACATAAGAGTGTTAAAATCATTTTTAGCAATCTTTTCAAGCGCGTTGGCATTTGAAAGCGAGATAAAGTTAAATTGTTCTTTAAAATCTTTGGCATAGCGAAATGCCAGCGCATCTGCATGAGTTTGGATGGCACTTTTAATTAAAATCGGCGAGGTTATTTTTTTTGTTATAATCTGATGATCTACTTCAATATTTGCAAATAAATTTTCCATGTACGAAGAATATACTTTATTTTCAACCAAAAGTTTATTATGCATGCGCAAATGCTGAAGTTTACGCAAAAGTTCTTCCATCATAAAAGGTTTTTGTATATAGTCGCTAGCTCCGGCTTTTATAGGATTTAAAATCGTGTCGCTGCTAATATATGAGATCATTAAAACTATAATGGAATTTTTATGTTTTTCAATGATAGGATAAAAATTTTGTCCGGAAATATTTGTAGAAAGCAACACAGCGTCGTATTTCTCGTTTTTAAGCGCATCTTTTATGTTTGTAACTATTTCGCAAGTATATCCTACCTCGGTAAGTTTTGTAGAGATACTTTGAGCTAAATAAACCTCATTTTCAACGATTAATATTTTCATCTGCCGTCCAATCGTAATATTTTAGTGTTGCCGAAGCCAAAACCCCGATGCCCTCTTCTCTGCCTATAAACCCAAGATGTTCGGTAGTAGTAGCTTTTACATTGACATGCACGGAGGGTATATTTAAAATAGAAGCTAATTTTTTTGATATAGCTTGTTTGTAGGGCAAAATTTTCGGTCTTTGCGCTATTATGGTCAAATCGCAATGAATTATCTCAAAACCAACTCTTGCTAAAAAACCGCAAACATTTTCCAAAAGTTTGGTTGAATCTATATTTTTGTATCTTTCATCAAAATCAGGAAACCATTCTCCTATATCGCCACCGCCCGCCGCCGCTAAAAGTGCATCTATCAAGGCATGTATGGCTACATCGCCGTCAGAGTGGGCTTTAAAACCAAAATCAGTATCTATCTTTACTCCTCCAAGATACATAGGTTTAGCCTCTTCAAAAGCGTGTACGTCAAATCCGTTGCCGTAAAAACAATCTTTTACAGGAGCTTTTAAGAGCGAGAAAATGCTGCTATTTGCATCAAGTGTTGTTAATTTTTCAGCCGCAATATCTCCCAATATGTATTTTACACTACCGCCGTTTGCTTTTATTGCGCTGCTTTCATCTGTAAATTCGCTTTTTTGAATCAAAGCCTCTTTTAATGCTTGCGTTAAAGAGAGTTGTGGTGTTTGAATCAATTTAACTTTATCTCTATGTATCGCCGTATCGTTTTCATAAGCGACTGTATCGGCTACGGTCAAATACGGCACAATACTATCCGCACTGCCAGCTTCATTTAAGAGTCTTCGGACTAAAAAAGGCGGTACGCAACACCTTGCCGCATCGCTTACCAAAACATATTTTGTCTTTACATGCTGCAAAGCGTTTATAAGAGAGGATTGCCTTGTGTTGCCGCCCTCGATAATCTTAAAATCCGTAAACTTATACATGTAGAAAAGCTCATCCGCATTTCCAGTTACAATCACATCCTTAAAAGCATATGTTTTATTAAGATTATTTGTTGCATAAACCCACAATGGAATGTCGCCTACTCTAATCCATTGTTTTTTAACCTTCATTTTAAAACGAGTTGATGCTCCAGCGCTTAAAACAATCAAAGATATATCAAGCAAAAAGCCCCCTTAAACTCTAAGTGTTACGATATTATACATACTGAAAGCTTTTTTTTATCTTTTTTGTGTTACATTCCCAAACCTAAGACTGCCTAATATATAGTGTTTTTGTTAAAATATCTATATTTTATTTTAGGCAAAGTGTGAAGAACCGATACATAATTTAAAGAGGGTACAGTGTTTAAGCAAGATGATGTAAAAAAACTTTTAAGCAGCGTAAAATATCCTGAATTTGAGAAGGATATCGTAACATTTGGTTTTGTAAAAAACATAGAGATAAAAGATAAAAAAGCTTTTGTTGATATAAGTATAGTCTCAGCAAATCCTAATATCGCAAAAAAGGTACAAGAAGACGCCTCAAATGCGCTCAACAAAGGCGGTATAAGTGCGGAAGTAAGAGTTGAGCAACCAAAAATTCCAGAACAAAAAAGCAACTCGCAATCAAATAAAAATATAGCTTCTAATATAAAAAATTTCGTAATGGTAAGTTCGGGCAAAGGCGGAGTCGGCAAATCTACAACAACGGTAAATTTAGCTCTTTGTTTATCAAAGCAAGGCAAAAAAGTCGGCATATTGGACGCTGATATATATGGTCCCAATATTCCAAGAATGCTTGGTATAACAGACAGTAAACCGATAATTTTAGGTGAAAAATTAAAACCCATAACAGCTTATGGTATTGAGATGATGAGCATGGGCGTTTTGATGACGGAAGGTCAATCGCTTATTTGGCGCGGAGCGATGATAATGAGAGCTGTAGAACAACTTTTAAGAGACGTTTTGTGGAGCGATTTGGATGTTTTATTTATAGATATGCCGCCGGGTACCGGAGACGCTCAGCTAACTTTGGCTCAAAGTGTGCCCGTAACTTGCGGGGTTTGCGTTACAACGCCGCAAACCGTAGCACTTGACGATGCCAAAAGAAGTCTTGATATGTTTAGAAAACTTCATATCCCTGTAGCCGGTATTATAGAAAATATGAGTGGATTTATCTGTTCTGATTGTGGAAAAGAGTATGAAATTTTCGGCAAAAATAGCGCAAAAGAGCTTGCCGAAGAATACAACGCGCCGATTTTAGCTAATATTCCTATAGAGCTTTGTATACGGGAAGGATCGGATGAGGGTAAACCTGTAGCAATTTTTAACGAAGAGGCTATAAGTTTTAAGCGATATGCCGATGCGGCAAACAAAATTTTACAAACAATAGAACAGATAAATAAAAACGGCGGCGGAGATAATAGCAAAATTCAACCGACTTCCACAAATAGCGCTTGTTCGGCAAAAAAATGAACAAAATCTTAAAATATTGCAAGGAGTTAGTATGGCAATCAAATCTATAGAGAGTATAAAAAAGTTTAAATTATTCACACAAGAGGTTCAAAAAAGCGAAAGTTACCGCAAACCTATCGGCTTTGGAATCGCAAGGGTGGACAGAGGTCAGCTTAATCCAAGCAAAATTTTGCAAGCAACATATCCTGTTATAAATTGGAAGGAAAATTATGAAAGTGCTGCGGTTTTTATAGCAGCACTTCAAAAAAGCGGTATTGAGGTTGATTTTTCCAAGAGTGAATTTGTGTGCGATGTGAAAAAAAAGTTCGTAAAAAATGCTTTTAACATATTTTATCCGTATGTAAAAGAGGCTTTTGGCGATAATCATAAAAATGTGCAAGTGATAAAAAACCTAAATCAAATAGCTCAAACGGAAGGCCTTGAAGATAATTTCAAAATAATTTTTATATTTGACGATGAAACTCCGCAATCCGTAGAGAGTATTTATCTGAAGTTATACGCCTTGTCGTTAGGCAAAGCTCCTTTACGTTCTCTTAATTTGACAAAAATATTTGGACTGCTTGAAAATACGGCATGGTCAATGAATATACCAATAGAGCTCGAATGGCTAAAAGCAAATGAGATAGAGTTAAAATTAGACGGAGCATATCCTTATATAACTTCTGTGGATAAATTTCCAAGATTCCTGCAACATGTAATACCTGCGGACAAAGTGCGAATACTTGACGCTTCAAAAGTCAGAATGGGAGCGCAGCTTGCCGAAGGAACAGCCGTAATGCCCGGCGCGAGTTACGTTAATTTCAATTCGGGCACTACGGGAGCAGTTATGGTAGAAGGACGCATAAGTTCTTCTGTTGTAGTAGGCGAAGGAAGCGATGTTGGAGGAGGAGCTAGTATACTTGGTGTATTGAGCGGAACAAATGGTAATCCTGTGAGCATAGGCAAAAATACTCTTCTTGGAGCAAATTCCGTAACTGGCATACCTTTGGGGGACGGCTGCATTGTGGATGCCGGCGTATCGATACTTGAGGGTACAAAAGTATTTATAGCAAAAGAGCATTTAACTGCGATACTTGAAATAAATCCGAAATTTAAATTCAAGTATAATCAAAGCGACGACGTTAAAGGTTATGTCATAAAAGCTATAGAACTTTCCGATCTTAATGGTATCCATTTTCGCCGTGACAGTCAAACGGGCAAAATGTTAGCGGTGAGATCAAACAGAAAAGTAGTACTGAACGCTGATTTGCATTAAACATTTTAATTCTTTACATGTACATTAAAATATAAAAAAATATCTTACATGTAAAGAGTTAATTTTATTAAGTCAAGCTCTTACATGTATAAAAGTTTGTACAAAATAAAAAAATCTTGATTTTCGATAGATATTTGTCATCTCTGCTACATGTACAAAATAGCTTCATTTTTAAAATAAATTTCATAATGTTTATCTTTTTTGCTAAAATACGCTTCAATTTTAAAAAAGAGAGTAAAAGTATTTTATGATTCAAGTAAATAATATAACTATGCGATTTGGCGGTCAAATTTTGTTTGAAGATGTAAATCTCAAGCTTGACAGCGCAAAACGTTACGGACTTATCGGAGCAAACGGTGCCGGCAAAAGTACATTTTTAAAAATTTTATCAGGTGAAATAGAGTCAAATTCAGGAAACGTATCTATAAACAGCGCATTAAAAGTAGGAATTTTAGAGCAAAATCAATTTGCTTATGAAGACTTTAGTATTAAAGACGCCGTTTTATACGGCAATAAAAAACTTTATAACGCCATAAAAGAGAAAGAAAAACTTTATGAAAATGGGGATTTTTCAAGCGAGAGCGTCAATAATCGTTTAGCTGATTTGGAGATTATTTGCGCAGAAGAAGATCCGACTTACGAGTATGAAGTAATGATAGAAAAAATTCTTGAAGCACTGGGGTTTCCAATCTCGAAACATAACGATTTGATGCGTTCTTTACCAAGCGCAGAAAAATTCAAAGTGCTTTTGGCGCAAGTTTTGTTTCCGAAGCCGGATATTTTATTTTTAGACGAACCTACGAACAACCTTGACATAGACGCTATTTCTTGGCTTGAAGAACAATTAAACCGCCATGGCGGAACTATAGTGGTTATTTCGCACGATAGACATTTTCTAAACTCCGTAGTTACTAATATTTTGGATATTGACTTTAGAAAAATCCGCGAATTTAGCGGAAATTATGACGATTGGTATATAGCTTCAACACTTATTCAAAAACAATCTGAGATGGAGCGAGATAGAAAGCTCAAAGAAAAAGAGGAGTTGGAAGGTTTTATTAGGCGTTTTTCTGCAAATGCTTCAAAAGCCAAACAAGCTACCAGCCGACAAAAACAGCTTGAAAAATTAGATATAAACGAATTGCAAACTTCCTCGAGAAGAGATCCTAGCATTTTGTTCAAATGCAAAAGAGATATAGGCAATGAGGTTTTAAATATAGACAATTTGTCTTTTTCATACGGCGACAAAGAGGTACTGAAAAATATAAACTTCAAAGTAGAAAAAGGCGACAAAATAGCTCTTATCGGAGCAAACGGCATAGGCAAAAGCACGCTTTGTAAACTTTTGACATGTGAACTTTTTCCAAAAGACGGCAAAATTTTTTGGGGAGCGACGATAGAACCGAGTTATTTTCCGCAAGATACTACCGATATCATTAAAGGCGATATGGAACTTTTTGAGTGGCTGCAACAATTTGACGATAAAAAAGATTTGGACGAAATACGAAAATGTTTAGGGCGTATGCTTTTTTCGGGAGAAGAGCAAAAAAAGAGTATAAAATCTATAAGCGGCGGCGAAAAACATAGAATGATGTTATCAAAGATGATGTTGGAAAAAGGTAATTTTTTGATTTTGGACGAACCGAACAACCATCTTGATTTGGAAGCTATTATAGCTTTGGGCGAAGCGCTGTATAAATTTGACGGGGTGGTTATCTGCGTTACTCACGATAGAGAACTTATAGACGCATTTGCAAATAGAATTATAAAAATAAAAGACAACGGTGAGATAGAAGATTTTAAAGGCGATTATGAGCAATATAAAAATTTGCACAATTAATCGCTTATCAAGTGAAAAAATACGAAATTAGCCAAATTGCCTAAAAATTTAAAACATTGTATTTTATTTTTATAAAATACCCTGATATTGTGCAAATTTTGTGAAAAATGGCTTAATGCAAAAATATCTCATGAAATATTTAAAGCTTTATAAATAATATTTGTCCTATCATAATACAAAATAAGCGGAGTGAATTATGAAAAATGTATTTATATTCATCTTTATAGTAATTTTATCAATAATGAGCGGGTGTTCCGATACTAAAGATAATAAAAGCACAAATAAAACTCACGCAAACAGTATCGGTATGGAATTTGTTTTGATACCCTCCGGTTCGTTTGTAATGGGTGCTGACAAAAATGCAGAAATCGGAGTTACTCACGAGTCTCCGCGTCATAATGTAACTATAAACCGCAATTTTTATCTCGGCAAATTTGAAGTAACTCAAGAACAATGGACAAAAATTATGGGCAATAATCCAAGTAAGTTTAAAAACGATTTAAATCCCGTAGAATCTGTTACATGGTATGACGCAAAAACATTTATCTCAAAACTAAATATATTTGAAAATACAACAAAATACCGCCTTCCCACAGAAGCAGAATGGGAATATGCCGCGCGCGCAATTTCAAAAGATAAATATTCATTTGGCAACGATGCTAATGAACTTGCGTTTTATGCGTGGTATTACGAGGGCAATAAATCTTCAAAACAACTTTTGCAAACACATCCCGTAGGACAAAAGCAACCTAATAAATGGGGACTTTATGACATGCACGGAAACGTTTGGGAGTGGACGGAAGATTTTTACGACCCCGAATACTATACAAAAAGCCCTCTAAAAGACCCGATAAATCGTGAATCCTCATTAAAAAATATCACCATAAGAGGCGGGAGTTGGATAAACAGCGCCGAACATCTGCGCTCAACCGTTAGATATTATAAAGCGCCGACTGCAAAAGAGGATAATTTGGGCTTTAGGGTAGTATTTACTATAGAAGAATAACTTTACATTATACATGTAAGATATATTGTCTCTCCAAAAGTGTGGTGATGCCGCTTCGCATTATGCTTGTAAGTATGTTATTAATTTTTATTTGCTTTAAAAAGCTTTATAATAATGAAAATATGGCGGTAGGTTTTGAGCTGTATTTTAATATCGGCAATATCATATTTTTGACTACAATTTAACAATGATTTGTTGTTTTACTGACTTTGTGCTACATGTATCAAATCAATCTTTACAGCTCTATCTCATAACTTTTTATGCAAAACTGATGATTATCAACACAAATTTTTACATTAAAAACAAGATGTTATTTTAATACACAAAATGGATTCGTTTTGAAAAGTGCAAGAACTTTGGTTTTTTGTAGATTAAATCGCAAATTAAGAGTTAACTATTTCGTATTATTTAATGAAAAGCTTTTAAAAAAATTTGATATTTTGTGAAATAAAACTTGACAAACAGTTCCGATTGGATTATAATAAGTGTACTTATTATATTTATACTTATCAAAGGAGCTTTTATGGAATTGCAATTTACACTTGAAGTAAATGCCGGCGCGGAGAAAATCTGGCCTTATTATGTTGATTCAGCGAAACGTTGCGTTTGGGAAGAGGATTTGGAAAGTTTGATTTTTGACGAAGATATCAAAACTGGAACAACGGGCAGAATGAAATTGAAAGAGATGCCCGAAATGCCATTTATATTAACAGAGGTCATTGTTAACGCTTCTTATTGCGACAAGACAGATGTTCCGGGAATGGGCAGTCTTTATTTTAGTCATAAAATCCTGCAAGAAAACGGCAAAACTTATATTCAGCATAGTGTTAGGCTGGATAAAGAGAATGCTACTGAGGATGATATTGGTTTTTTAAGCAGTGTATTTTCCGACGTACCGGGCGCTGTATTTAAAATCAAAAGAGAAGTTGAGAAATAGATGGAATTTCCTTCTGCTAAATTCAAAAACGATTCAAACGCCTCAACCGGATTTATTTTTATTCGCGTTTACAACAAGTGGCATACCGCAATAAAAAATGAATTGCGGAAAATAGGAATAACTCATCCGCAATTTGTTGTTATGACAGTACTAAACTTTTTGTCTCAGTCAGATGAATATGTAACACAAGCAAGTATCGCAAAGATGGCGGATATGGACGCTATGTCTTTGTCGCAAATCATTAGAGGTTTGGAAGAAAAGGGATTTTTAAAACGTGCGGTAAATCCAAACGATACAAGGGCAAATGCCGTATGGCTCTTAAAAAAAGGGCAAGAAGCAATCAAGCAGGCTTTGCCGATTGTTGAAAAAATAGATGAAGAATTTTTCAGTACTCTATCAAACAATGAAAACTTCTTTCGGGATTGCCTGCACAAATTAACGGCTTTTTAAAACTTGAAAACCCATAAAGCGAAAAATATGAACAAAATTTTTTCATACCTCACAGACTTAGAAAATAATAACAACCGCGAATGGTTCAACGCAAATAAGCAATCGTATAAAAAAGCGCGCGCGGATTTTGAAGAAATGCTTTATTTGCTTGTGCTTGCCATAAATAAATTTGATACTAATATCCCCATTTGCGACCCTAAAAATCTAATATTCAAAATAGCTCGGGACACACGATTTACGAGCGATAAAACCCCTTACAATCCATCGTTCAGAGCTTGTATTTCATCTGCTGGGAAAAGACCTGTTCCTGTTGGTTATTATATTTCTATTCAGCCAAAAGAGCGTTCTTTTTTAGGCGCCGGACTTGCCCACTCCGGAATAAAAGGAGCGGCTGATATGGTGCGAGATTATATCGTTTTACATGATTTGGAATTTTCAAAAATTATAACTAATGAAAAATTTTTAACGCATTTTTCTATCAAGGGTGAAACCTTGAAAAATATGCCGCAAGGATACGACAATAATCATCCGCATGCAAAATACCTGAAAAATAAAAGCTGGTATTTGCAATATCCGATATCGGACGACTTGCTTTTCAACACCGACAACTTTGTTGAACAAACAGCGCAGGTATTCAGTTTGATGAAACCATTTGTCAACTACCTAAATGCCGCGCTTTTAGACTTAAAAATGCCGTTGAGATAAAAATATCCAAATAAAGTAATTCTCTCAATATAAGATTTATACTTCCAACTTGTACGCCTACATGTAGAGGATAAAAGCTTGAGATGTTACAAGATATGATATTTCATTTTGATACTTTAAAAATTAACACTAATCTTTGATTTTATTTGACTTTCTATGACAAAGAATATTTTTTAGAAAGTTTCGCACTCTTTACTGTCTTTTCAAAAAAGCATCTCTCTGTCTTTTTTCTTTGCATTTGACCAATGAAGTCCCATCGCCAAATTTTGATTTATCTTTCTATCAATGAAAATGATATTCGTATATAACTTTCTCTGATAAATAAAACTCAACATGTAAAGGCAAATTTTTCCTCAGCCAAGCCTTTTTTAATATCAATAAGCTCGAGCAAAAACTATCTACCGCTTTTTTTCGGCACAACAAATGAAAATATCATAGCTAAAACGGCGAAAAATAGAAGTGCGTACATAGCTGTGTGAAGCCCAAATTTATCCCCTATAAACCCTATGATAGGAGTAGCGACCCCACCTATACTTACCGCAAGCCCCATAGTAACTCCGGCGGCAAGTCCTATCCTGTTTGGCAGAAAGGATTGACCAAGCACAATCATAACGCTACCGGCGCCATTTAATGCTATAGCGATTGGTATGACAAAAAGAGCGGCTAAAAAGGGGCTGTTTATTTGCAAAAAGATAAATATCATGATGGATAACATCACGAAGCAGATTTTGATAAGGCGATTGAAGCCGTAACTATCCGCTATACGTCCGCCAAAAAGTGTCGCCAATGCGCCCATAGCTAAAAATATACTCAAATTTAGATTTGCCGCGACTTCTGTTTGAAGTAAAATTTTCACAAAATAGATAGGCATAAATGTTATCAATCCATAAGATACGATTGAGCGGCAAAATACTATGACGGAGAGTTTACAAAAAGCATTCCAATCATCATTGCCTCGTTTTGTTCTTGCTGTTATTTTATGAGAGCTTTGAGTGCCTTTAAATCTTTTAATAGTTTTTTGTGATGATAATATCACCAAAGACATAATAATCGCAGGAATTATAAGTATGATAGTGCCCTTTAATCCCCATATTAATATTGACGATGATACGAGCATAGGACCTATGGCGAAGCCTAAGCTACCGCCAAATGAGAAAAAACTCATTCCTGCACCCTTCTTTTTGCCCGAGACAATATTCGCTATTCTGCTGCCCTCAGGGTGAAAAATGGCGATACCGATTCCGGATATAACAACGCACAAAAATATTTCCCAATAATTTTCTAAAAAACCTACTACGCTAAGTCCGGCACCTGCTAAGAATATACCCAGCGCAATGAGCCACGGACGCTGGTGTCTGTCGCCAAGATAGCCAAATAGCGGCTGAATGATAGAAGAGACGAAATTAGCGGCAAATACTAATCCCGCGGCTGAAGTATAGCTGATATTATTATATGCGATAAGAAAAGGAAGTATGGCGGGCAATGCGCCTTGATTTATGTCCGTACAGATGTGCCCCACCATCATCATGTATTTGTAAAGTCTATAAGGAGAATTTTTCATAATTTGACTTTTAGTGATTTTTACAAGAGTAAAATTATATCATAAGCAAGAAATGGATATGGATATTTGCCCAATGACATTGTTTTTTTGTATCATTTATAGCATAATCAAATCCTCATATTTTAGAGCCAATCTTTGCAATTAATAGATAAAGTGTGTTTTTGTCATGTAGCTTGTAAGCTTATCTTTTGCATTTTTGATTTTAAATTTGCCAAGAGATAATGTAATTTTTGGCATTTTAGCCAAAGACTATATAATTTACTGCAAAATAGAGTTGTTTTGTTGAAATTGCGCGAAATTGATTTTTACAAAAACAATACTTATGATGGGTTTACGAGGAAAACGTTTTGAGATAAAAATCGTAGAATTTAAAAACGATGATTTTATAATATTTACAACAAACCATGCAAATTATGATTTGGTGGAGTGTAGGGGGTACTGACTAATAAGTAACCTTTACAATGTCAATAAAGCCCATAAATACGACATTTATTACGTACTTTAAGGTTTGGTTTTTTGCCTCTTGGTTACCCTATGGTGACCCATTTTCTAAATTTTGCTGATTTTGAGTGATTTTTGTTTGGGCTGTTTTCAGGTTTCATAATCATACAATATTTTTTTTAAAGGGTATCTTATGAACGATTGTAAGAATTTAGATGATTGTGTGGTTATGCTGAATGACGCTATTACTTTTTTTGCTGTTGTCTATTTAGGGCTAAGTATGGCTTCAAATGGTGATTTAATAGATTTGACCGATAATGAAAGTGACGGACTTGCAAAGCTTTATAAAATAGCAGAATGTAAATTAAATACAGTTATGGAATGGCTTAAAGCGAACAAAGGAGTTTAAAGCGGTTATTTTGTAGTTGTTTGAAAGTGCCGTAAATTTGCCCTATTAACATTTGTGGTTTATACTTTTCCCTATGAAAAAGATACTTTTAGCAGTTTTATTATTGTCCTGCTCTTTGTTTGCAGCGTGTTATGAAGCGCCCTCAAAGTGCGCCGAAAAATACCAAAAAGACAATAAATATGTTGAATGTTATTTACAAGATAGGTCAATGTATGAGCCTGGCTATTTTCAAACGATTGATAGATACTCCAAGTGTTACGCGCAAGACAAGGATAGGTTTTCAGAGGGTTACGTACAAGATAAAGACTATTCTTTAAAAGGCTACGTAAAAGATAAAACCATTTTTGGATTTGCAAAAGATTAACCCTCAAAATGTAGTGGTTGTATCAGAGGTTAAAGATAGACTGCAAGACGTCTACCCGTAATATAACCGATAGGAAGCACATACAACCCTATCATTACCCTTTCACCTCTTGCGGTGGGTGTTTTGCCTATGGACTTGGAGTTTTATATCTATGTATATTATACGACTTTTCAAATGAAAGTACGATGTGTAGCGATGGGGTTAGCTTTTAAGGGGTAGCCAACCCCTCATTACGCAGGCTCAGTAACGAACTTACAACTGAGTTTCAGCTGGTCTTTGGGAAGGTGGCAAACCCTCTTGCAGCAATCGCGGTTCGGAATTGCCTCTGCGCAGGATAATTATACTACTTTTTTGCAAGGTTCAAAATAGTTTACGTATGATTTGTTTATCTCATTCGCATACTCTATTAGTGAGACATCTACTTTGACTATTTCAAGCGTTATAAATCCATAGCCACACTCTATACATTTATGGTATCGCTCATTTATTGAGCCTTTTACAGTGCTTACCACTTCTGTTTTTTCGCTCGCACATTTGGGACAAAGCATATCAATCCTTTAACTGCTAAATTAAGTGTAACGATGAGTATAATTGTAACGTATTCCGTATTTTATGTAACTTTTTGTAACGTTGATTGTAAAAAACGTATGTTTTTATCGTTTATTGTTTTATCGTGTAAAGTCCGATGTTTGCGGGGCTTGTGTCTATTTTTATGGTTTACATTTTTTACATAAATATTAAAATTTAAAAATGTAACAGAGTGCATAAAAGTAGTATAAATTTTAAACTATTATAGATAAAGATATGTTATCAAAAATAGTCTCAAAACAACGATTTTATCGCTATTTCATAAAATTCTTTACTGCTTTTCAAAAGTAACATAACTATTGCAAAATTTAGTCAAAAGTAGTAAAAAAACATAAAAAGGCGTGTTAGAACGCCCTTGTATTTTGACTTGGCGGGAAGCACATACACACCCGCCTTTACCCTTCCTGCATTCCTAACAATGCGGGGCTTTACATGGACTTGGAAGTCAAAATAGAATTATAACAACGATTTGATAAAAGAAATGTCATAGCTTTTTTATGTGCGCAAGCTATGACAAATTTTAAAAGGAAAAATGAGTAGTGTAAACACACGTAATTAAAATTATATCGTCTTATGGCTGAATGTGGCACACAGTTTCATCGTTTTGTTGATTAACTTAATAGGGTGTGGGGTGATGTCTACTCTCTTGTATGATAATTTGGCTTTGTTTTTGGTGTCTTTTTATAATTGTCTGATGGCGTAGAACTTATTTCTTTAAATCCAAACATATTTTTGAAGTATTTTATTGCTTTTTTGATGGTTTTGTTGATTAACTTAATAGGACGCGATGAGGTTATCCTGTGCTTTACGCTCTGATGTGTGCTTGTGTTGGTCAAGAAACTGAAATCTAACTCTATTTGACAATCTAAAGCCTTTTGTATAATCTTTTGGCAACGCTCTCTTATTTCGTCTGTATTGCCTTTTAAATACCGTTTTTTAAAACAAAATTCTATTCTGTGCGTTGTTATGTGGATAGTCTTTTTATGATAATGTTTAATATCTAAATGCTGATTTGTCTTTTTTTCGTTTGATGTTTTAAAGTATGTTGTGTTTTTGTATTTAGATAGCTTTCTTTTGGTATTGGCTGATATTGTTTTGAGATTAGGTCTTCTGCTACTGTCAATTGCTATGTCAAGCCTTGAGAGCTTGGCGGCACTATAAAACATTGTCATAAAGACTTTACAGTCTTTGGTTATCATTTCGGATAGGTTATTGTATTGATGTAAGCCTTTAAAGGTAATAATGATAGCTTTAGCTCTTGAGTGTTGTATTAGGTTATATTCTAAACCTGTATTGTGCGATTTGATTTTTGCCAAATACGTATAATAATGCCCATCATCACACTTAAAACTTTCCAATAGCTTTTTATTAGCCTGTTCATTGGTATCAACAAGCATAAGGACGTTTTTTATGGCTGTTATTGTGCCAAACGCCCTTAATTTTGGTAGAATATCAATCGGTAGACTAAAGGTTAAGCTATCAATGCTCCTTTGTGTCGCCAACAAGGCAATCAAACAAAGTTTTTAAGCTTTGCCCTGATTTGCTTACTTTGCCGTTAGTATGCCCTGAGGTCTCAATTCTTGACATACTGACGGCTTTTTTATTGCATTGCTCATTGATATACTCTTTTGCTTTGGCTCTTTTCCCCTGCGGTATAAACCGTATTTTAAACGTTTTGCCGTTTTTGGTTATAGTGCGCTCGCTGATGAGGTCTAAAGCCAAAAGCTCGCAAAAGTATTGATTTGGATTTGACATTTGAGAGCCAAAATCAAGGCTTGTCAATGCTTTTTTGCTGTTATAAAGTCTTGCAAGTATGATTAACATATTAGACATCTTGTTGTTATTCATCTTGCTTACCTCAACTTACTTTTTGTGTGCGCGATAAAAACTTATCAAGCGCTGATATTGGATACCTTATCGCCGAATTACGTTTACCCGTTTTGATGTAAGGGATACCTATACCTTGTAAGCGCATACGCGCTAACGTTGAAATGGATAACCCCACATATTTAGCAGCCTCTTTTGGTGTTAAAGCCTTTTTCTGTACTTCATTTACCATCTGGTAACTCCTTATGGTTTGAGATAGCTGATTATGCGATAAAATGAGGTTAAAAACAAAAAGTTATGTAAAATTTTTTATAAATGTCTTAAAGTGCGTATTTTGGGGCTTTTTGGGGATTTTCTAAACTAAAAAGTAAAATCTAAACAGATTTGTTTTCTTTTGGGATTTTGGCTGTTATGTAGACTTCTTTTGAATGCTTTAAAGTGCGTATTTTGAAGGTTTAGGAAAGGTTTTTTGAAAAATCTAAACAGTATTATTTTTTTTTGAAAAACTAATGTTTTTTATTGCTTTTTTGATGGTTTTGTTGATTAACTTAATAGGGTGTGATGAGGTTATACTGTAGAGAGTGGCACGGATAAAGTTTTTTTGTTCGGCATTTTTGGTATTCTTTTATAATCGCCCGTAAGCGTTGAATTTGCTTTTTTAAATCCAAACAGATTTTTGAAGTAATTTGCGATATGTAATGTCATTATTTCATCGCCTGTTTTTCTTTTGTATTTATGGCAAAACTCACTTAGTATTGTTGATGGTGTGGTTCTGATATAACCTTTTGGTACTTTTGATTTTTTAGTACGACTTTTATAAAGTGCTAAACGGTTATACGTTTCGCAACAAAGCACATAATGATTTAAAATAGCTGTTTGTTTTTCAAAATGACTGCCAAATTCAATAATTTTCAATAATGTATTATCTTCCATTCTGGACTTGAATATTATGCTTACAATAAAATAAATTTCTTTGTGGGTTGAATTATTTATGATATCTATTGCTAATCGCTTTTTTATAGATGAATAGTTTTTATTGATGTCTGAATTGATGTACTGTATGAGTTCTGATTTTGTTAGATTTTCTAAACTAAGCGGGTTTATTGTTCCAATACGTGTTAATAGATATGATTTGCTTTGCTCCTTTTTTAATTCTAATGGCGTTTTTGGGTAATAATCATCTTTGTTGTTTTGTATAAACTTGTATAAAAGTTTTTCTAATTCGTCGTATGATGTTATTTTTGAGTTAACTCGTAATCGCAAATATTCATCAAGTAATTTTTGCATAAACTCCTCTTTTGTTTTGTTAAAATATTCCTTTGCTAAATTATCAATTTTTTCTCTGTATTGTGGAAATAAATACGCTATTTCACATTCTTTACAACAACATTTGCACGTACATATGCTTGTATCTACTGCCATAACTTTTCTACCGCCTTTAATCCGTTATCTGAAGCAAGTTTTGCATACCTCAACGTGTCTTTTATGTCTTTGTGGTCTAAGAGCTTCATTATCGTAAATATCGGAGTGTTATTTATCGCTAAATGACTGGCAAAGGTATGACGCAATGTGTGTATTACCACTCGGTTTTTAGCGTCTTTTGTGTCAAGTCCTTGATTGAATAGCTTGTTTAAACGTGGTTGTAGCTGTTTTTGTATCGCTTTTGGCGTTAAAATGATGATTGTATCGTTTGGGTTTTTAAGCTCTTGATAACGCTCTGTAAGTAAGGGTAAAAGAGTATCGGATATAAAGCCGTGATAACTGTTATTGCTTTTATGGTTTTGCAGTTGGATAGTGCGCGCGATGAGGTTTATATCCTTTTTGCTTATGCTCGTTATTGTCTCTAAACGCGCGCCCGTGCTTAAAGACACTTCAACGAAAAGCATAAGTTGCGGTTTATCGTTTAAAGCCTCTTTGAGTGCCGTTATCTCATCAAGGGTTAAATATCGCTCTCTTGTGTTATTGTGTTTTATTTTGTCTACTTTTTTGCAAGGATTAAGCCCTTTAAAAAGCTCTTTATCAATTGCAAAGTTAAATATGGTGCTTATCCTACCGATAAAGTTATTAATTGTCTGCGGGGATTTACCGTTATTGGTAAGTGTGTTTTTAATGCTGTTTATATCATCAACGGTAAAATCTTTTAAATACTCTTTTTTGGTTATAGCAGTGGCGGTTGAGACGGCATAGTCAAGCTGTTGTTTTGTTTTGGGCGTTAGTCTTTTGCTTTGTTTGTATTTTTCAACCACTTCTTTAAGAATAACGCCTGCGTTTTGTTTATGCTTGATTATCGGCGCGTTTTCACCAAATTTGGCTTTGTTGATAATATCATTTCGTTGTTGATGACAAAATGCAATGTTTACGCCCTCACTCTTTTTGCCTATTTTAACAGTTTTTGCAATTCTGCCTTGCTTATATCTTACGTAATACGTTAAATCGCCATCGGATAGCACCTTGTGGTATATGCCGTCATATTTAGGACTGCTTTTGATAAATCTATTTTCCAATATTTTATGCCTCTTATTTAGGTTACCCTATGGTGACCCATATTATAGCATAAATGACCTTAGTTGACATTGCTTGATTTTTGTGGTATCGTTACAAAGTATGATTTCAAGGGACTTTTAAAGGCTTTGGAAGTCGTTTAAGGTTAGGTGAAATTGTGATGGTGGAGTGTAGGGGGATCGAACCCCTGACCTCAACGCTGCCAGCGTTGCGCTCTCCCAGCTGAGCTAACACCCCTTTGATTTATCTTTTTGCGGCAACAAAAACTTGCGCTATTTAAATTCTAACATGTATTGCCGCGCGCTGATAATTTGCAAAACCGCTGTTTTAAACAAATGAAATTAACACATCATTTGGACAAAAACTGCTTTTGCAATTCTGTAAATCAAGGACAACATTATACAAATAAAACCTTTAATTTTTACTGCATTTTATTTATCGCTCTTTTTTTGCAATTTTAATTTCTGTTTATTTATTTTTCCAATATACTTACATCAAACCTCGCGCTGTCAAATATTGGAGAAGGTTTGCAAAACGAGGTCGCCTTATGTCCATGAATTGTATTTGACGATACGCCAAGCTCTACATGTACGGCTTTGATATTCATTATGTCTTCTATTGATAAAATAAATTTATCAAACGCCAATAGCATATTGTTTTAAAACTTCCCCATTTTCAAGCGCACAAATTTCAAAAACCTCATCCCCGATCTGTACTTGATGCGGTTTGTTTTTCTCTATTTTGGTATAAAAAAGAGCGCCTCTTGCGGCTAAAATTTTCTCTTCTTGTGTAGCATTTTTTGAGATTTTACCGTACGGCGCAGGCAAATCGTCTCCCAAAAACATATCTGAAAACACACTATTTTTTAAATTTTGCAAGATATTGTTTTCAGTCTCGTTTCGTCCCAATATAAGTTTCGCGCCGTCTTTTAGCCTAAAATGTCTGCCGATTTTTAAAAGCGCAATATCTTCCACATGCAAAGGCTGATATTTGACAAAATCGCGAAGTTTAGCGCTAAAATATACATCCGTAAGCAAACAGCCTCCGCCCGGACTTGCATACTCTTTGAAACCAAACTCTTGCGCTAATGCGATTTGTCTTTTTCTGTCTCTACCCTCAATATCAAGCAATTTTTCTCTATCTACCCATCCGTTTATTTCAGGTTTTGTGGGCGCTAAAAGTTTTGCGCTCATCGGTCGCAATATAAGTCCGTCGTCGTCGCTTAACTCAAGCACATTTTTCAAAGCTTTTGAATTTTGACTCATTGGGCGTTGTCCCAACACTTCGCCGGTGATGATAAAATCAGCGTTCTTTTCTTTTAAAAGTTCTCTTGCTTTTCTCATCATAAAAGCGTGGCAATCTATACATGGATTAAAACGTTTGCCGTATCCGTACTTTGGAGAAAAAAGTATCTTTTGCAAATACTCTTCTCTCGCATCTATAACTTCAAAATCCGCTCCTGCCGCATACGCCCTTTGTCTAAAAATTTCCGACATATCTTTAGTTGCGCCAAAGCCTATATTTATATTTATAGCTTTTACATGTATGCCTTGATTTGTTATAAGCTTCATAGCAATCATGCTATCAAGACCGCCGCTAAAAAGTGCTAAAGCTCTCATAATGTACCAATTCCCCTTTTTTTAAACGCTCGATGATATCCCATATCTTTCTAAATAAAAAGCTTTTTTTCTCAAAGCTAAGCGAAGATATTTTTTTTATCTTCTCAATCTCCTCTCTATAAAAAGCAATCAAAAACGGCGTTAGAGCATTTATCAATTCATTTTCTTCATAAACTTCAACATTATCAAGAACTAAAAGTTTTCTTAGAGAAGGATGTTCCTTTTGCCCATCAAGCAGCAAAGACAACTCTTCGGTGTGTACTTTAAACATAGAAGCGTCTATAATATCAAGCGTCATATCAACCAAGTCCGGTTTTAAAAGCAGTGTTTTTATGATGGACAACTCCAATATATCTTCAAAATTGTTCTCTATTGCGCCGCGTTTTAGAGGTTTTCGCGTTCCCAATACAATAAAATTGGATTTAACATTTAGCATTGATGAGAGCATGCCCACATAGCTGTACGCAAGAGTACCGGACAATGTGCGCAGATACGCCACCGCTTCCTCTAAAGCTTTTTGTTTTTCATGCGCGTCTCTTAAGTTGTATTTTGTCAAGATATGTTCCAAACAAAACTCTACAAACTCTTTAGGGTTATTATAAAAAGCGTTTAATTTATCTAAAATCCCTTTTTGTACCATATCGGCAGGATCCATATCGCCGCTAAAAAGCACAACACCGCCTTCTATATTATGAGAAGATAAAAGCTTGGCGGCTTTAAATGCGGCTTCCACTCCCGCATTGTCTCCGTCGTATGAAAGAATGACTTTAGGTTCACCTCTTGTTAAAAGCGGCAGATGGTCGTTTGTGAGAGCTGTACCCAAAGTAGCCACAGCTTCATTAAATCCAGCTTGATGCAGCATTACAACATCAAGATACCCTTCGCAAATGATGATTTTTTTATTTTTGATGATAGATTCGCGAGCCAGATGATAGCCGTATAAAAGTCTTGATTTGTTAAATATTTTAGATTGCGGCGAATTTACATATTTTGAAGGATGATTTGTGATAGTCCGTCCGCCGAATCCGACAATTTTACCGCTTTGCGAACAGATAGGAAAAGTGATGCGTTCGATGAATCTCGCGTATTCGTTTCCATTGTCATTTATCCCTATTACGCCAGCTTCTATAGCCTCCTTTGAAGTAAAAAAGCGTTGCTTTAAAAAATTTAAAGTAACATAAGAGAGCGGCGCATACCCTATCTCAAACTTTTCTATAGAAGATTGACCTATGCCTCTTTGCTGTAGATACGAAACAGCTTCTGGATTTTTATCCAAATTTTGCGTAAAAAAAAGATTTAGTTGCTCTAATAATTTTTTATCAGGCTTTCTTTCGGCGTCATTTGAAGCATAAGTAAGCGAAAAATTGCTTATAAGAGCTATTCTTTCGATAGCCTCGGGGTAAGTTAGCTTTTCGTACTCCATAACAAATTTTATGGCATCTCCGCCCGCTCCGCATGCAAAACAGTGATATATCTGCTTGGAAGGACTTACATGTAAGCTCGGCGTCGTATCATTATGAAAAGGACATACTGCTTTAAAATTAGCGCCGCTACGTTTGAGCTCCAGATAACTGCCAATAACATCTACTATGTCAATTCTTTGTTTTAATGTTTCAATTGAGCTTTGTTCTATCATAAAAGAAATTATACCCCATGCTATCTGCGATAAGCCATAAACCGCATAGAATATTCACAAAATACTTCATGTGTTATGGTTTTGATATTTTTTTATTTTGACGCGCTACATGTACAACAAAAATAGTTTTATGGCAAAAATATAATTTTTATACCACATTTTAGACACAATCAATCTGCTAAACTTCTTAAATTTTGCAAAGGATTTAGTATGAAAAGATTTGAAATAGCGCTTTTAACTCTTTTTTTATCGGCATTTCCGATATTAGCTCAACACTCTCACGAACATCGCGCAACCAAAACAGAGCAGATGCAAATCACGGAGATTTTTTCAAAAGGAGTCATTAAGGCGATAGACTTGGAAAGCAAAAAAATTACTATCGAACACGAAGCTATAGAACTTCTCTCATGGCCTGCAATGACTATGCGATTTACGTTTGAAGATGAGAACTTGACAAAAGATTTGGAAACTGAAAATAACGTAGAGTTTAGTTTCATACAACAAGGGAAAATCTCGCTTCTTAAAAGCATAAAAAAGATATGAAAAATATAAAGATAGCGGCACCTGTCATACTGTCTAATATTTTAGTTTTCTTTGCGGCTTGGCTTTATTTTAGCCCCTCGCATGTAGAGCAAAGACCAAAAGAACGACAAGCGCTTTTTTGGTACGATCCGATGTATCCCAATACTAAGTTTGATGCTCCTGGTCCTTCTCCTTTTATGGATATGGATTTGGTGCCAAAGTATGCCGATGAAGAGCAAACATCAAAAGGCGTTAAGATAAATCCTATCCAAACGCAAAATTTAGCCCTTAGTACACAAAAAGCTCGTTTCGGAAATCTCATATTTTCCCAAAGCGTACCTGCTAATTTGGATTATAACAATCATAGTTTAGTTGTTATTCAGCCACGAGCCGAAGGATTTGTTGAAAAATCATACGCTTTTAATGCGGGCGATAGTGTCAAAAAAGGCGATGCGCTTATAGATATCACTGTGCCGGAATGGGTCGAAGCTCAAAGCGAATATATTTTTTCAAAAAATGAAAATACCTTGGAGCGCTTAAGACTTTTGGGAATGCCGAAAAATGATATACAAACGCTTAAAAAAACGCTCAAAATTCAAACAAAATTTACCATAAAATCTCCAATAGATGGCGTTATCACGATGTACGAATTAAGAGAAGGGATGAACTTTTCAAAAGATAAAATAGTAGCCGCAATCCAAAGCATCTCTTCTATATGGATAAACGCTTTCACGCCCGAATCCTTAACGCCTTTTATAAGTGAAAAAAGCGAATTTAGCGCATATATTCCATCTCTAAAGCAAGAGTTTGACTTGTTACATGTAGAGATTTTACCAAGCATAAATCAAGCCACTAAAACTTTAAATTTAAGAGCAAATATAGATAATGAAAAAAGTCTTTTAAAGCCCGGTATGAACGCATATATAAATATAAAAACCAAAAGCGATACAATGCTTTTAATCCCCTCAAGCGCGGTAATAGACGTAGGTAACGAACAACGCGTAATTACTATTGACGACGATGGAACATTTGTTCCAAAACTCATAAAAATTCTCGGCGAATCCAATGGATTTACGGCGATTTCGGGTTTAAATGAAAATGAGAGCGTTGTACAAACGGGAGTATTTTTGATAGATTCTGAAGCCGATATAACGGGCGCGCTTGATAGAATGAGAAAAGTCGGTAATGATTGAGTACATTATTAAAGCCTCCATAGAAAATCGTTTTTTAGTAATTATGGGCTTAATTTTTTTGACTCTCTTTGGCATTTGGTCTGTTAAAAACACGCCCATAGACGCTTTGCCAGATTTATCTGATACACAAGTTATCATACAGACAAGTTACCCCTCTCAATCTCCCCAAATCGTAGAAAATCAGATAACCTACCCTCTTTCAACACTTATGTTGTCGGTTCCCGAAGCAAAAACCGTGAGAGGTTTTTCATCATTCGGCGAATCTTTCGTGTATGTTATTTTTGAAGACGGCACAGATTTGTACTGGGCGAGGTCGCGCGTCTTAGAGTACCTAAATCAAGCCAAACTCCCGCAAGGAGTTACGGCGCAAATAGGACCCGACGCTACCGGAATAGGTTGGATTTACGAATATGTTTTGGTAGATAAAACAAATACTTATGATTTAGCCAAATTAAGAAGTTTGCAAGATTGGTTTTTAAAATTTGAGCTAAAGACTGTTCCCAATGTCGCCGAAGTAGCTTCCATAGGCGGCGTTGTCAAAGAGTATCAAATAGTTGCAGAACCGCTGAGATTAGCGCAATACAATATATTGCTATCCGATATCAAACGTTCTCTTGATAAATCAAATCAAGAGATGGGAGGTTCCGTTATCGAATTAGCGGAAGCCGAATACATGGTACGCGCAAACGGATACTTAAGTTCTTTGGAAGATTTTGGCAATATCGTCTTAAAAACAGACCAAAACGGCGTGCCCGTATACCTCAAAGATGTTGCTAGAATATCCATAGGCGCGCAAATGAGGCGAGGAATCGGCGAATTTAACGGCGAAGGAGAGACGGCTGGGGGCATCGTGCTGATACGTTCGGGCAAAAATACAAAAGAGGTGATTTCACAAGTAAAAGAAAAATTGCGATCGTTAAAATCAAGTTTGCCAAAAGGCGTGGAAATAGTAACGGTTTATGACAGAAGCGAACTTATAGATAGAGCCATTGACAATCTGACTTCAAAACTCATTGAAGAGTTTGTCGTAGTGGCGCTTGTTTGCATGTTATTTTTATGGCATGTACGTTCGGCGTTTGTAGCTATCATCTCGTTGCCGCTTGGAGTTTTTATCGCATTTATAATTATGTATTTTCAAGGCATTAACGCAAATATTATGTCTTTGGGCGGAATAGCTATTGCTATAGGGGCAATGGTAGACGCTGCTATTGTTATGGTAGAAAATGCACATAAAAAGATTGAAAAGCACTTACATGTAAATCAACCTCTTTCGTCAAATGAGCGGTGGAAATTGATATTAGAAGCTTCCATAGAGGTGGGTCCTGCTCTATTTATTAGTCTGCTCATCATAACTTTATCCTTTATACCTATCTTTACGCTTGAGGGCGAAGAGGGAAGATTGTTTAAACCGTTGGCGTTTACCAAAACTTACTCTATGGCAGGCGCTGCCATACTTGCCGTTACTGCGATACCGATATTAATGGGTTACTGGATAAGAGGTAAAATTCCCAAAGAGAACCAAAATCCGTTAAATAGCTTTCTTATCAAAATCTATCATCCGGCATTGATTTTTGTACTCAAACATCCGAAAATGACAATATTCGCGGCTTTATTAGCTCTAACTACTATCATTGTGCCGCTCAAAAAAATAGGCGGGGAATTTTTGCCTCAAATCAATGAAGGTGATTTACTCTATATGCCCTCCGCACTTCCTAGTATCTCCTCAGCCGAAGCCGCGAGATTACTTCAAAATAGCGACAAACTCATAAAAACATTGCCCGAAGTAGAGAGCGTATTTGGCAAAGCGGGACGCGCAGACAGCGCGACAGACCCGGCTCCCATGTCAATGATAGAAACCGTTATCAAATTAAAGCCTCAAGGCGAGTGGCGGGAGGGCATGAGCGTAGATAAAATAATAAAAGAGCTTGACGATAGAGTGCGATTTCCAGGAGTTGCAAATTTGTGGGTATTTCCTATAAGAAGCCGAATAGATATGCTTTCCACCGGCGTTAAAAGCCCTATAGGCATAAAAATATCGGGTACAAATTTGGAAGAGATTGACAAAGTGGCTATGCAAATTCAAGATATAAGTAAAAGGGTTGAGGGTGTTACTTCCGCACTTGCTGAAAAATTAGTCGGCGGACGCTATATAGACATAGATATCAAAAGAGAACGGGCAAGCAGGTACGCAATGAATGTAGACGATGTTCAACTTTTTGTCTCTTTGGCTATAGGCGGAGAAATAGTCGGGCAAAGCGTCGAAGGAGTCGCGAGGTATCCGATAAACATACGTTATCCGCAAAGTTATCGCAATAGTGTAGCAACCTTGAAAAATCTGCCGATATTGACTCCTATGGGTCAACAAATCACGCTTGGAGACGTTGCGGATATCAAAATAACTTCTAGCACTCCTATGTTAAAAAGCGAAAATGCGCGTCCGGCAAGTTGGGTCTATATAGACGCCAGAAACAGAGATATGGTATCGGTGGTTGAGGATTTGAGAGCGCTTATCGCCGAAGAGATTAAAAGTACAGGCATTAGTATTTCATACACAGGTCAATTTGAACTTTTGCAAAGAGCAAATCAAAAATTGAAATTGATGATACCTTTTACGCTTGCTATCATATTTGTCTTGCTTTATATCGCGTTTAAGCGTTTTAGCGAAGCGCTTTTGATTATCCTTGCCATACCTTTCGCGCTTATCGGAAGTTTTTGGTTTTTGTATTTGCAAGGCTACAACTTTTCTGTGGCTACCGGTACGGGATTTATCGCATTAGCCGGACTTGCGGCGGAATTTGGAGTAGTTATGCTGATATATTTAAAACAGGCTATTAAAAACCATCCGAAATTAGCCGATATATCTCAAGCAAGCGAAAAAGATTTGGACGAAGCTTTGTATCACGGAGCGGTTTTAAGAGTGCGCCCCAAAGCTATGACCGTTACCGTTATTATAGTCGGACTCTTGCCGATTTTGCTTGGACGAGGCTCGGGTTCTGAGGTAATGAGCGCAATTGCAGCTCCTATGATAGGCGGAATGATAACCGCTCCATTGCTATCCATGTTTATCATACCTGCCGCTTATAAAATTTTAAAGATGTCAAAAATCAAATGATAATTTAAAATAATTAACAATTTTACGCATATTTTAGTATAATTTATATTTGATGTTTCAAGGGGGATATCCATGAAGCTATTAGTAGTAGAAGATGAGGTAAAGCTCGGCAATTACTTAAAACAAGGATTGATTGAAGCGGGATTTGTAGTAGACGTTGCGACGGATGGATTGGACGGGCAGCATTTGGCGCTTACGGAAAAATACGACTTGATAATTTTAGATATTATGCTCCCTTTTATCGATGGATTAAAACTCATACAAATCATACGAAAAGAAAATATTCTAACCCCAATTTTACTTCTCAGCGCTTTAGATAAAACGCAAGACAAGGTAAGAGGCTTGGACACAGGAGCGGACGATTATATCGCAAAACCGTTTGATTTTGCCGAACTTTTGGCAAGAGTGCGAAGTCTGCTTAGACGCAAAAACAAAGATATAAAACCTACAAAAATTGAAATAGGCGATTTGTCTGTGGATTTAATAAAAAGAGTTGTCAATAGAGGCGAAAAAAAGATAGATTTGACAAACAAAGAGTTTTTACTGCTTGAATTTTTACTCTCATACAAAGGCGAAGTCGTTACAAGATCGCTGATAGCCTCGAGCGTATGGGATATAAATTTTGACAGCGATAGAAATGTGATAGACACTATGGTAAAAAGACTTAGAAATAAAATAGACAGCGGTTTTGATACAAAACTGATACATACCGTGCGCGGAATGGGATATATATTGGAACTAAGATAGTTATGTTGAAATTTTTAAATCCCAAATCGTTAATCTTACGGCTAATGGCAGCGGTAAGTTTTGCTACCGTTTTGATTTTTTTATTTTTCGGACTTTATATCGAATATACGGTCAAAGTTCACTTCACGGAAATGGACATGTATGAATTGGAACTTGTCTCAAAATCCGTACAAAACAATCTGGAATTTACGCATAACACATCAACGTTAGAAACCTCTTTTGCACCCATACTTTTGGCTCATCCGAATGTATTTATCTATCTTGAAGACAAATACGGCAAGATGGTCTACATGTCGGAAAGCGACAACGGCGATTTAATTGCGCTTATAACAAAAAACAGACTTTTGCAAGATGAAAAACTTCAAGTATGGGAAACGCGCGAAAATTATTACCGCATACTAACATCAGTTATTCAAAATAATGAACATGTAACAAAAATGACCGTCGGAATGAATATAGATTTTCACCAACATTATATTCACTATTTTAGAGCGAGCTTGTGGTTTGCAACATTGATAGCCTGTTTTATAACGGTTATAACCTCTTTTTTGGTTATCTATTTTGGTTTCAAACCGGTAAAAACCATCAGCAAAAAAATACAAGAAATTACGACGGAACGTCTTAATACGAGGCTTAACGAAAAACATGCCGTAAGCGAATTAAAAAGTTTGATAATATCTTTTAACAAAATGATAGAAAATATTGAAGACGTTTTTGAAAGACAATCAAATTTTTCAGCCGATATAGCCCATGAACTTCGCACGCCCATAAGCAGCCTCATAACGCAAACTCAAATAATCTTGAGTCAAACGAGAAAAACAGACGAGTATAAAGAAATACTGTATTCAAACCTTGAAGAACTTGAGCGAATGTCCAAAATGATAAACGATATGCTGTTTTTATCTACATGTGAAAGAGAAGCTATTTTAAAAGACGAGGTTGATTTAGCCGAAGAGGTTTCAAAGACGGTTGAGTATTTTAGCATACTTGCCGAAGAGAAAAATGTCGCGCTTTTGACACAAGGAGATACTTTTAAGATAATCGGCAACAAAGAGATGATAAGACGCGCTATCGTCAATCTCATCTCAAATGCCATATATTACGCCGAAAAAAACAGCGTCATATCCATAACGCTTTTAAAAAATAAAAAAACTTTGCAAATTTCCAATAAAACGCAAACGCCAATTTTAAAAGAAAATATAGACAGGCTTTTTGACCGTTTTTACAGAATCCAAAGCGCAAGAAACAGAAAAAGCGGCGGAAGCGGTATAGGACTGGCTATAGTAAAATCTATAGTAAAAGTTCATAAAGGAGACATATCTGCCGCATACGATAAAGGCGTTATTATATTTACTATCACATTTTAGCCTACATGTAAACAACTTTGCGGTATTGAAATTCGCTTCGCTTTTGAGGAAATTTTCTAATTGCAAATTGAACCAAAACAAAAATTGTTTTTAAATGATGTTATGTTAAGTCCCTCAAATCGCGCGCTTTGTCGAACTGAAATAAAGGTTGTTTAAATCAATAATCGTCAAAGTACAGGCAATTATCATTCAGTCGAACCTACACAAATGTTGCATGTAAAACAAATTTACATTTTTTATACATGTAAAGCAATGTTGCGCTTTTTGAAAAATTCAAAAATATATCGCTTAAAATCCTCCACCATAAGTTTAAAAAGCAAATGTGCTATACTTACCGTCAAATTTAAATATTTTACGCTTAGATTTTAATATAACTTTTTGGCAAAGGTTTTAAAGTTGGGTTACTTTGCGATTGCTTTGGGCGCGGTTTTAGGCGCACTTTTACGCCATGCTATGTTTAACTTTATCAAAATCGACTCATTCCCATACCATACGATTGTTGTAAATATCATCGGTTGCTTTTTGATAGGAATATTTGCGCAGTACTGCATCATGAAAGGCAATGTGCCGTTATCTGTTAAACTGTTTTTTATAACGGGTTTTTTAGGCTCGTTTACAACATTTTCGGCATTCGCGATGGATACGGGTTTTTTGGTAAGTAAAGGAGAATTTTTAAAAACATTTTTATATATCGGCTCATCCGTATTTTTAGGACTTGCGAGTTATTTTGCCGCAACTTATTTGATAAGAAGTTTATTAAAATAAACAAAGTGGAAAATCCACTTTGTTTGTTGTTATTTCACAAAAATAATATGTTGATATGAATAATTACTTATCTCTCTCCACTGATATACAAATAAATCGTCCACACTATATTTTTGACTAACATATTTACCATCAACAGTAGTAGTGCTGAATCCTTGTTTTTTCAAAAATTTTGCATTATTCATTGCATAATTGGCATACTCTGATGATATATCACTATCATAACTTACATATACAAAAGCATTCGTAAGGCTTCCGTCAATAACTCCAAACTCTCCCTCATAAGTGCTATCCGTCAAGCTTGTTACATTTGAAAAGCTATAAAACGATAATTGTAAAGTGCTTTCTGTGCCGTTGTAATAAACGTTATACGTTATATTTGATTCTGCATCGGGACGCGTATACCAATTAGTACTTACATCATAACTATAATCTGATAAAACAGTTGCATTAAAATCATCAAACACGGCTTGAGTAATGTTATACGCCTTACTTTTCTCTACCAAAAAAACATTTGCAGATACGCCGCCAAGAGAAAATGCTGGGAATATAGAAGTATTATCAAAATCATCAAAAGAGATAGCTAAAGCTTGTTCGCCTCCATCTCCAACTCCGCTACCGCTGCTGCTTCCGCCGCCGCCGCAGCCAACCAAAAACAACCCGCAAGCTAAAACTGTCGCAAATAGTTTAAACTTAATTTGCATATTTACTCCTAATTTAGAAAAATTATAAGAGTTAATGATAGTGTTTTTTTGCTTACAGATTTGTTAGATTTGCTGCTAAATACAACTATAAAATTTATTTCTATTAAATCTCGTATTCAAAGTTTTCAAAAATGTACGGATATTTTAACCTCAATTTATTATTCATTACATAAGAGAGGCTGTAGTGGCTTTGATGGATTAAAAAGCCTTCGCTGCTGCCTATTTTATCTATAATCTCTATAGCCTTTTTAAAATCCAAATGCTTACCTTCGTTATAATCCGTATCATAATTTGCGTCTATAAATACGGCATTTAAGTTATGCCTTTGTAAAAAGTCAAGACTCTCTTCAGGCAGCGCGCAACAATCCGTAAGATAAGCGATTTTTTTATTTGGCGTTTTTATCATATAACCATGTGTGGGACGCGAATGGATAAGCGGTATAGGCGTAAATTCCAAGCCTCTTACATGTAAAGATTCAAAAGGTTTATTTTCACAAAATTTAAATCCGTGCGGACGTTTTAAAACATCGGCAAAACCTTTATCATCTTTAGGATGGTAACACGGTATGTCTTCAGCGCTATGGCGCAATCGTAAAAGCCCGTAAGCATGGTCGCCATGAAAATGAGTTAGAAATTGCGCAAACTGCTTTTTCCTCTCTCGTATTTTGATAAACTCATCGCTTCCGCTATCTATAAAAATAACGCCGTTGTCAAGCTCGATGTAAGCGCAAGTCGGTGAATTGAACCTGCCCTCTTTTCTGTAAAATTCACATGCAGTACAATTACAACTATAAACTGGGATTCCGGCCGTATCGCTTGTCCCTATAAACTTTAATTTCAAATTGCAGCCTTTTCAAACAAGATATTCAAACTCCGCATTTTTCGACCCACTCGTCATACCACCCTTTTTGTTCCTCTTTTCTGTTCTCTTTCCTCTTTTTTAAGCTATCTCTTATGGATGTAATCTCTTCAAAGCTCATATATTCCATAATATCCAAATTGATAGTATCATCCTTCGTATTCGCCTCAATTAAAGAGGCTATTTCCGCCAATAGTGCCTTTTTGTCATCCACCTTATACCCTTTCAAAAACATTGTATAATAACGCATTTTATAAGTTAAGGGCTTAATATGAGGAAAATTTTAATCTTTAGCGTCATATTTTTAGGTTTTTTACAAGCAATATCAAACGAGCAAATTATAAATCACTTTAAATCTCAAGCAGGACTTGAGGATTTTAATATAACTATTAAAAATCGTCAAAAAGTTCCGGATTATCCCGACTTCGAATTTGCCTTGGTAGAGATTTCGCAACCATATAAAAAAGAAAATCGCGATAATCGTGATTCTCAAAAATTAAATATCTTAATAAAGGGCGACTTCATCTTTCCCGAAGCTGTTGATGTTAAAAATAATATCTCCTTAAGACAAAAAATAGACGATGAACTTTTGTTTGACGATTTGGCTAAAATCTACAAAAATGAGACAAAAAACAACATTGTCTTTTTAGGAGACAGCAAAAAACCCTCTCTTGTTATTTTGTCCGACCCCGAATGTCCGTATTGCCGTCAAGAACTTGCAAATATAGAAAATAGGCTTAAAACAAATAGCGTTAAAATCATTTTGACATCATTTCGAGAACTAAGCGCTCTTGAAAAAAGCGCGTTAATCTATGAAGAGACGGCAAAAGCTAAAACCGATAACCAAAAAATGGCCGTATTAAGAAAATATTATGATGAAAATGCTGCTATAACGCGAAAAGTGAGCGAAGACAAAATCAAAAATATGGACGAACTACGTCAAAAATATTTGAAGTTAGGACTTGAAAGCACCCCTTTAATCGTTGAGGAAAAGAGACTTTTAAATAGATAATGCGATGAAAAAAATTTTAATAATTCACGGTTGGGGCGGCAGCGACTTTCCTCATTGGCAAGCTAAATTGGCTCAAGAATTGGTTCTTGAAAACCATATAGTAGCCTTTCCCTCTTTACCAAATAAAAATGTGCCTATCTTTGAAGAGTGGAAAGAAGCTATAATGCAAATTCACAATGCTCTCAACCCCGATATCGTCATTTGCCACTCCATAGGCTGCATAGCGTATCTTCGCACCGAAAAAATAAGTGAGAAACTTTTTTTAGTAGCTCCGCCAAGTCCTTGGAGACCGATAGAGGAGCTAAAAAGTTTTTACCCTTTGACAAGATTTGCAAATGCGGCGCAAGAGTGTTTTTTGATAACTTCGGATAATGACGAGTATCTCTCAAATGATGAAGCTAAAAAACTCTCTTTATTATTGAAAGCAAAACACACTATCTTGCATAACGCGGGACATGTAAACGCTTTGAGCGGATTTGGAAATTGCGAATTTATAAAAAGTAGACTCATTTGATTTTACAAAAGAGCCGTATTAACACACTATTATTGTTTTTTGATGTATTATATTTGCTATTAAAAGAGGTAAATTTATGGAAAATCTGTCAATTATAATGATTGAAGACGATGAAGAGTTAGCATATCTTCTTAGCAATTTTTTAAAGCAATACAATCTTGATGTTACAAATTACGCAGATCCGTTTTTGGGAATAAGCGCGCTTAATATACACAAATACGACCTTTTGATACTTGATCTATCGCTTCCCGGACTTGACGGACTTGACATTTGCAAAGAGGTGCGAGAAAGAAGCGACATACCTATCATCATCTCATCTGCTAGAAGCGACGTTGAAGATAAAATAATAGGTCTTGGTTTGGGCGCTGATGACTATTTACCAAAGCCGTATGAACCAAAAGAGTTATATGCAAGAATTATGAGTATTATCAGACGCTACAAGGCAAGTTACAAAACAACCGAAAAAGAGAGCAATTTTATTTTAAACGCTGATGCTAGAACTATAATTTTTAAAGGCGAGGTTTTAAAACTTACGCAAGCCGAATACGAAGTACTCTCAACATTAATCGAGCGCGTCGGTTGCGTAGTTTCAAGACGTGATTTGATACGTTTAGCACCATCTTTGGGAGATGAAAACGAAAGCAGAAGTCTTGATGTGCTTGTCAGCAGGATTAGGTCAAAATTGAACGATAACTCTAAAAATCCGCAATTTCTACACTCCATAAGAGGAATAGGCTACAGGCTTAATGCATGAGAATTTCATTAAAAACTAAAATTTCACTTCTTTTTTCTTTCGCTATGATAGGCGTTATTTTAATCGTAGCATTTGTATTTTT
This sequence comes from Campylobacteraceae bacterium, assembly GCA_031268335.1. Classification (GTDB taxonomy): domain Bacteria; phylum Campylobacterota; class Campylobacteria; order Campylobacterales; family Campylobacteraceae; genus JAIRKW01. Next base: position 38,875 of record JAIRXG010000015.1, read on the forward strand.
CAAAAAAGAGTTTGACGCAGACAAACAAGTAAGACGTTTTGTATACGCGTCCATTTCAAGCGCATACGATACGAGAACGGAAAAACTTGATTTGGAAGATTTGAAAAACAATGGATTTGAACAACTTGAAGATGAAGAAACGGCGGAAAGTATTTTAAGACAATACAAAAAACATATGCACAAATACAATGAAAAAACAAAATTTCCGACTGCTCTTTTGAAGCCGGATGTTATCGAACACAAGTCAAGTTTCTACGCGCTTATATATATAAATAACAATCCTGTACTTTTCAAGATCGCCACATTTGAGCAAAATAATATTTTGGCTTACACTCTTTTTATTTTTATGACGACATTGTTGTTTTTACTATATTTTGCGATATTAAAAAGTATAAAACCTCTTCGCATTTTAAGAGAACGCATAAAAGAGTTTTCCGAAGGCAATGATGACATAGACTGCAAAATAAAAGGCAATGACGAAATAGCCGAAGTAGCTAACGAATTTGACGCTGCCGTTAAAAAAATACGCGCGCTAAGAGAGGCTAGACAACTATTTTTAAGAAACGTAATGCACGAATTTAAAACCCCGATAATGAGGGGCAAACTCTCTTTGGAGATGATTGACTCTACCAGTCCTTATCACAAAATTTTGAGTAAAGTTTTCATAAGGCAAGAAAATCTTCTCAACGAATTTACACGTATAGAACAGCTTGGCACAGGAGAATTAAAACTTGATAAAGACGACTATTTTTTACGAGATATCATAGATCATGCGCTTGATATTTTAGGTGAAAATGCGCAAGGCATATATGTAGAGGTTGGGGAACAAAAAATTTACGCCGATTTTGATTTGTTGGCGACTGCTATAAAAAATCTTTTAGATAACGCTCTTTTATATAGTGACGATAAAAAGGCTTGCATAAGTGCAAAAGAGAAAGAAATAATCATCTCAAACATCGGAAAACCTTTGGAATTTTCGCTTGAAGAGTACAGAAAACCATTTTTTATGCAAGGCAAAAAACAAAAAGAGTCGCGCGGATTTGGATTTGGCCTTTTTATATCGCTAAACATTTTTGATATTCACGATATCACAACTAAGTACAGACACGAAAACGACAAAAGCATTTTTGTTTTGAATATTGAAAATTCTTATAACAATATAAACTAAGCCTGTATGTAGATAATCTCATTACAAAAAATACTTGCATGTAATAATAATTTGCATAAAATCGCTAAAAATACCAACAACTTATAGACGCGGGTTAAAAATATACCGCAAACCCCGCTCTTACGGAACTATGAAATTCGTGCCACGAAGTTTCGCGCTCTCTCCAAAAAATAGAAGCTCCGGTTTCTCTATATTTGACTTTATAGCTATCCCACCTTGGCATGTAAACAACATTTACAGCGAAACGTTTTGATATATCAATTTCAAATCCAAATTTAAGCGCAGTACTGTCGAACCTTGTATCGTCCGTAAAATATATCATTGTATTAGCGCAGCCATTTATAGCCGAAATAGTAACGTTTCTGCTTTCAAACACATCGTCGCTAATGCCGACTTTTTCATCAAACCCAAAAACAAACGAAACAGGGATAGAGGGCAGAAATCTATATTTGCCCTCCAAACCAAAACCTACGCCGTATTGGTCTGCGTTTCCAAACCATAAAGAGCCGTACGCTTTAACGCCGATTTTATCATCATATTTATAAAACCCAAAATCAAGTTCGTTTATATTTTTTCTCTCACCCGTAAGTTCTTTTGCGCTTTGAGTTTTGCCTATTGTTTTGTCTTTATTGTCGGCAAAATTAAAACCTGTTTCCAGATAAAAACCGCTTCTTATGTCATTATATTTTTTTGCAACATAAGACTCTTCGCTCCACGCCAATGAAACAACTGCGAAAATGAGAAAATATACATTTTTCATAACTTAACTCTTTTTGAAAAAAATTTTAAAAATTATACTATCTGTTTATTAATCTGATATATTTTTCAATCTGTACATGTATAAAAACTTCAGTTTTTGCATTTTGGCTATTTTATCTGCAATCAAAAACTTTTTTTTGCTAAATTTTCAGCGCCTTTTGTAAAAAGCGAGACAATTATCACCGTCAAAACAGACAAAGGCAAAGCGAAAATCATAGCGTCTACAAAGATGATTTTACCGCTGAAAATTGAATCTGCTCCAAATATAGCTTTGCAAAATCCAAGAGCTTTTGCCTCTTGAAAATGCACGAACAATAACCAAAAACTTGAAGTTATAAATCCCACAAACATAGAGGCTATAGCTCCTGTTTTTGTAATTTTACGCCAAAATATAGCGCCAATATATGTCGGCAAAAATACGCTAGCGCAAAGAGCAAAAAATATAGCCGTACTTCGCGCTATAATCGCCGGCTGCTTATCAAAAACATAAGATAAAACAACGGCAAAAAGTATCATCACAACAACGCCTATTCTCGTGATAAACATAGAGTTTTTATTGCTTTTAAAAATCTGTTCGTAAATATCACGTCCTATCGCTGTTCCCATCGTATGAAACTGCGAAGAGAGCGTACTCATAGCAGCCGAAATAAGAGCAAATAAAAATACAAATGAAAACCATTTAGGCATCGCCATAGTAATAAAAAGCGGCATTACCTGTTCTACGCCCCCAGCGCTTTGTAAAGCATTCCTACCGCCGTTGTATTCATAAAACCACACATTTGTCAACGCGCCTATAAGATAAATTATTCCCATGACGCCAAAGATAAATATGCCGCCTATTAAAACTCCTCTATTTAACTCTTGCTTACTTCTAACGGTCATAAATCTTACAATAAGCTGCGGTTGAGCCAAAACGCCGATTCCAACGCCTAAAATCAATGACGTAACGATAAAAAGCCACCCTTCGCTAAAAAACACGGGCATCTTATTCCAACCTTCAAAACCCCAGATAGTTGAGACTTTTACTAAAAAATTGGCAGAGCCCGGCTGTAAATCTCCAAGCTGAACGCTTTCAAGCGGTACGACTGTGGATTGCCAAACTTCGTCAAATTTATTTAAAGATTCGTTAAATCCGCCCAGAGCGTCAAATGCAAATACCACTAAAATTATTATAGCGATAAACATAATAGCTCCTTGCAAAGCGTCTGTGAGCATAACGCCTTTCAAGCCGCCGACTATCACATATCCTGTTATAATTATTGAAAAAACCAAAAGAGAGAGATGATAATCTGCATTAAAATACGAAGCTATAAAATGTGTTCCGCCAATAAGTACGGCAGAGGCGTAAAGCGGCATAAAAACAGCTATTATCAAGCCCCCGAATATCTGGATAAATTTTGAATTAAATCTTTTACCCAAAAACTCCGGAAACGTGTGTGCACCGAGTTTGATACCCATCTTGCGCGTTCTGTCCCCGAATAATACAAAAGCTATGAAAATTCCGACAAAAAGATTTGCAAATGCAAGCCATATAAGCGAACTGCCCAACCATGCCGCCACGCCGCTAAAGCCTACAATCGCCGAAGTTGAGATAAATGTAGCGCCATAGCTTAAAGACATAACGACAGGATGCGTATTGCGCCCCGCCAAAAGATAATCCGTAGAAGTTTTTGTCTGTTTATAGCCGACAAAGCCAAGATAACCTATAACCGCCAGATAGATAATAATAAATACATTTTCTAAAACGCCCACTTATAACTCCTCATTTATCTTTTGTTCGTCTTTTTCCCATTGTTTTGTGCCTTTAACCTCTTTTTCGTCGGCATCTTTATTCCAATAAAAAAGCCCGTAAACAATGCATAAAATCAAACTTGCAACAGATAAATACAAAGATAGACTAACACCGAAATCAAAATTATTCATCATTCGCCTTTAATTTAGATATAAAGTTAAATTGTCGCTAAAAAATAATAAAAACTCTCTTTAATATTTGATAAAAAAATACGATTTTAGCTCAAATACGCTAAAATTCGTCTTTGCACTATTTTAACTCAAGGATTATTATGATTTGGTCAAAAGAGGAGACGCTCTCAAAAGGCGATATGCGCTCTTTACAAAATATGCGTTTGGGCGAGATAGTTAAGAGAGTTTATTATCTTGTGCCTTTTTATAAGCAAAAGTTTGACGAGGCAAAAATAACTCCGGACGCTATAAAATCCGTAGACGATTTGAAAAAATTACCGTTTACATGTAAAAAGGATTTGCGCGATAATTATCCTTACGGGATGTTTGCCGTACCTATGGGAGAGATTGTAAGAATCCATAGTTCCAGCGGCACGACCGGGAAACCAACCGTTGTAGGCTACACGGAAGCAGATATGAATATTTGGGCGGAAGTGATGGCAAGAGCCTTTACAATGGGCGGCGTTACGTCGCAAGATATTATGCAAAATTCACACGGATACGGACTTTTTACCGGAGGTCTTGGGTTTCATGCAGCAGCTGAAAAGATGAAAGTAGCAGTCATTCCAAGTTCAACCGGATTTACCTCCAGACAACTTTTATTGCTGAAAGATTTCGGGGCTACAGCGCTCACGGCAACGCCTTCTTTTGCTTTGCATTTGGCGGAAGTTGCAAAAAATGAAGGGTATGACATCAAAAAAGATTTCAAACTCAAAGTTGGATTTTTCGGCGCAGAGCCCACAAGTATCGGTATGAAACAAGAGATAGCTAACGTGTGGGGGATAGATTATCACGAAATTTACGGCATGAGTGAAATAATAGGTCCGGGAGTCGCTTGCAACTGCAAATACTCAAAGCTTCTGCACTTTCAAGAAGATCATTTTTATCCTGAGATAATAGACCCCGAAACATTGGAAGTTTTGCCTGAAGGCGAAAGAGGCGAGCTTGTCGTAACCACATTGACCAAACAAGCTTTACCGCTCATACGATACAGAACCGGCGATATCACTTCAATTACCAAAATCCCATGCAAGTGCGGACGGACGACGGCAAGAATAGAGAGCATCATAGGACGCAGCGACGATATGTTATTAATCGGCGGAGTAAATGTATTTCCTTCGCAAATAGAACATGTACTCTCAACTATAGAGGGAATAACTCTGCATTATCAAATCATAGCCAAGAAAAAAGGCTATCTTGACAAACTTGAGATTGATATAGAAGTAGACGAAAGTATTATGACAGACGATGTGGCGCGTTTGGAAAATATAAAATCAAAAGTTGCCAAAGCGCTTTTGAACAATCTTTATATCAACGTGGAAGTAAAACTTATCGCGCCAAAATCCATAGAACGCAGCGAAGGAAAATCGGTACGCGTCATAGATGAAAGGAAAAGCAGTGAACAAAACAGATTATCTTGAACAATTATCAATTTTCATAGAAAACCGTGTCGGTGAACTCTACTCCATAACCTCGCTTTTGCAAAAAGAGGGTATATCGCTTTTATCAATATCTTTATCCGATAGCAGCGAGTTTGGTATTTTAAGACTTCTCACCAAAGAGACGGAAAAAGCGAAAAACCTACTTATAAAAAACGGTTTTATGGCGCAAACAAACAAAGTGATAGGAGTGCGTATAACAAATCAAGTCGGCAGTTTCAATAACGTGGTAAAGATCTTCAACAAAGCAAATATTGACATACGTTACACATATACGGTGAATGAAAAAAACGACGGCATTTTTGTCTTCAAGATAAACGATGATAAGTTTGACGAAGCAACAAAATTGCTTGAGCTAAACGGTATAAAAACATTGGGCTTAGAGGAGTTGTGAAAGATTGGCAAGATTTAAATGCTCCAACCATTTCGCTGCAAAATAAAATATCCTTTCATTAAAAATAAGTGCGTGCGGTTAATAGAAATTTTCTTACATGTAACGCATAAAAAACTATATGCGATAAGAAAAATTTCTCTAATGTAAGTTAGCCAATAAAGATACGGAAAACTATTGTTTTTACTTTATGTCCGTCATTGCGAACGTAAGTGAAGCAACCCAGAATAAAATACAATGGATTGCTTCGTCGCAAGCTCCTCGCAATGACGTTATTACTCTACTCTTGCCAATAAAAATACGGAAATCCATTGTTTTTATTTGCGTCTATTTTCCAAGGATTTGCATTATCGTCTCCAAATAACCAACCTAAACTTTCATAAGTTGATTGGAGTTTGAGGTCTTCAAGCGATTTGCCCTCTCCATTATCGGTGTCATCCGATACGGTAGCACCGTTTACAAGCATAGAATCTAACGCGAAATTGTCGGATGCTGTGCCGACGTCGTTTAAACCGACTACGCGATTTACATTGTAATTGCCGTTGATTGAGGGGTTTATCGCGGCGTTGTATTGGACTGTACCTAATTCAACCACTCCCGCGATACCGCCGACATCATAACCATCACTAATATTTCCTACTGAGTAATTATTTATGATGATGCTGGACCTGACACGTCCCGCGATACCACCGACAAGACCGCCACCTCCGCTGATATTTCCTATTGAGTAACTGTTTGTGATAGTGCCGTATTCAATACCTCCCGCAATACCGCCGACAAAAGTGTCTCCTCCACTGATATTTCCTATTGAATAACTGTTTGAGATATTACTGCTATAAACACCTCCTGCAATACCACCAATAAAATCATCATTTCCACTGATATTTCCTATTGAGTAACTGTTTGTAATACTGCTACCATAATCAACAATTCCCGCTATGCCACCGACATAATCATCACTTCCCTCGACAAAATTACCATTTCCGCTGATATCTCCTATTGAGTGGCTATCTGTGATACTACTGTAGTAACTAACACTTCCTGCAATACCACCGATAAAAAAATTACCACTGACATTTCCTGTTGAGTAACTGTTTATGATGATATCACCGTAATAAACAATTCCCGCGATACCACCGACATCGCCATTTCCGCTGATATCTCCTATTGAGTGGCTATCTGTGATACTACTGTAGTAACTAACACTTCCTGCAATACCACCAATATATCGTTCGCCTCCACTGATATTTCCTACCGTATAGCTATTTGCGATGCTACTACTATAAACCCCTCCAACGATACCGCCAACATAATAATCTCCGCTAACATCTCCTATTACATAACTGTTTGTGATGTTACTGAAATCAACATATCCCGCCATACCGCCAACATTTTGGTCACCTTTCACTCTGCCTTTTGAACTATCTATCTCAACTCCGAGATTTTTTATCTGAGCATCTCGTATATATCCGAAAAGTCCGACACTATCGGTTGAGGGTCTGTTTATCCATAATCCGCTGATTTTGTGTCCGTTGCCGTCAAAAATGCCTGTAAAAGTATTTGTATCATCGCCTATAGGCATCCAACCCTCCGTTTCGTCTAACGTTGCGCTTGTTAAAGTTATATCGTTGAGTAAGATATAATTGCACGATAGATTGTTACGGATATTATTCAAGTCTGATTCGGTTTGTATCTCTATAAACGTTTCGCAACTGCCGCCGTTGTTGCCGGCACTATCACTATTTTCGTCTTCGCCGCAACCTGTTAAGATAAAAATCAGAAGAAAGCCTAAGAGGCAACTAAGAGAGAGAAGAAAATTTCTTAAATTTTCCTAAAAACAAAGCATTTGCTTCGTCAACTATTTGCAAATTTTGCATTGATGCTCCTTTGTTTTGGATTTGTAAAATGTAAATTTGCAAAATA
>JAIRXG010000007.1 GCA_031268335.1 Campylobacteraceae bacterium
CATCTCTCCAATCCGGGTCAAGGATTATACAGCGCTTCCAAATGGGCGGTTGAAGGACTATTTGAAACATTGGCGAAAGAAGTCGCTCCCTTTAATATAAAACTCACACTGGTAGAACCAGGCGGAATTCGCACCGGATTTTTTGCCGATAACGGCATGTTCGGACAGGAACTGGATATATACAACGATCAACCCGCGAGAAGTTTCAAAAAACTTCATCAACAAATTCATGACACGAAAGATACGAGCATGATTATTGGTGATCCGCAGAAAATGGCAAAAACAATTATTCAGTGTGTTGACGGGGGAGATGCTCCATTGAGACTGGTATTGGGCAGTGATGCTTATGAGGAAATAAAAGCGGCGTTAATGTCAAGGCTGACGGAATTGGATACACAAAAAGAGGTGGCTTACTCTACTGACTTTAAGGATAATTTTTAAAGACTTTTTATAGTCAAAATAATATATATTATAAAATAATAATATAATGCGTGGTAATACTGTATATGATAGGCATGTTGCGCTTTTAGTATCAAATTTTTTATGATTGATTCTTTGTATATTTTAAGACAAAAAATAGATATTTTAGTGACATTCTCGCAATAAATAACAAACCTTCACATGTACGAACGCACTTTTATCCAAAATTTAAATCATTCCAACTTATTATATAAGTGCTATATTGTCGTGCTTAAGAGTAGTTTTTACATATTATTTTATATGTGCAGTTTTCGCTTTAATACTTCTGTTTTGTAAAATATTTTAATTTGTGATATATTAATAGCATAATATTTTAACAAAAGAAAATTGAGTGAAAAAATTTTTCGCGCTTTATGTTGTATGTATTTTCATATTTAACGCTTGCGGAATAAAAAATGTTCATTCAAATGCCGACAATCTTGCCCAAAACAATGATTTATCACAGCGATTTAGTCTGAAAATCACGCAAAATGACAATTTAAAATTATACGATATAACTTCTAAATGGCTTAAAACTCCATATAAAATCGGCGGAAACTCCAAAAAAGGAGTCGATTGCTCCGGTTTTGTAAATATTATTTATAAAGACGTTTACAAAAAAGTCTTAAATCGCTCAACAGCCGACATATTTAAAAAAAATATTGTTAAAACAGAACGTTCAAAACTAAATGAGGGGGATTTGGTTTTTTTTAGAACAGGCAATGGAAATAAAAAAATCCCAAATCACGTGGGAATATATCTGAAAAATAACAAATTTGTACATGCTAGTACTTCAAAAGGCGTTATTGTAAGCTCTCTTGACGAATCATACTATAAAAAAGCATGGATATCCGGCGGAAAAGTAAAATAACGTTTTTTAAACTCAATTTTTTTGCTTAAATCACTTGTTTCAATCCGTCCTATTTTTTATGTCACAATTAATTTTTTGCAATAAAAAGCTCTAAAAACCCAAAAATATAAAAAATATATTGACAAAATTATCAAGATACTATTTTTTTGAAAATAGTCGAATTCAAAAATGAAAAGTTTTACAAAATTCTCTAAGATTTTTACCCTTAAAGTACAAAATCGACAAAAAGCATAACTTGCGCGAAAAATTGGCTTAAAACATCTCACTATTTATGCTTTAACTTAACACAAATTATAAATTCTTGTTGACGGAATTGGCATATTTGATAAAATTTTATTAAGGTAAAGACTACATGTATAAGAAAATGAATTTGTTACATATATTTTTAAGCGATTTCATATTTGACAAATTCATAAATCGACAAATGAAATGCGAACCAATTTTATTTGAAAACCATGATACTTTTATCTTAAAAAGCCAAAAAATAAGGATGCTCATTCTTTGAAAACATTTCGTATAAAACTTTGTCTATTTCAGTGGATATCGTAACATTCAGCACAACTACAATAGTACAAATCTCTCACAAGAGTTCTTTTTTATCATAGCAACTTTTACAGACACGATAAATCTGCTGTAAATGCAAGATGTTATTTTGTTGGGGTACGATTCTAATCTAAAAGTGCAATTTAAAATTTGCTCTTTACGCTATTTATATATTTATTGGCTATTGAATACAAATCAATGGAGCATTAATTTTGATTATGGTACATCGAAGCAAAACTTTTCATTTTTTTATGCATAATGTCATACAAAAATGCATTTTAGACTGCATGTATGGTTATATATGTATATATAACATAAAATTGTATAAACCGCTTTTCAAACTTTCATCGGTAAATTAAAATTCTTATATGTAAAGCAATATAGCACGTAGAGACTTACTAACGGACTAGATAAATTGTATATTAAATCCACACATGTAAAGCAACATGCGGCTATCACGCTTAGTAGGATGTAAATAGCCGCCCTCAATTATGGTTTCAAACGCTCTTATGGTACTATAATCGGATTGCAAGTTGGATATTTAACTCAAATTATTATAGTTTGACTTGGCAGCATTATAGCTTTGCAAACTTTATCGCTTTAAAAAATGCTTCAACTTTTTTGATATCTAATGATTTTATTTAAATTATCGCAGTAAAAAAAGGGTGAAGCTAAAATTATAAACTTTATTTTAGCTTCACTCTGTTCACAATCTCACCCTTACATGTAAGATTTAAATCTTTTTTTCTTTGAAAAAACGCGCAAGTTTTGCCTGCGCTTTAAGCCATTCTTTGTGGAGCATTATCGGGAAGCCGCTGTATACTTTACCGCCTTCAAGGGTTTTACTAACGCCGCCGCGCGCGGCAACAACCGCAAAATCCCCTACTCGCAAATGTCCAGAAGTAGCGCTCTGTCCACCCATAACAACATTTCTGCCAAGTATGGAAGAGCCTGCGAGTCCTGTTTGTGAAACGATAATACAATGTTCGCCCAATTCGCAGTTATGTCCTATTTGTACAAGATTGTCTATCTTTGTGCCTTTTTTGACGATAGTTGAACCAAAAACCGCTCTATCGATTGTCGTACAAGCTCCTATCTCCACATCGTCTTCCAAAATCACATTTCCAAGATGATATATCTTTACATGTACGCCCTCTTTTGTGTGCGCATATCCAAAGCCATCGCTACCGATAACACAATTTGCTAACAAATGACATCTCTTACCTATGATGCAATTGTTATAAATGACCGCATTGGGATAGATTATTGTGCCCTCTTCTATCGTAACGTTTTCGCCTATATATGCTCCATGCATGATGGTAACATTTGCTTTGACAATAGCGCCGTTTCCAATATAAACATTTGGCATAACGACAGCGCTTGAGTCAATTTGCGGCGGTTTTGACGTAGAACCAATGACTTTAGAAGCAAACAGCTCGCTTAAAAGCGCCATATCCAAGTGCGGATTTTGGCTCACGATAATAGAACAGCCTTTTGGAGCAAACTGTTTGTGTTTTTCTAAAACTATGGCAGCGCCGGCCTTTGTGTTTTTAAAACTATCCAAAAAGTTTTCATTTTCAAGATATACTATATGTTCGCCTAAAGCGTCTTGTATCGCCTGAAATCCGCCGATTTCCCTATCTTCTCCCTCATAATCGCGCGAGAGTTTTTTGCAAATATCAGATAATTTCATTATATATCCATAGCAACAGAACCGCCTCTAACTATATCGGTCGGATTGTATTTTTTAACAGCTTTTAAAAAACCTGCAACTCTTGTCGTATCGTCGGCTACCATCACGACTATATAATCCTCGCCGCTGTTTGTTATCGTACCATTGTAAGCCTTGAGCATAGCATCGAGTCCGTCAAATCTTTCATTCAAGGGAATTTTAACAAGTGCCATCTCTTTCTCAATAAATTCGCCGCATTCTATAACTTTGTAAGTTGGAATCAACTTATGTAGCTGTTTTACTATCTGTTCCAACACTTTGGCGCTTCCAAATGTTACTATAGTAAATCGGGATAAATTTGTATTTGGAATCGGAGCTACCGTCAGCGAATCTATATTGTAGCCACGTCCCGCAAAAAGTCCGGAAATTCGCGACAAAACACCGTGTTCATTTGAAACTATAACGGAAATAACGCGTCTTATCTCTTCCATATCTCAATCCTTATACTCTAACATCATATTATAAAGCGAACCGCCGGCGGGAACCATAGGTAAAACATTCTCAAATCTATCTACCTCAACGTCTATTATCACAATTTTATTAATCTCTAACGCGCTTTTTAAAGCTTCTTTAAACTCATCCTTTGTTTTGACTTTAAAGCCTACACCGCCGAAGCTTTCAGCCAATTTTACAAAATCCGGCTGTTTATCTAAGTCGGTAGACGAGTAACGTTTGCCGTAAAAAAATGTTTGCCATTGGCGAACCATTCCCAAAAATCTATTATTTAAGATAATATTGATGACTGAAATATTTGACACAGCAGCAGTCATAAGCTCTTGAATATTCATCAAAATACCGCCGTCTCCTACAAAATTAATGGAAACTTTATTGGGAAATGCTTTTTTTACCCCCATAGCTGCAGGCAAACCAAATCCCATAGTGCCAAGTCCGCCGCTTGTTACTAATTGACGCGCTTTTGTGAATGGATAAAATTGAGCCGTCCACATTTGATGTTGTCCTACGTCCGTGGTAATAATCGCCTTATCGCCAAGAGTTTTACCAACATACTCAATAATCCATTGCGGTTTTAAAACCTTATCGGAATCCTCATATTTTAGCGAATGAACATTGCGGTAGCGATTGAGCGTGCCATGCCACTCTTTATATCTTTTATCGTCAATTTTTTCTTTCAATATCTCAATCATAGCTTCGGCTACATTTTTTACATCGCCGACTATCGGAAAATCTATATCAACAAGTTTGCCTATAGAACTTGGATCTATGTCTACATGTATAACTTTTGCATATTTGGCAAATTCGCTGAGTTTTCCCGTAACTCTATCGTCAAATCTCGTGCCGAAAGCTATTATCAAATCAGCTTCGCTCATCGCCATATTCGCCGCATAAGTTCCGTGCATGCCTACCATACCAAGAAGCAAAGGATCATCATATTGCAAAACACCTCTTGCCATGAGAGTCTCGACACAAGGAATTTGTGTTAATTTTACAAATTCTCGTATTGTGTCGGAAGCGTTTGAACTTACTATTCCGCCGCCCAAATATAATACAGGACGTTTTGCTATAGATATAGCTTCAACTGCTTTTTTTATCTGACGCGAATTTCCTTTGTATGTCGGTTTATATGTTTGCATAATTATTTCGTTCGGATATATAAATTTTCCCATGCTTGCCGTTACGTCTTTTGGCACATCTATATGCACAGGCCCCGGTCTTCCCGTACTTGCTATATAAAACGCCTCTTTCAGTATGCGAGGCAATTCTACTATGTTTTTCACAAGATAGTTGTGCTTAACACACGGACGCGAAATACCGACGGCATCAATCTCTTGAAAAGCGTCCGTACCTATCATACTAATGGCAACTTGCGCGCTTATCAGAACCAAAGGAGTAGAATCCATATAAGCCGTAGCAAGTCCGGTCACAGCATTTGTAAAGCCCGGACCGCTTGTAACAAGCGCAACGCCTGTTTTTCCCGAAGCTCTGGCATATCCGTCAGCAGCGTGAACCGCCGCTTGTTCATGTCTTGCCAAAATATGCTCAAAATATTTTTGTTTGTAAATCTCATCGTAAATATTAAGCATTGCTCCGCCGGGATAGCCAAAGACTACCTCAACACCTTCTTTGCGCAATGCTTCAATGATCATCTGCGAACCGCTTATCTCCATTATATCTCCTGCAAATATTCAGATAAAATGCATAAAATTAAAGATTATAACAAAAAAAGACTGAACGTCCTATATTTTATTTTCAATCTTAACTTTTTTATACATGTATTGTTTCGTTTCGAAATGAAAAAGCTAATTCATATTAATTTTTATAAGAAAATATTTCTTATGTGTTAAAAATTTACCATAAATTTACGATATTATTTTGCTATAATGATGAGTTTAATTTATTGTAACAAGGCAGGCAAAATGTTGCTAGGGGTTAATATAGACCATATAGCTTATTTAAGAGAAGCAAGACGTACAAACGACCCAAATCCGCTCGATGCTCTTTGTATACTAAAAAAATGCGCGGTTAGTCAGATAACTATTCATTTGCGTGAAGATAGGCGGCACATTCACGATGAAGATCTATTTGAGATAATAAAAACAGCCTATATGCCTGTAAACTTGGAATGCTCTTTGAGTGATGAAATGTTAAGTATAGCTTTAAAGGCAAAACCTGCTCGTATTACTTTAGTACCTGAAAAACGCGAAGAAGTTACTACCGAAGGCGGATTGGATGTAAAAAAATACTTTGATAAATTAAAACTTACATGCAAAAGATTTAAAGAAGAAGGGGTAGATGTTTCGTTTTTTATTGACCCGAATTTAGAAATCGTAAATCTCTCAAATGACTTGGGCGTAAAATGGATAGAACTTCATACCGGAAAATATGCAAATATCTACGCTATGCTTTATACGAATTTACGCCATACTCACAACTCTATAAAAAATCTCGAGTTTAGCTCTGAAAAATTACATGTATTATTAGAAAAATCCTTAAAAGAGCTTATAAACGCTGCTACAGAAGCAGATAAACTTGGTCTTTTGGTCGCCGCAGGTCATGGACTGAATTATTATAATGTCAAAAATATAGCGGAAATAAAAGAGATAAAAGAGTTAAATATCGGGCAAAGTATTATTGCAAGAAGTGTATTTTGGGGACTTGAAGAAGCAATAACAAAAATGCAAGAGCAACTAAAAGTATCCGAATGAAAAAAATAGCAATAAGCGTAGGAGATTTGAACGGCATAGGGCTTGAGATAGCGCTAAGAGCGCATAAAGAGATAAAAGCCCTATGCGATCCTATGTATTGCATAAACGAAACAATGCTCCAATGGGGTGCGGCTCTTTTGGGTCTTAGCGTTCCTATGGATTTTAAAACTGTCGAATGCGCAGAGGAATTTTTTGAGATAATGCCTGGAGTTGTCAGCGAAAAAGCCGGTAAAGCCTCGTTTGATTCATTTGTAACTGCCGTCGCTCTCACAAAATCAAATAACGCGGATGCCGTAGTTACGCTTCCAATAAACAAAGAAGCTTGGAATAAAGCCGATATCATCTACAAAGGACATACCGACGCTCTTGAAGACATGCTTGATAAAAAAGCTATAATGATGCTCGGATGCGACAATCTTTTTACGATACTTTTTACCCATCATATACCTTTTAAGGAGATAAATGAACATATAAAAAGCAAATTATTGACAAAATTTCTGATAAAAACTTATGAATCTCTCATGATAGAAAATATCGGCGTTTTAGGACTAAATCCACACGCCGGAGACGGCGGAATATTGGGAGATGAAGAGATAAAAATAATAAAAGCGATAAATAAAGCCAACGATGAGCTTGGCAAAAATATATTTTTCGGTCCTCTTGTGCCGGACACCGCTTTTACACAAAAAAGTCTTGAAAGATGCCGTCATTTTGTCTGCATGTATCATGACCAAGGATTAATACCATTGAAAGCTTTATATTTCGAAGAAAGCATTAATGTAACATTAGGACTTCCGCTAATCCGCACTTCAGTAGACCACGGAACAGCTTTTGACATAGCGTACAAAAATAAAAATCTTTCTATAAAAAGCTACATTAACGCCGTAAAAGAGGCCATAAAACTATCTGAAAACAGATCTGTTTTAGATTTTTAAACAAAATAATTATTAAAAACAAGGAGAAAAGATTTACATGTCACATATATTACAACCCTTTAGATTGGGTTTCAAAGACGGTTATTTAAATGAAAATGCTCAAGTGGCAATAGAACCAAAATTTACTAATGCATATCCTTTTGACGAAGACGAAACAGCTATAGTGTCTTTAGGCTCCAAATATGGCGTAATAAACAAAAAGGGCGAATGGGTTGCGGAACCGAAATTTTGTTCTTTATATAATCTCAAAAACGGATTAGCAACTGCCAGCATGGATTTTTTAAATTATGGAATAATAAACAAAAAAGGCGAATGGGTTACGGAACCGAAATTTAGCCATATTCAAGAATTTAACAAAAGTAGCATTATGGTAGCTTCCGCAGAGTGTTTTGGAGGCAAAGGACTTATCGACAAACAAGGCAAATGGATATTAAAACCAAAATTTAAATCCATAGGATTATTTAGCGAAGGACTTGCTCCAGTTGAATTAAATGGCAAATATGGCTTCATTAACGAGCAAGGCGACATAGTTATAGATTTGAAATTTGAGCATGCTTTTTGGTTTTCAAGCGGCGGATTAGCTCAAGTTATGATAGGAAAAAAGTGGGGATTTATAAACAAAACGGGTGAAATAGTTATAAGCCCAAAATATAAAGATTCAAAACCTTTTATGTCAAGTGGATTGGCAGCTGTTGAAAATAATAAATGGAATTTTATAGACTTAAATGGAAATGTAGTTTCAGAATTAAAATTTGACCAAGTCTGTTATGACGACCATGAGCCGTTTATAATGGTAAGATTGGGAAAAAAATACGGTTATATTGATAAAAATATGAATATTTTGATAGATTTGAAATTCAGCAAAGCTCACTCATTCGACAATAATGACTTGGCTAATGTTATGATTGATAAAAAATGCGGTTTTATCAATAGAAAAGGCGAATGGGCGATTGAACCGATATTTGATGAGGCGCGTTCGTTTTTCGGTTCTCACATGTTGGCGGAAGCATACATAAAAAAACAACACGTTTTTATAAACAAAAAAGGAGAAATTGTCCTAAAAATAAAAAATGTACAGGGTAGACAAGTGCTTAAAAATATCAAAGATGAAATAATCTGCGAAGAATTTAGCAGCAGTTTTCCACCCCCCCCCCCCCCCACAAAATTTAGATATCAAAACTCAATGAGACAAATTAACAATATAATTATGAGGGTTTCGTAATTGCGAGGTAGAATTGCAATAAAGGCTGTCTGGAAAAACTATAGAGATTAGTTTTTTGTTGACAAGCCTTAATTTGATTATTTTTTGATTATTTGTATAATTTTGTCGCCAAATTTAACTTTTGTATCACGTTTTACAAGTGATTTAAAAACTCCGCTTTCACCCAAAAACACAACGGTTGAACCCATTTCAAAAAAACCAAGTTCGTCGCCTTGCGATACATATAAATCTTCATACATGTAGAGAGTTTGACTATCCTCTTTGAGATTTGTACAAATGTTTTCGTCAAAATAAAATCTCATTTTTCCCACATTAAGCGCACCTACAAAAATTAAGAAAAATTTATCCTTATCTTCTGTTTCGCACTCCAAAATCACCCTCTCATTTTCCGTAAAAATCCCAGCTTTTTTATTTAACCACTTAAAATTTACAGGATACAACTTGCCGGAAATATGAACAGCTTTGATGATTTTCATATAGCACGGAGAGTGATAGCGATGATAATCGGCAGGTGATAGATATAGGTTGATAAATATTCCGCCTTCAAGTTTTTTTTTCTCTTTTGCAAGGATAAAATCCCCGAGCAACGAGTTTACGCAATACGGCGAACCTTTGATTTGCAAAGCGGTAAAATCATTGCGTTTTATTGTGCCCTCCTCGCTAATCAAAGAATCGCACATGCTAATAAGCGCTTTGTCGTCTTTTACAACATCCCGCATAACTTTAAAACTTCTTGTAAAAAGAGTGTTTAGGCTTTCATAACTTTGCGGTTTATTAAACTCTCTCATATCTATACTGAATGATTTGACATAACTTTTATTGATAAAAGCTTGTATTTTTTTTGGGAAACGTTTTGCTGCCAAAAAACCGAAAATCCTTGAAAAAATATTCGTAGCGTATCGCATATTTACTCTTCTTTTTATTTTAATTCTAATTTTACTATTTCCGAAGGCGCTAAAACTCTCAACGGCGGTCCCCAATATCCCGCTCCTGAACTTACAAAAATCTGTGTTCTTTGGCTATGTTGATAAAGTCCGTAAAGATAAGGTTGGTCAATCAATACAAACAATCCGAATGGAAAAATTTGTCCGCCGTGCGTGTGTCCGCTAATTATCAAATCTACATTATCTGAAATTTTTTGTACGACTTTTGGTTGATGTGAGAGTAAAACTATTGGCAAAGTTTTATCTATGTTTTGTAAAGCTTTTTCAACATCGGGTTTAAAATATCCAAATCTCTCGCCTCTCAAATCATAAATTCCAGCTAAATTTATCCTATCGGCTACAACCACACTCTCATTTTCCAATACTTTTATGCCAAAGCTTTGGATAAGCTTTATCACCTCTTCAACGTCGCCGTTAAAATACTCGTGATTTCCCAAAACATAATAAATTCCAAAACGACTCTTTAAATCTTTCAAAGGTTTTAATTTATCTTTAGCATATTTTGGCGTCAAATCCACTAAATCGCCGGTTATTACGACTATATCCGCGTCAAGTTCATTTGTTAGTTTTACAACTTCTTGCATAAACTCAAGCCCTAAAACTTTTCCGATATGCACATCTGTTATTTGAGCGATAGACAACGGCGCTTTTAAATTTGCGAGTTTAACCTCTACGCTTCTTTTAATAGGTTTGCTAAAGCCTCCGACAAATCCTTTAAGTATCCATGAAAAAGCGGCTATGAGGATAGTAACGTCAAGAATGGATTTTAAAGCTCTTCTTCTTGATTCGCTAAAAGGTATTACATGTAGAGGGATTCTTAAAATAAAATATAAAATAGAGGCAAAAAAAAGCAAAAAAGATACACCGACTAAAGAGGCTGTAACTTGAAGTAAAATAATACTCGCGCCGCCTCTTCTAAAAGAGACAAAATAATATACTTCTAGAATTGTCATAATAATAAGTAGAATTGCTATAATCCATCGCCACTTTTTAAAAAAATCTATACGATAAAAAAAACAAACGAATGAAAAAAGATTTAAGCAGAACATTACTGCGGACGCAATTATGCTAAAATTTACCAAAAGCAACACCCTT
This sequence comes from Campylobacteraceae bacterium, assembly GCA_031268335.1. GTDB lineage: Bacteria > Campylobacterota > Campylobacteria > Campylobacterales > Campylobacteraceae > JAIRKW01. Next base: position 10,966 of record JAIRXG010000007.1, read on the forward strand.
TTTAAACTTAAATAACTATTTTACAAGATTGACGCTAAATATAATATAAACATGTGATTATTTTTGGTATAATGGGAAAAAAATTTCAAGGGCAAGTATGAAAGAGTCTCTTCCATGGCTAGAAAAAGAGTTGCCAATTTGGGTCGAAAAAACTCTCATAACAAGAGAAAACGCCGATATTTTGCTTAACATGTACAAATTAAAACAAAATATAAATTCTAAAATACCTTTTATTATACTTGCAGCATTTGGCTCTTTACTTATTGGAATCGGCATTATATCCATATTCGCTTACAATTGGAGCGAACTTTCAAGACATTTTAAAGGCATCGCAGCCATATTTCTTCTAATTTTTTCGCAATGTATCGCTTTTTTGGCAAAACGTTATAAGCCAAACAGTTTGGCAGCAAGCGAAGCTGCAAGTATTTTTTGGTTTTTATCTTTTGGTTGTTCGCTTGCTATAATGGGGCAAACTTATAATTTGGGCGGAAATTTAAGCGACTTACTGCGAGTTGTGGTCTTTTTGTCGTTGCCGATTGTATATCTTTTTAATTCAAAAGGTGTCGGCATTTTACTTTTTATGTCCATAACTTTTTTGATATGTACCGATATTGAATACTTAGCGCAAATATCAAAAACTAGTAAAATTTATCTTGACCTATTTTTATTATTTGCTTGGCTGCCGTTTTATATACTACATCTAAAAAATAATTTAAGATCAAACTCTACTATATTTTTAAATTTGACGTTTATCTCTGGCATGTTTCTCATGTTGATAGCGTACACACTACATTTACACTACTCACTTATCCCAAATATAACTGTTTTGGCTGCAATTTTTTGGATTTTGGGAGTGTTTTTGTATGGCGAAAGCGAGAAGTTTTACATACGCGTTTTTGAAATTTTATCAAAGTTTACAATATTTGCAGTACTTTTGGTATATTGCCTCAATGAGCGTCTACGCGATTCATACGAAAATTTTTTCTATCCTTTTGTTGTAGTTTTTATTATTCTCTTTTTGCTGTTTTGCATGTATAAAAGAGAGAGGTTCGATGAACTTATTATACCGTTATCGCCTGTTTTACTCTTGGTTGTTTCCTCTTACTATGCCGATAGTCAAACCTTTTTTATCTTTAACATGTATGTTCTCATAGGCAGTTTGGCGATGTTGGTCAGCGCAGCAAAGAAAGTAAACGTCGCATTAGCAAATCAAGGAGTCATCCTAATCTCAATATTGGTTGTTATACGCTTTTTTGATTCGGATTTAAACTTTTTAGTTAAAGGAAGCGCTTTTATAATCATAGGTATCTTGTTTTTAATACTAAACGTAGTAATGAGAAAATATATAAAGGATAAAAGATGAACCGTTTTAAGAAGTACTTTTTTGCGGCATTTTTTACTTTATGCGTAATACAGCTTATCACGGTCGTCTACTCGGCAATAAAATATGAGACTATTTTGCTGTTTGGAGATGTTATTACTCTAAAAGCAGAACCTGTCGACCCATATGATCCGTTTAGAGGCAGATATATAACGTTAAATTTTGAACAAAGATATATAAATACAAAAAAACAGTTTAACGAAACAAATATTTTCTTTATTACATTTAATAATAAGGAGAATTTTAGTATAATTGATGATATTTTTGATATTCCTCCGCAAAGCAATGAGCTATATCTTGAAGTAAAAGGATATATTTATACAAACGGCAAAGTAAATATAACTTATCCTTTTGATAGATTTTACATGCAGGAGAATTTAGCGCAATATGTGGATAGTCATGGGCAAAAATTTTTTAGCGATAACGAGGTAGCGGCAAAAATAAGAGTACTGAGCGGTAAGGGTATCATAGAAAATGTAGTCGTAGGGAATGTATCCATAAGTGAATTTATAAAAGAGCAAAAATGATTCATAACGGATACTATTCTTACATGTAAACATGCAAATAGTCAAAAATCTAAAAAAGCCTGAGGAGGTAAAATGACAAATAAAGAATTTGCTAAAAGATTAAAAGAGGTGAATTTAACCCGCAAAGAGTTCGCAATGCAAGTTGACTATGCTTATCAAGCCGTATTAAATTGGAGTAATCACCCAATACCAGGATGGGTAGACAGCTGGCTAAATCATTATGAATTAGCCCGAAAGTACATTAAATTAATAGAAGACTTAAGAGAATTACAAGACCCATTAATATAGCTTTCATTTTGAGATATTAAAAATTCGTTTTCAATAGCTCAAGTCAAGTAAAAATGGTTTTAAAATGGGAAAATTTTAAGGGGTATGTTTTACTACCCCTTAAACATCGGCTATTTAGAGTTTCCAAAATATGAAGAGACGTCGTCTTTGTAATCTCTTATTTTTTCATCTAAAATACCTTTTTGAGCAGCAAGCTTTCTCCACTCAATTTCTAAAGTCTTTTTGAAATTGAGTTTTTTCTCTATCTCCGCATCCATATCAACGCCGGAATATTTGCCTGTAAGCGTTTGAGCTTTGTCTTTTGTTGAAAAATCAGGAGCTTCATAATTGAATACACCATGTTTTGCAAGAACAGATACAAGAGCTAATCTTGCTTTTTGAGCATAATCTATAGCCGTACCAAGCATAAACAAAGATTCATCCGGCGCATGAAAAAATCCGCCGTGACTTGCCACTACATAGTCCCATCTCCATTGCGCTATTCTGATATCGTGTAATATATCATCCATCTCATCTTGCGTTGCGCCGACTTCCCAAGCTTTTGCCGCTTCAAGATGAGCTTTAGCTATATTATTGATAGATATGTCAAATAAAATCTCTTTTCTGTCATATTTTTCTTTAATTATGTTTTTTAATTTTGCTTCGCTCTCTCTATGGCAAGTCATACAACTTCTATCCATAGTTTCAAGCGGATTTCCAACTTTGTGATCGGAATATTTTACCGAACCTTCTTGCGTATAAGGCATATGACAATCTGCGCAAGAGACGCCTTTTTTGCCATGAATACCGGTAAGGTGAAGTTCATAATCCGGATGTTGCGCTTTGATAATCGGCGTTTTTGAGATAGCGTTTATAAAATCTGCAAACGGTTTTCCGTCGGCAAAATTTGAGCCGTTTTCATAATACTTTTCCATATCCGTCGCCCTCAATCCCTCCTTCCAAGGAAGTTTTACCGTCATAGCCGTTTTTTCATTATTGTCTCCGTACTTGAGGGGTGAGAAATGATATTCCGAATGACACTGCGCGCAAACCAAATCTCTTTTTGTTTGGTGAGTCGAATCTTCAAAAGTTCTCAATCCGGCATCTTCCAAACCTTTATTTAGATAACCTCTTCCCATTTTAAGCTGTGAAGTCTTAGGGTCATGACAGTCGTAGCAACCTATAGAATTTACTATTTCATTACCCCATCTATTCCATTTTCCTGTAAAAAAATCCAAATCGCCGTTTGTCTCCATCAATCTTACTACATCCGGAGATTTGCATGTCCAACATGCCGTCGGAAGCGGACTATCGCTCGTTTCTGTAGGAGAACCTACTCTCAATGTATTTACATTATCTTGCACAGCATAATAGTGACCGCGAGGCGCATTGTAATCTTTGGCGAAAGGATATCCTGCCCACAAAATAGCAAGCTGTGGCCACTTTTTGATCATATCCTTAAGCTCATGGTCATTTTTTGTCTGCTTCCACGAATCGTGTTGCCTTGGATAATACTTTTGCCATTCCGAACTAAACGTGGGTTTGTCTATCTGAACTTTGGTATCGACCAAACTTTTTCTCTCCTGTTCTTTGGCATTAATATCGCCGGATAAAAATCCTAATACGCCAATAACAATGATGAAAACCGCCAATAACAGTATATACTTCTTCATTTTGTCCCCTTTATTTTACATATTTTACGCCAAGATTATCAGGCGTCGCGCTTAAGCCCCTTACTTTCCCGTGAGGCACTTCTTTGTGACAATCCCAGCAACGTCTTCCCGTATTTACCGTTAAATCGTCATAACGATGATTTATATCGCTATTTGCCGCCATAACAGATGTTAGAGAAGCATGACAAGAGATACAGTTTTCTTGCACGCGCTTTGCCCCGTCACTACTTATGACAATAGCGTTTTCATATCTATTAAAAGTAAATGCGACAGCGTGATTTAAACCGTCTTTTGCTTTAGCGATATACTTTTTAACCCACATTTGCGGCAGATGACACTGCACACAAGCGGCCACAGACGCATGTGAGCTATGCTGCCATGTAGCGTACTGTGTATTCATCACATGACAGTTGATACAGGCTTTTGAATCGCTTGTAAGGTATGATGAAGCTTTTGCAATGTTTAACGTATAGATTAAAAATCCTAATGCAACAACAAATGCAACCGCTGAGCACACCGCAAACAGTTTGCGTGTTTTCACTACTCCTCCTTAGATTGAGATTTTAATATTTTTATTTTATACTTATTTGATATTCTTTGCATTGACATATATCAAAACATAAAAGTCACAACGACATACTTTATTAAGTTCTGAAACGAGATTGATTATTAATGCACACTTTGGTATACTTAAAAGTTTATTTTTCATTTAGGCACTTTGATAGGGTTTTTATATGTTCAAATATTTCGTCTTTGCTTGCATATCTTTTATTTTATTTTCCGGATGTGCCACAAAAGTTGAAATAATATCTTTCACAGACGGCGCATTTATAGACGAAAATCTACCTATTTATATAGACGCTGAAAATAATTCGTATCCTTTTCTAAGCGAAGCTATAAAGAACGAACTTGAAAAACAGATAATCAAAGACGGTTTTTTGATAAGCGAGCAAAACGCTTCATATCGCTTGGATTTGAAATTGTTATCACATGATAGATTTGCTTACCGCAGATATGAGCCTTCTTATTATTACTCCAACATCAAATGTACTCCCAACGGCGAGTGTTATCGTATTCCCAGAGTCGTATATGTGCCATGTTTAGATGTTACGGATAGTATACATGTAGTACTTAAAACATCAAATTTGCATACTAATGAAACTAAAGAGTTCCCAATAACAAGCAGAGAGTTTGCCGATAATTGCCGAAATGGTCTTAATTACTCATATGGTTTTGGCTCCGATATATTTTTAGCTAACAACGTCAAACATGAAAATATAATATTGACGGCAAAAAAGATAAAAGATACAATTTTTCCTATCAAAACTATGCAAAAAGAGAAGCTATTGAGCGAAATAAAAAGCACGCAACTCTCTCAAGAGAAAATAGAAATCTTCGAGCAAAGTTTTAAAGCGGCTTCAAAAAAAAGTTATGGGGAGGCGATTTTAGGCTTTGAAAAACTAAAAGAGCTGACAAACAACGAAACGCCTTATGAAGTATATTTGAATTTAGGACTTTTATATGAACACGAAGAAGATTTGGATAAGTCTTTGCAAAACTATCAATATTTAATACAGATAATGCCTGAATCCGAAAATTACATAGAAAGAGTGCTTATAAAAAAGCGCTATGAGAAAAAGTAAAATTATGCCTACATGTACAAAAATCTCAAAAGAGTCGTTAAGCCCAAAAGAGAAAGCAAGATATGATAAACTGATTGACGCCGCGTCTAAAGTTTTTTCGCAATACGGATTTGAAAAAGCCAAAATGTGCGAAATAATCAAACAAGCAGGCGGTTCGTTTGTAACTATGTATAAAATTTTCGGCAATAAAGAGACTATTTTTGCCGAAGTTCTATTTCGTAAAATAGATGAAAATTTTTCAAGCATAGAACATTCCGCCATCTCTTATAGTGAAAATCTGGAAGATTTCTTATATGATATCGGTAAAAAAATTATAACATTTGCCACAACAAACGATGCTATTGGCTTTCATAGATTGATAATTTCCGAAGGCTATAAAAATGATGCGAAAATAGGAAAACTTTTTTTTGAAAACGCCATAAAGCGTACAGCGTCCATAGTGGCAAAGTATTTTATAAGAGAGAGAGAGAGAGGAAATATCGACGTAGAATGCCCTACTTTAGCAGCGTATCAATTTTTGTACTTACTGAAAGAACCATTCTTTACTGCTAAAATGCTTGGTGTAGATATAGACAATAATCCTATATTTGACGTTGAAAAATCATTGCGTCAAACGGTAAAAATATTTTCCAAAGGTATGGTTGTGAGGAAATGATACAAATTTTATCTTTAGACTCTTGACTTATTGACAAAAGAGAGGATATAATTACCAACCTTAAAAATGTAACTGCTATTACATAAATTTTTAGACTAAATATTGGAGCTACAAAAATGGTTTTTTGCAAATTTTTACAAATTAAACGCAGTATAGTTGCTGCGTCTTTGTTAGCATTGGTTTTTATCGGATGTTCAGGGGATAAAGTTGCTGATTCTGCGCAACAAATGCCGTCACTTCCAGTAAATACTTTTAAAACTCAAAAGGAAGATATTTTCATATCTTTAGAATATCCGGCGCGAATAAAAAGCGTCCAACAAGTGCAAGTTGTGGCAAGAATTCCTGGAACTTTGGAAAAAAATTTTTTTCAAGAGGGTTCATTTGTTAAAGAAGGAACATTGCTTTATCAAATAGACCCATCAAAATACGAAGCAGCGCGCGACCTTGCCAAAGCGCAATTAGGTATTGCTCAAGCAGCGGCAAAAGAAGCTGATAGAAACTGGCAAAGAATAGAACAATTATACGCAAAAAATGCCGTTAGCCAAAGGGAACTGGATGCGGCTTTAAATGCCTATGAAAGTACAAAAGCGCAAGTAGAAGCAGCTGAAGCTGTTCTTAAAAATGCTGAAGTTGACTTGAGTTATACAAAAGTTAAAGCAACAGCCAACGGAAGCATAAGTGAAAATCTGCAAGATATCGGAAGTTATGTCGGCACATCGTCTGCAAATTCGGTACTCGCCGTTATCACCCAAACAAACCCCGTATACGCAGAATTTTCCATACCGGATATTGACTTTTTAAAAAAAAGATATATGCTTAGTAAGGGAAACTGGAACAATATAGCTAAAGCTAAATTGCCTGTTAGAATCATAACCCCAGCAGGAGATGTGTATGATAATTTTGGAACGTTTGATTTTTTGGATAATTTAGTAGATCCTCAGACTTCAACCATAAAAGCAAGAGCGACATTTGACAACAAAAATCAAATTCTTTTTCCGGGTCTTTTTGTAAGAGTCTCCATAGAAGGACTTGTGTTAAAAGACGCGTTATCTATTCCGCAAAAAGCCATCATACAAGATCCTTTGGGAAATTACGTATATGTTATGAGAGAAGGAAAAGCTAAAAAAACTCCCATCAAAACAGATATCACCGTAGCAGGCGGCAACATAATAGTAACGGAAGGCTTGGGAGAAAATGAGGAAATTATCATTGATAATCTTACAAAAATGAGACCGGATGCCAACGTAGTTTCCGCAATTGTTTTTGCTCAAATGATGGCTGCTAAAGCCAATACCACGGCGGATAATAAATAAAGGCAAATTAATGTTTTCTAAATTTTTTATATATAGACCGATTTTTGCAACAGTAATCTCTATAATAGTATTAATTGCGGGCTTTGCCGCCATTAAAGAGTTAGCTGTTGAAGAATATCCTAACGTAACTCCGCCGCAAGTTTCGGTTTTTGCAACTTACGTTGGCGCAAGTGCAGAAACTATAGCAAATACCGTAGCAGCGCCTTTGGAGCAACAAATAAATGGCGTTGATAATATGTTGTACATGACGTCCACTTCATCTTCAAGCGGAGCTTTATCTATAAACGTACTTTTTAAAATAGGCACAGATCCTGATCAAGCTACAATCGATGTAAATAACCGCGTACAACAAGTTTTAGCGATACTCCCCTCTGAAGTTCAAGCAAGAGGCGTTACTGTTATTAAACGTTCCTCAACTATTTTAAAGCTTGTCGCTTTGTATTCTGAAAATAGTACATACAATGTAGGATACATGGCAAATTACGCTTTAATAAATGTAATTGATGAATTAAAAAGAGTTAAAGGCGTAGGAGATGCTGCACTGTTTAGCAGACAAAACTACTCTATACGTGTTTGGACAAAACCGGATATGTTGGCAAAATATAATTTTTCGCCAAACGACGTTTTGAATGCCATAAGAGAGCAAAACAGTCAATTTGCACCCGGCAAATTTAATCAATCTCCAAATAGCGGTAACGAAGCTTTTACATACTCTATTACAACCGACGGACGTTTTACAAATGTAAAAGAGTTTGAAGATATCATAATGCGCACCAATCCCGACGGTTCTACTTTGAGACTAAAAGATATAGCGCGTATAGAGCTTGGCATTGAAGCATATGACGTAGAAGGAAAAATTGACGCTCAAGAAGCGGTCGCTATAGGTATATTTTTGCAAAGCGGCGCTAATGCTCTGGAAACAGCAGAATTAGTAGATGAAACACTGGAGCGAATTAGTAAAAATTTTCCGGAACATTTAAAATATATAGTACCTTACGACACTACTGATTTTATTCAAATTTCTGTAGATGAGGTTGTAAAAACATTTATAGAGGCTATTATACTAGTTATGTTGATTGTCTACATGTTTTTAGGAAACGTAAGAGCTACCATTATACCAATGCTTGCCGTTCCCGTTTCAATTATAGGCACATTTGCCGGTATGTATGCTATGGGCTTTTCAATCAATCTATTGACACTGTTTGGTTTAATACTGGCTATAGGAATTGTTGTCGACGATGCTATCATCGTTATCGAAAATATAGAGAGAATAATCCACTCAGATCCAAAAATATCCGTGAAAAATGCAGCTGTCAAGGCAATGCAAGAAGTTACTGGTCCTGTTGTTGCGATAGTATTGATTTTGTGCGCCGTATTTATACCGGTTTCTTTTTTGGGCGGTTTTGTCGGACAAATGTATCAACAATTTGCTATTACTATCGTTATCTCGGTCGTAATTTCCGGAATCGTGGCTTTAACGCTAACACCTGCTTTGTGCGCCGTATTTTTAACAAAAAAAGAGCCGCGTCCATTTTGGTTTGTTAGAAAATTTAATGAATTTTTTGACTTCTCAACAAATATATTTACAAGCGGAGTAAAGCTTATATTAAGATACGGCGTTATAGCGATACTAATATTTGCGGTGCTTATGGGCGCAACATATGAACTATTTAAAAAAGTGCCGACAGAGTTAGTGCCGCCCGAAGATAAAGGCGTAGTTCTAGCTGCCGTTATGCTTCCGCCTGCCTCTTCGCTTGATAGAACAAAAGAGGTAGCTAATAAATTTACACAAATAGTCAAAAATGACGAAAATGTCAAACAAACCACATTTATAGCAGGGGTTGACCTTTTAAATAGCTTTTCCGCAAGAACAAGCAGCGGTATTTCATTTGTTGTGCTTAAAGATTGGGATGAACGCAAAAATCAAAATCAATCCTCTTTTGCAATAGCAAGCAGATTTATGAGGGAATTAAATTTTATGATTCCGGAAGCTACGGTTGTTGCGTTAAATCCGCCTGCAATTATGGGACTTAGTATATCGAGCGGTTTTGAAATGTATGTGCAAGATAGAACAGGCGGTTCTATGCAAACCTTGCAAGAATTGACAAATCAAATAGTCGAAAAAGCCAAAACAAGAAAAGAGCTTTCAGGTGCTAGTGTTAGAACAAATTTTGATATCAACTATCCACAATATAAGATAGAGATAGACAAAGAAAAAGCCAAATCTTACGGGGTTTCCATATCCGATGCATTTGCAGCTTTACAGTCGAGCTTCGGTTCTTACTATGTAAATGATTTTGATCTTTACGGAAGGTCTTACAGAGTAAATGTTCAAGCCGATAATACATATAGGGAAAAACCGGAAGATGCCGGCAATATCTTTGTACGTTCGCAAAACGGCAATCTTATACCTTTAAGTTCGCTTGTTAAGTTTGAAAAAATGGTGGGAGCTGATATAATCGAAAGATATAACGTATTTAACGCCGCTAAAATCACGGGTGATGCAAATGTAGCGGAAGGATACACGTCGGGAGATGCGTTAAAAGCTATTGAAGAGGTAGCGAATGAAGTGTTGCCGGAAGGATATAATATCGGCTGGATAGGAAGCTCTTATCAGGAAAAAGAGATGGAAGGTTCCGGCGCTAAGGCATTTTTATTCGGCGTTATTTTCATCTTTTTGATTTTATCAGCTCAATACGAAAGATGGCTAATGCCTTTAGCTGTTGTAACCGCAGTTCCATTCGCAGCTCTTGGGGCTATTCTTGCTGTTTATTTAAGAGGTATAAGCAATGATATTTATTTTCAAATAGGACTTTTAGTACTTGTAGGACTTGCAGCCAAAAATGCGGTTTTGATTGTAGAGTTTGCAATGTTGGCGCAAGAAAAAGGTAAAAATGTACTTGACGCTACTTTGGAAGCAGCAAAACTTCGCTTTAGACCGATAGTTATGACTTCTTTAGCATTTACGCTCGGCGTTATTCCTTTGGCGATAAGTTCAGGCGCCGGAGCTGCAAGTCGCCATGCAATAGGCACAGGCGTTATAGGAGGAATGATAGCTTCGACTACCATCGCGATTTTTTATGTACCTCTTTTTTATAGTTGGCTTGCAAAGTTAAATCAAAAATTTATTTCAAAAAGAACAAATGATAATAAAAAAGGAAATGAAAATGAATAGAAAAATATGTCTGGCAATAACTTGCGCACTTATGTTTGCGGGTTGTTCACTCTCTCCAAAATTAACAACCTCACATGTAGAAAACGCTAATATAAGCGCTTTAGGGCTCAATGTAGACAATAGCAATATGACGATAATATCTGACAAATGGTGGGAAGAATATGGTGACGAAACTCTAAACTCGCTTGTAGAAGAGGCTTTGAAAAATAATAAAGATTTGGAAATTGCCTTACTTAATATTTCGCTTGCACGCTCTTCATTGGCTATAAAAGAAGCTGACAGATACCCTACTCTTGGTGTTCAAGGAGGGGCTTCCAGGACTCAAACAAGCGAAGAAGCTTTCTCTTCGCAAGGACGCAGGACAACTTTCAATGATTTTTCATTAAGTGCAATTTTGAGCTATGAAGTTGATTTATGGGGAAAAGTCTCTTCCTCAAATGCTGCCGCTAAAGCTGATTTGTTATCCTCAAAGGCATCTGCCGATGGAGTTAGACTCTCATTGGCAAGCGGAGTTGCGGATAGTTATTTTGTGCTTTTATCTCTAAAAGAACAACTATCTCTTATAAAACAGACTATTAAAACAAGAGAAGAGACATTTGAACTTACAAAAACTCGTTTTGAAGCAGGAGTTGAGAGAGAAAGTACATTGGCACAGCAAGAATCTCTTTTATCAAGCGCTAAAATTACAAAAAACAATATAGAACAACAGATAGCAACCACAGGAAGCGCACTTGGAATATTGCTTGGACGAGATGTGGAAGGATTATTGGCAAATAAAAATATCACAGCCGAAGTATTGCCAAATGATATTTCAATACCAAATGACATTCCGTCAAACATATTGGAGAGCAGACCGGATATAGAAGCGAGTTTTCAGCAACTTGTGTCGTCTAACGAATTGATAGGGGTAGCTCGCGCTGCTTATTTTCCAAGCTTAAGTCTTTCAGCGCTTTTTGGACTAAGCAGCTATGATGCTAGTAATCTATTTAGATCAAGCGCTAGAACGTGGAATACGGGAGCAACTCTTGCCGCTCCGCTAATAGATTTTGGTAGAACGTCAAATAGTGTTGAAATAGCTGAGATTTCGAAAGATATAGCTGCGTTAAGTTATGAAAAAACCGTTTTAAACGCTTTTAGCGAAGTCTACAACGCCATGACTTCTCGTATGCTTTTGGAAGAAAATCTAAAAAATGCGCAAGATTATGAAAATGCTATCAAACGCACACTTGAACTTGTAAATTATCAATATGAAGCTGGCTTTGTCGATTATCTCTCTGTATTGGACGCGCAGCGTTCGCTTTTAACCGCGCAATTGTCTACTATCCAAACCCATCAAGCTCTTTTAAGCAGCGGAGTTGCGTTGTTTAAAGCTCTTGGAGGCGGTTGGAACAAAAGCAAACTTAACTAAACAAAAGAGGGAAACAATTTCCCTCTGCTCTCATTTAAAAAACCAACTTACATGCAAATATAAAAACATACCAAAAAAGTCGAAGTAGAAAAAATAGCGCTATAGTAATAATTCTCATTTAAAATGATATGGTAGCAAAATATAATTTTAAAAAATCAGACATGATAAAAGTTGTGTGTTTAGTATTAAAAAACGAAATATATAAATTTTTACGATGAGCATCCATATTTATCAGATAAAAAATAAATGATATTGTTTTGCCGAAACTTATAATAACAAAATATTTTAATTATGATTTTGGAGTTAAAAAAATAAAAGATAAAATAGATATTGTTTTTATAGATGTATTGTAAAAAGACTTATGCCTAAAAATTTTAAACAAAATTTCTCAAAATATTACAAACAATATGCTGAAATTTATAGCTAAACACAAACACTTGTCATTTGATAACTCAATAAATAACCGTTATCTTAGAAACAGTAAAAAATAGGCTCAAAAATATTTGACAGCATAAAAATAACTATAAGTAATTAAATCGCAAAAGTTGCCAATTTGACTGCATATTTTAGTTTTATTCTCTGCTTTTATGCAATCTTTTTCTAAATCAACAAAATTTTTGCATTAAAACTCTTACATGTATGCTTGCAACAAAATATAAAATAATTAAGCAGTTAAGATTTTGCTTACATGCAAAGAATATATTAAGCAACTCGTACAAATTTTTGATTTGTTATAAGTTTTACTTTTTACATGTAAGAGAATTTTTCTATATGAATCACATTGTATTCAAAGGACTACAAGAGCACTGCATATAAAGATAAAAAATTAAAACCCCATTTTAAAGCCTTTACATATAGACTCTTTTATTTTTTATATGTAACTCAAAATATTATAGAAACATTTTTGTCTTACATGTAATATTAAATTTTCCTATTTTTGCACAAACTTCCCTATTCTGCCAACTCTTTGTGTAAAATCTCTTCCAATACCACGGTAGCATACGCCCCTTTTGTCAGCGTAAATGCCAACTCTACCCATGCATCTTCTTCTTTATATTTAAATTCGGGATTTTCTATAAAATTCCACGCAAAGCGCCTCGTACCGTCAAGTTTGTTTGAAAATACTTCAGCCTCATCAAAACAGTCGTTCTCTATTTCGCCCGCCAAATCGCAAGCTCTCATCGTTCTGCCTCCGACAAGCCATCCTGTAATTGTTATATCTTTAGCGTTAAATCTTTCAAGTTCAGCTCCCACATCTTCGCATATAAAAGCTTTACCGTGCGGATAATGATGGCATACGTCGCCCTTCAAAAGCTTAAAAAATTGCGACTGTTTTTTTACTTCCTTAATATCATTTTTATCCCAACCAAGTGTAGATTGCAACTCTTTTTCGTTGAAACTTTCAAAATATTTGCTTATCTCAACTCTTTTTGACAACCAATGATTAAAAAGTTCGCTTTGGTATGCGCTAATTAAAAAATCTTCAAGCTTTCTATTTCTTTCTCTCCTTTCTCCAAGCAATATCGCTCTGCCTTCATTGAAATTGTCTCCACTCTTACCAAAACGCTGATAACCGAAATAATTCGGATAACCCTCTTTTGATATACGTCCGAAAGCCTCTTTTATCTTCAACGCGTCAATCGGCAAAACTTTTTTTAAGCGAATAAAAAAACGATTGCCCTTTAAATGCCCTATTTTTATCTTATTGTTATGATAGTTAGAGCTCAAAATCTTGATATTTTGATGCGTGAAATTTTCAAACGCTTTTTCGTAACTCTTATGGATACTTATGTATTGCGTCGTCATACCGTCTTTGTCTTTAAGTCCGGCATATCCGAAATCGCGCATTTTTGCGCCGCTTATTTGACTAAATACTTGCAGCATCTGCCATGTAGTCAAATCCTTTTTCCTTACATGTAGCACAAGATGTTCGCCCTCATTGCTAAATTCATACAAAGGTATTTCACTTACAACAAAATCGTTTGAATTTTTCGTAAAATACGCTTGTATGGGCGAGTGATTCATAAAATAAAGTTTGTTCAAATTTTTTCCTTTAAAAATGATGCTCTTTGCATTCGCTTTCGTATAGTCCGTTTTTGGCTTTTGCAAATATGTTAATTGGGGTATTGGTTTTTTGCGCTATTTGAAGTATTTTGTTTTTATATTTAGGTTTAAATACAATGAGCATCTCGTACTCTTCGCCGCTGCAAAGCTCCTCTTTTGTAAAATCTCTCAAAAACTCAACATCAAGATTTGAAAGTGCGCAAATACGCGATAAATCTTTGCTAAGAGAGTCCGATATATCAAGCCCGCACCTTAAATATTTTACAGCTTTTTTTATAAACTCTTCTCTTAAGATAGGCTCTATGAAGCGTGAATTTTTAGAAATTTTTTTACCCTCAAAAAGTCTGTTTAAATCTTTTAAGCTTCCCCCGAGTTCTCCTGTATAAGCTATCAAATCGCCTTTTTCTAATCCTTTGCGTCTCAAAGTATATTTTCTTTTACTTGAAATAATAGTAATGCTAATGATAAGTTTATCGCCGGATACGGTATCGCCGCCTATGATTTTTATATCATATTGTTTTGCTGTTTTTAGAAAGCTACATGTAAGCTCTTTTATCTGTTCGGGTGAAAAATCTTTAGGAACAACAACTCCCAAAAGAGCATATTTTGGCTTTGCATTCATAGCTATGGCATCCGAAATATTTACAAGCATAGCTTTTTTAGCAATTTGCGAAAGAGTAAGCCATTCTCTTTTAAAATGCGTATCTTCGGCAAAGATATCTTTTGAATAAACCCATTTGCCAACAACAGCTCCGTCATCGCCTATAAATTTATTTTGAAATTGAGATATTATAAATGATTCTTTATCCATTTTGCTTCCGAGATTAAAATCAGTTATTATAGTAGCGCTCCCTTTAATGTTAGATTAGCTACAAAAAGAAACATTTTGACGCATAATTTTAAAAATAGAGTTTGATAAAAAATATAATTAAGTGTTTTTGGGCTAAACTACTTAATTCTACTTACTAAGGAGAAAGTATGTCTTATTCGCTTGATATCAGCGCTTTTCGTTTTAATGCAAAAACGGATTTTCTTTCATACTACAAACAATATAAAATTAAAATAGATAAAAACGCTCAATTATTAGACGTATTAAATTTAATAAAAAAACAAGACAAAAATTTTTCATTTTCAAATAATAACTTTTTAGCCGTCAAAATAAATCATATCGGCGTATATACTCATACTACCGTAAAAACCATAGTAGAAAAACTCGGAACTACCGATTTAAAAATCGAACCATTGAGCGAATTTAGAGCCGTAAATGATCTTGACATAGATACGAGCGATTTTGAAAAAAAAATAGAACTCTTAAAACCTTTTACAAAAGAGGAGAGAGATGAAGAGTGTTATCGTGAGCTTGTTTCATATTATTATATTTCGCCGTCTCTTGAATTTGAGCGCGAATATTTTGGAGACTCATTTCTGTTATTTGCCATCTTTTTGATAAAAAAATATCCTGAAAACAGAGATAAAATATTAAAAATTATAGCAGACGAAGATTGTGGCATTTGGCTTTATGTACCATATGGTAATCTCATAATGACTTCTCAAAATGCAATTACTGTAGAAGAAAATATAGCGGAACTCAAAAGAGAGATTTTAAAATATGTTCCAAATACAAATAGCATTACAAAACGTGAAGTAAAACGCATTCAAAATTTAAATTTTTAAGGTTAAAGTTATGTCTGAATATATTATATTTGACGCATTAGATACCAAACTTTGCACAGAACCTTTTATGGCAGCCAAAACACTTTTAAAGAAACTTTTTATAGCAAATCAAACTATAAAAACGCAAAACAATGATATCGGATTTGAAAACCACATATTTAATCCGGAAGCTTTTGCTGAGAAATTCGCGTCTATTTTAGCGCAAGCCGGAAAAAACGGCGAAGCTATAATTGCTCTTGAAAACAGTTCGTTTTATTCTTTGCAATATGCGAAAAATTATATATCAAATAACTCCTATGTTAAAAATAAAATAGAAAAAAAGCTAAATTTACTTGAGCTAACCACAGATTTTCTAGCCAAAGTGGTACATGTAGAAGAACTTTTATTGACTAAAAATGTTATTGACGGCATCGGCAAAAATACGAAACAGTTATTTGAAGGTTTCAAAGCAGCCGTATATATGGGAGCACATTTTGACTTTAACCGTAATGTAAATAATAACTTGAATAGACTTTTTGATACCATAAAACTCTCCCGTGTCCATTTTGATAGAGAGTTATGCCCACATGGGTATGATATACACTCTTATGCACCTGAAGTAGCTGTGAAAATGGCAGGTGCAATTTTATCGGACGCTTTTGACAATGGTGCTGATTTTATTATTGTAAACGATATAAGAGCATTTTATATGTTTGATACATACCGTAAAAATATTGAAAAAGTAATAGGCAGACAAATACCTCTCTATGTGTTGACAATACCGCAAGTTGTTTTACTCGCCTTTGGTGAAAAAGATAAAAAGCTTTTAGGCTTTAACGCATATAAAGTCAAGCCGTCTATCTTGTAATTACCACACTTATAAATAAATGCTTAAATAGGATAATAAATATCTTTTTTAATTATATGCTAATCGTCTTTCGTATAAAATTTCAATGCCTAATTTTAAAATAAAGGAAAAAGTAAAATGCCGAAAATTAATCGTTATGTTGACATAGATACTTTAGAAAGAGAGTCCAAAAAGGACTACATAGATAGACATTCGCCTTTTGTTTACGCTCCAAACAAAGCAAAAAAAGGTGAAAAATTAGCCGTAACTGTGAGAGTTGGAAACGAATACTCTCATCCGGATGATTTTGACCACTATATCGCAAATATATCGCTTTATAATGGCGAAACATTAGTCGCGAGAGCAGACTTTACAGCAGGCGTACTTGGAGGACAAGGCGCAAAAGGACAGCTTGAAGTTACATTCCATATTGTTCCGACAACTTCAAAGCTAACACTTATAGCTCACTCATACTGTACCAAGCATGGACTTTGGGAGAGCGACCCTGTAATAGTTGAAGTAGTAGAATAACAACTTATATCCCATCATTATTTGGCGGGATATAAATTAAATCATTTGTATAGATTTTTTGTCTGCATGTAGTGTTTTAATTTTATATCAATTTTTTATTGATACTGCAAACGCAGCGGTTAAAAATGACGAACGTCTTTTTATCTCAGGTAGCTTTTAATCTATCTTAAGCCATTTTCTTGATAAAGTTTAGCTTTTTTTAACAACCTCTTAGCTATTATTATTTGTATGTCAACACTTGAAAAATTGAAAACTTTAAAAGAACTCTACATGTATCGAGCTATGGGCTTTGAATACTACAAAGAATCTAAAGAGATTAAAAGTGAACCTAATAATTATATGCCTGATGGCATAAGCGAGTTAAAACAAACCGTCTTGAAGTGCCACTTATGTCAGCTCTGCAAAGGACGAAAAAACGTGGTATTTGGCGAAGGAAATACGAAAGCCAAGCTAATGTTTATAGGAGAGGGTCCTGGTGCAAGCGAAGATGCTTCGGGAAGACCTTTTGTAGGACAAGCCGGACAATTGCTTACAAAAATTATAGAAAATGTGCTTGAATTAAAGAGAAGCGACGTTTATATAGCCAACATCGTCAAATGTCGCCCTCCTCAAAATCGCGCGCCCACTTACGAAGAGGCAAATATTTGCCGACCATATCTTTTGAAGCAGATAGAGATAATAAATCCGAGCATAATTGTTGCTCTTGGCAGTACAAGTTTTCGCTATTTGACAGACGATGAAACTCCAATCAGTAGAGTGCGCGGAGAGATAATACAATACAAAAACGCTAAACTAATGCCGACTTTTCATCCGAGTTTTTTATTAAGAACGCCGTCGGCAAAAAAAGATGTTTGGCGCGATATGCTTAAAGTAAAGGGTTTATTATGAAAATTTCACATGTACTTATATATATAAGTTTTATCTCTCTTCCGCTTTTTGCCGTAAGCGATAAATTTTCTCAAATACCGCTTCCACAAGGTATTTTCTTGGATATTGGCGGACAAACATGTAACAACAAGTGTTTGGATAGACTCTTAAAAGACAAAGAGATATTTAGCTTTTTGAGCAAATATAACGATGAAAATTCCACAAAGTATACTCAGGAAAATTATCTTATTTACGGACAAATGTTCAATGTATTTTTTGATATTGATTTAAAAACTGTAAAAATAGCTATTTTAGTTCCGCAAAAAACGATAAAAAGCCATGCTGTTACATCAGTAAATGCTGCAACATCTTACCTTTTAAGACAAAGCAATAATTTTGAACTTGAAGTTTTTAACAGCGGAGACGAATCAAGAGAAGCTTTAATCGAAAAGTTAGTTCAAATACGAAAAAGCGGTTATTCGCATGTAATAGCGCCCGTAACGCAAAATGGAGTACAAACGCTTTTTGAAAATAGCGACGGACTCTATGTGTTTATTCCCACTTTGCACAAATCTCTTTTTGACGACGCACCTAATAATATATTTTTCGGCGGCATAGATTATAACGCGCAAATAGCGGCATTGAGTAATTTTTCAAACGGATATGCAATCGCCATATCGGATGACACGCAACTTGGATTGGTGCTTAACAAAATGATAGAAGATCACGATAAAGTACTTATTGAAGAGACAGTATTTGCATCGGCAAAAGATGACCTTAAAAAATATTTTACCAACAATAAAAATTTAAACAGCTCTTCCGTATACCTAAATACCAGACCGGTTATGACAAGCCTTTTAGCTTCACAACTTAGAATCTATAAATATTCGCCGTTTGCACTTTTGTCTACTCAAGCAAACTATCAACCTGCACTTCTGGTGTTAAGCCAATATGAAGATAGAAAAAATTTATACTTAGCAAATTCTATCGGCAAAATAGACGGCGAGCTCAATAGCATCAACTCGTTTTTTGGAAATAATCTTGAATATGAGTATGTAAATTACGCTGTTTCAATAGGCATTGAGTATCTTAACGAGCGTTTTTTCGCTCAAAAGATGGAGCGATTGTTTGAAGAAAATGTAGGCGAAAGTGGTCAAGTACTTTATAATACTAAAATTTATAAAACAAGCAGATATGGGTTTTTACCTCAAGTAGTAATACCAAACGTTCAAAATACTGCTAATATTAATGAAAATTGATTAAAAAAGTAAGGCTTTTTGCATAACAAAAGCGTCGGACTTATCGGGGTAATATGCCTTTAATATTTTTGTATGTGAAAAGCCGTATTTTTCATAAATCTTTATAGCGTTTGTATTGTCAATTCGTACTTCAAGCTTTATAAGTTTTTTATCATTATTTAATGCGTGCGAAAAACTCTTTTCAAGCAGTTTCGAAGCTATGCCAAGCCCTCTGAAACTTTTATCTACGGCTATGGAATAAATTCTGGCTTTTTTTGAGTTACTGCGCAACAAAAGTAAGACATATCCGTATATTTTGCCATTTTTTTCGTATACAAACAATGGATTTTTTTTGATATGGTAGAGAAAGTTTTGGCGCGACATAGCAAAACTATTGTCGTCAAAGGATTCATTTTCGATCTCCAATAAATCTTTCAAATCTTTTGAATTTGCAAATCTAATCATTTTTGATAAATCGTATATTTTGTGATAAGTTTTTCAGGTCTATAACTCATTTTAACTTTTTTAAGATTTTCAAATCCCATATCATCGCCTACATTGATATATTCAACGCTATACTTGTCTCTCAAAACCTTTGAAAATTCTCTAAATAAAAATTGTGCGCATCCTAATGTTTCAAAATCAGTTTTTTCTATGATTATGCTTGCTGTGTGTTCATTTATCTTTTCGCCTACAGTGAACCCTTTTAGCTCATTATCGATGAATAGACAAATCCCTGTTACCTCAAGTTCGTCATAATGAGTCATAAGTCTTTTTATCGCTGTTTGTTCAAATAAAATACCCTCCAAAAACCTCTCTTCTTCTTTTTTTGGCATATATCTTACGCGTTCGCTTACCCATTTATGGAATAGATGTATTATGTCGCTGCTATGTATTTTTGGATCAAGTTCGGCTACTTGAAAATTTGTATAAGCTTTTTTAAATTTATTTATCTCGTTTCTTTTGGTATGATAGTTGTTTCCTTTAAGTTCTACTAAATCCTCGCTTTTATATACATAATCGACCAATTTTTTTTCAACTATGTAATCGGCCAATATCTCAAACATGGACGTACCTTCTTCCAAAAAATTGGTAAATCCTTCTAATATTTTTTCATGCACATAGTCGATTCTCGAGTAATAACTTGATGTATTGTTGGTATTCATTATTTTGAAACACTTTATGATTGCATCATTTACATATTCTTTTTTACCAAGCGGCGGCAGAAGCATCGATATCTCGCTTCCTTGCATAATAAATAGACAAAAAGTGTTGTTTATGATCGCATAAAAACCACTTGCCGAAGAGAGCCAAAGGTAGTTTGCAGCAAATGTGTAATCACTCAAATCCACATCAACTTCTTTCAAATACTCTTCCATCAATACTTTTGTTTGAATATTGAAATGCCTAAGCTCACAGTCTAATATTTTTAAAGTCGGCATATTTTAATTTTCCTTGTTTTAATTTCAAATGTGTTTTGCGTTAATACGCCTCAAATTTGACCGCTGGGCAGAATAGAGAAAATCTTTGCGCAAGAACATAAAAGCGAATTCTAAGACTGTAAACTTTAAAAAATGTTGAAACTCATAAAAGCACCTATTTTGCGAGATTTAAATTTCACTATTATACATGTAACGCTCAAAAATATATTAAAATAACTTATAATCTTCTCATTATTTCACATTATTTTAAATGTCAAAATATGTAATTTTTTTCTATCTTATAAATAAGGTGGTTTTTTATATAAAAAGTCATGTTTAAAATCAATAACAAGAGAATTTTCTTCTTATTTACATGCAAACAATTACTTATATGTAAGCACTTAACCATCTTGTAAAATAAAGAAAATGGAAAGATACAAATCAGCGGAAATACAAAAGATATTATTTATATAAAGTTTGCAAATTTTAATATTGCACATAAAAAATAATATTATTATTGGGAAAATATTATACAACGCTTGTATCTATTCAAACTTCTTTTGCCATCAACAAAAATCATATTTAAAAACAAAATATTGTGTCGGTTTGATGTATTATAACCAAGCAATTGCAAGTTTGTCAAGCTACAAAATGAATAAAAATTTGTATCACATGCATAACATACTTGCAGATGGTATTAGCAGAAATAGGATATGGGCAAAAAAACAATCTCAAGTTAGCTAAATAAAACACATTGAACAATTTTTATAATATAGCATTCAATAAATAGCAAATTTTTTACTAGAAACAAAAGAGGATTTTTTATTAAATGAACAAATTTATCGACTCGTAGTATATAGACTATATGTTCCGCATTTTACTGATTACAAATTGAGTACTTATCGGCAATTTGAACATATTTATCCGTTGTAATCGTTATCATAATTTACATCATATGTGTCTTGATCATAATCATAGTCATCATCCTCTTGATATGATTCTTCTTCATAATCTTCCTCCATGTCGTCGTCGTCATTGTCGTCATTTTTATCCAAGTCATCTTCCTCATACCACTCGCTTGAAAACTTTAACTCTTGATAATCCATTTTATATCCTTTTTCAACAAATTAACGACTATATTTTATCATACAAAAAGCTAAAAATATCCACACAATCAAATAACGATTTCTTTTACGATATCAAGTTCAAAACCTCTGATGCCAACAAACTCCTGACTGCCTTGAGACGAAAGAAGCGTAATTTTTCTAATACCTAGATAGTTCAATATCTGCGCTCCTATGCCATATTCCTTCATATTATCTGTAAATTTTGTCTCTACATCCAAAAATATCAATACGCCTCCATTTCTTTTCAAATATTCTATAGACGATATTAATGTCTCAAATTTTTTGCTTGACGACAAAAGTTCTATATCTTTAACAACATTATGAAATTTAACTGCAAAATTTTGAGATATTTCACCAAAAATAAAAGCTGTATGGCGATTATTCAAATGGTCTAAAAAATCTATCCTTTCTGTCTTAAAACCTAAAAATTCAACCTCTTCTTTGTTACTCTCTCTTATCAAAGATTCGTGTTTCATGCGATAATTAACAAGCTCTGCGATAGATACCATTTTTATATCGTGTTTTTTGCAAAATAGTTCCAAATCGTCGCGTCTTGCCATATCTCCATTATCTTTTACTATTTCACATATAACGGCAGAGTCGCCAACTCTTGCCATTTTGCACAAATCTATAGAACCCTCAGTGTGTCCCGTACGCACTAAAACGCCGCCCTCTTTTGCTATCAGAGGAAAAATATGTCCCGGACGCACTAAGTCTTTGGAAACGCTGTTTGGATTTGTGATTATTTTTATAGTCATATCGCGTTCTGCCGCCGATATCCCTGTTTTTGCAGCTCTTGCATCTACTGAAACGGTAAATGCCGTCTCATGAGCAGAATCGTTATTTGTTACCATAGGTGTTAAATTCAGCCGATTTGCAGTAGTACCTGTAATGCACATGCAAACGAGTCCCTTGGCGTGCGTTATCATAAAATTCACTTTTTCGGGTGTCGAAAAAGTAGAAGCGTAGACTAAATCCCCCTCATTTTCTCTATCTTCGTCATCTACCATAACAACCATTTTGCCGTTTTTTATATCTTCAATGGCAGCCTGCACTCTTTTGTAGGGCATTATAATTTCCTTTAAAACTCAAAAATAAGGGCAAATTATACTCTTTGCTTCTTGACAAACAGTTAAAAAGCTACTATAATTCCGACCTCAAATGTGTGTTTTTGTCTATAAAACGCACTGCGTTGGGGTGTAGCCAAGCGGTAAGGCAACTGGTTTTGGTCCAGTCATTCGGGGGTTCGAATCCCTCCTCCCCATCCATAATGTGTCGCGGGATAGAGCAGTCCGGTAGCTCGTCGGGCTCATAACCCGGAGGTCGGCGGTTCAAATCCGCCTCCCGCAACCAATAATCAAATTCCACCAAGTAACATCACGTAACAAAACCCCGATAAAATCGGCACTCTTAAGAACTTCAAGATAATAATAGATAATACCAAATAACACCAAATAACGAATTTTTAAAGGTATTTTTTAGGGTATCTGCATATAATAGCAAAATAGATACCCTAAAAGGTTTTACTATGCCTAAAATTGCAAAACCATTAACAGATACTCAAATAAAAAATGCAAAAACAAAAAATAAAAACTACAAGCTATTTGATGGTGGCGGAATGTTTTTGTTGATAAAAATATCAGGCAAAAAATATTGGCGGCTAAACTACACATATAATGGCAAACAACAAACAATGTCATTGGGAATATACCCTCAAACTTCACTTCAAGAAGCCAGAATAAAAAGAGACGAGTACAAAAAAATATTATCATTGGGGGATAATCCATCAATACAAAAAAAACGCTCAACTGACATTAAGACGGTAAAACAAGCAGTAATAGAGTGGTATGAGTTAAATAAAGAAAGATTCAGCGATAGCTATAAAAAGAATATATCCATCTTTATCAATCGCAGAATTATACCATCTATTGGCGAAATGCCAATCACAAAAGTAATTGCAGCGGATGTAATAGCCTTTGGTAAAAAATAGAATTGGAAGGACATCTTGAGACTCTATCAAGAACGCTTAACACGCTTGAACGTATATTTAGATATGCCGTGTCTGTTGGATATATAACCCACAATGTAATAACAGACATAGATAAAAAAAGCGCTTTCAAAAGACACAAGCAAAAAAATTATCCTGTTATTACAGATAAAAAAGGGCTTGGAGAATTATTGAGGACCATAGACGGATACAGTGGAAATGTTATAACTAAATACGCTTTAAAACTGGCTCCGCATCTATTTGTCCGCCCCGCTAATTTGAGATATGCAGAGTGGATGGAATTTGATTTTGAAAAAAAGATTTGGCGAATTCCAGCTGAAAAAATGAAAATGGAAGACCCACATATTACGCCATTATCAAAACAAGTAGTAGAAATATTGCGGGAGTTAAAACAAATATCTGGCAATGGCAAATTTTTATTTCCAGGGCATGTAACATCTTCACGCCCGATATCTGATGCGACTTTAGTTAAAGCTCTGCGACGGCTTGACTATTCAAAAGAACAGCTTGTCGCACACTCTTTTCGTGGCATTGCGAGCACGATACTTCATGAAAATATAAATGCTCACGGCGTTCATACCGAAGCAATAGAACGCCAGCTTGCACATCAAGAGCGAAATAAAGTAAAGGCCGCATACAATCATGCTAAGTACTTACAAGAGCGAATATATTTGATGACATGGTGGAGTAACTATCTGGACGACATAAAAGAAAGTGTATAAAAAAATAGGAACAATATAAAATAAACTGCCAGAAAAAAGGCAGTTTATGAGCATTCTAAAAGTAATAAATCCAAATATACAATATCGCCTCCCCGCATTACAACAGCTCAAAGTAGCAAAACATATATCTCCAAACATTTTTGAAAATAAAACGCCATTATTCCATATTGATCTTTTAACTTTTATCAATGGCGAGGAAAAATATAAGGCAGCAGCTGTATTCAGGGGCTCCGCAAAAACAACACTCTTAAATAAAGTAAATATATTTTGCAGGGTTTTTTTTGAACATGAGCCACTTACAATAATAACTTCAGACAGCAGAGATAAAGCTGAAAGCTTTTTGTCTGACATAAAAGATATGTTTATATCAGCCTCAAATATTGGATATGCAATATCAAAAGGCGCAGTTTGGACAAAAGAGGAAGTCCATGTAACCGTTAATAAAGATAAAAAAGATGCTGATGGTAAATCGCTTGAAGAGATATGTATCGTGATAAGTATTTCAGTAGGTACAAGTCCACGAGGATTCCTCAAAAAAAATATGAGACCTACTCTTATTGTATGTGACGAACATGGAGAGCAATCAAGGTCAGTTTGCTGTCGGTAGCGCGTCAAACAGAAAAAAAATAGCTAAATTCTTTTATGCAGATCTATTGCCTACACTTCATCCAATACGCGGGCAAGTTGTTATTTTGGGCACAATACTTCATATTGCAAGTTTACTCGCTAATATAGTTTATGAAAGAGATACAGAAGATGAGGATGAGGAAAAAACAAATATACATCAAGGAGAGTGGGACACAAGAATATACCCAATAATAAAAGATGGCAAATCTATGTGGGCGAATAGATTTTCAAATGATTACATACAAAATTTAAAAGAGATGTTTATAAAAAATGGGCTTGAAAATGAATTTTATCAAGAATTTATGTGCAAGCCCTTTTCACCTGATAAACAATTTTTCAAGCAAGAACATTTTAATTACTTCAGCAAAATACTTTATAAAGAAATTGTACCAATAGTTGTAATGAATGACGCACTGAATCATAACCAGATATCTTGCCCACAGCCTGTCTCTATTGTGCTTGAGAGCAAAACAGTAAACATAAAAGACTGTCAGGTATATACAACGATGGATTTGGCAAGTTATGATGGCGCAGATAGAACAGCCATCGTAACTTTTGCATTAGCTCCGGATAATAATATTTATATTCTTGATATAAGCTGCGGGCATTGGACACCATATGAAAAAGCTGTAAATGCAATTAGAATACAAGTTATGTTTAATCCAATCAAATTTGGTATAGAAAAAGCTGGTGCATTAAATGATTTCTTTTACACGATGCAAACAGCTCAAGTACAAACAGGAATCAGGGTAAACATTTGCCCGCTTTCACATCACGGCAAAGAAAAGAATATGAGAATTGCACAGCTGCAACCATATTTTGTAACAGGGCGTATATTTATGAACAAAAAGCAAGCCCAAACTCTTGAGCTTGAAGCCGAACTGTTATCATTTAGTATTGACGTGGAAAGCAAGCACGATGATCTAATGGATGCACTTGCTTATATGGTTGAATTCATAGGGAATAAAGATATGAGAGAAACTATAGATGATGATTATAGTGGTGAAAATTACACGGAAAGCGACATATTTTTTTGACAGCCTCACAAGCACAAATGTTTTGCGGTATCAACACGTGCATTTTAAAAAAACAACTATATAAAATTGTTTTTAATATAAGATTGTCGCTCAAACAAAGCAGTTTTTTGAAAAAAAATAAAAAATACAAACAATGGTGATATATAGCTGCGACATCAAGTGGGTACATACCCCCCCCTAATGTGCTTGAAATACCATATTTGTGGGGAAAAATACGACATAAATGCGACTACAGATATGCCAATAAATGTGTTTGGGTAAAAAATATATATCCCTTAAAAAATGTTTCACAGTTTTTTGATTTTCCTTTAAAACGCTCCAAGCTTAAGCCTAAACTTAAACATTTTAGCCTATAACCTTAAAGAATATATCAATCTTAAAAAAAACCGCCCGAAACTTAAAAAAGTGGTAAAAAAATGTTTTGTAAAGTATTCTTTTCAATACAAAAAACAGGCTTTCAAACAATCTCATTGTGAAACTTAAAACTATTTTTATATCCAAAAAACGATAATAATGAAGCGAAGCAGCAACTTTGTCCGACAGCCTTCTTTACCCCGCCCGTTCGTTTGTTTCTATCAGGTTTTTCTCTTCTTTGTGTTAGCACTTATAGGGAAAGGTAGGAAAATCAAAAACACCACTTGTTGGCGCTTGCGCGCGTTAATACAATAGGAAATCGGTACGCATTATCGTGCGGCTCGAATCTTTTTTTGTACAAAATAAACTTGTTTATGCCGCACGATGCACAGATTTACTCTGATATGAAGAGGTGGTAATATAAGATGGATAATGGCGGAGATGTCAAAAACATGTCCATCTTTAAGCTTGGAGAGGTGCGCTTATGAGTTACTAAAAACTCTCAAGACTTTTTTATTTTCTCTATTTTAAATTTGTACTCTTGTTTGATTTTATTTTTGAGAATAGTATTATTACCGGCTTTTTTTAACTCTTTTTGAGTTTCATTTTTAAGCTTATTTATCTTTTTATCTTTCTCTTTTTGCGTGTTAAAGTGCCGCACGCCAAGACCTTGCAAAAATATTTGTGAGTAATCCATCTCATCGCCAAACTCATCATTACGCGGATTCAATTTCGTGCTTTTGCTAAAAAGCCTCTGTCCGTATCGTCCGTAAGTGAGAGCGGGCAGATACGCTTGAGCAGCTTCTATCAGCCTTTTTCCTATATGTTGTATTGCGGTATCATCTTCTTTAGCTATTGGATGTCCGCTAAGAGGATTCTGTCCTTTTGCTATACTTAGAAATCCGCCCAAAAACCCGCCGCTCCAGTTTGAAAAATCCATATCGCCAAATCGTATGCCGGGTATAAGCCTTCCGCTGTTCCAAAACCATCCCGTATTCCCAACAGGCGACCAGCTTTTTATGCCAAGCACATTATCTAATATCTTTGATTTTGCCCATTCAGGCTTTTGGTAATTCTCTTTTTCATTGTTACCTCCGAGCCATGCGCTTGCGCCAAGCCCTGCCATTGCTCCTTGAAGTATCGCGAACCTAACGGGATGCTTCAAAATGGTTTTTAGAACCATAAGCGTTGCTTTGTACTGATAGTGCAGAAACGGGACAAGACCGCTTTTATCCAACGCTCTGATTCCTGCCGGCATAGGCGTAGAATAATCTACATAGCTTTTTTGCGCCAGACGCATTGCGGCAACATCATCAACCCCTTCTCTTGTAAGCCGATAAAAATGTGCAAGCTTAAATATCTTATCGCCCCAGTCGTAAGCGTTACGCAAAAAATTCCCAGTTTTTGAACCTTTGGCAAAATATGTCTCTTTCAGTATTCTAAGTATAATCGGCTCTTTTTTTTCAGATTCAAACTGTTTTAACCCACCTTCAAGATAATCAAGCTGCGAGTTAAAGCCCTGTTTATTTGCTCTTCCCATAAGATTACTCCACGCTTCCCTATTTGTCATTCTAATTTTCATAACTTGATAAAGCGCTCTCGTATCGCCGTGCAGAAATGACAATAACATATTACTGCCGATATTATATAAATGTGTAGCCGGATTTTTTACGGTTACATTAACCTTTATATGATCTATCAAAGCAAGATAGTTTCTGCTAAGTGCACTCATATCTCTTTTGACTATATTTGCGCTCATTAAAGCGTTATAAACCTCTGTCGGCACATATTTACCGCCAAGCGCGCCGTATTTCTTTATACCGCCGCCAACCGTCTCGTCGCTTACCCTTTCAAATCCCTCTGCCGCTTCGTCCCTGCCAAACCGCTCAGAGATATTTTTCAGTACATTGGCCTTAAGTATCTGCTCTCTTTGGTCGCGTATGGATTTGCTATTATAAACCCCTCGTCCTCTATCATTCCGAGCGCTATACGCTCGCTATGGTCTAAATCTTTTCTCTTAAAATTTTTCTTTTGTCCAAGCCCGCTCTGCCTTAAAAATTCAGCCGCTTCCTCAGCCTGCGCTTTATAATAACGTTTTAGATAATTTTCCATAGCGAATTCGGGTTTTAACGCACCAGCATCAATAAGAGCTTTTGTATTATCATTCGATATTTTTCTTAGACTGTTATAAATTCCTTGCAAGTGTTCAGGCAAAACCTTAAGATCCGCATCGCCTCCAAGCGCTCTAACAAGAGAGGCAATATCCTCTTTGCCAAGATTTTTATCTAAAAAATTTTTTACATCCGAAGCCGCTTTGACAATCTGTATCTGTCCGTTCCTAAAGTCTTGTGCCATAGCCGCAACCTCTTTTGTTTTATGATCAACAAAAGCAATAAAACGCGCTGATTTACCAAGCGCCCTTGCAAGAGAATTCTCGCTGTCTATTCCCTTTTGTATTAATTCGTCTATTTTTGAAGCGGCGCTATCCAACTTATTATCTACTTGACGCGCCCAACGACTTTGTGGTATAATATTGTTAGAGCGAGGGGTCGTTTCGGACGTGAAGCGAGCAGTAGCTGAAGCTGATGTTCGCACCTCGCTATTTTTTATATCTATCCATTTTATATCTTGCTTATCAAATGTTTTTACTTCAGGCGTGCTAAGTTTGTTTTTATACATACTTATTGGGACTAACTCTTTTCTGCCTGTCCTAACGACTTCAACGACATAATATGTATTATCAAGTTTCTTTTGAAACATTATAGTTTCTCTATTGTCGCGTGTTTTTGTTTTTGCTATTTTGTCGGGATGAAATATTATTTCGCCATAATGCAGCATATCTTCGCCTGTTATAGGTCTGGCATCATTTGAGCTTATTCCGTGTCGTTTTTCTATATGTCTTAGCTCGTCGGCAGAAAGCTTGAAACTAAACCCATTTATATCAATATCCAAAAATTCTTTGAACAATGAAGCTTCAATCTCACTAACAGCGTCGATATCAATTTTTGTCTGCTTTTTGCTTGTATCGCTTATTGCCGCTTCAAAAAAATCTTTCATTTTTTTACCAACGCCGGCAACAAAATCTTTATCTCTTACAAATTCGTTGTTTAATTCAAAGCCTCCGCTATCATTTACATTTTCAAGCAACTCTTTTTGTTTTTTAAGTCCTTCTTTGTTTTTGCAAGGTTCCATCAGCAAAGCCTCCTGTCTAATTCGTTTACTACTTTCCCGTCTTGCACATAATTATCTTCAAATTCTTGCAGTTTTTTACGCGCTGTTTCAATTTTCGCGCTATTATCATAAATAGGCGAAGCGTTTCCATCTTTTAAGGCGACATCAATATTCTTTTTTAATATATTGAAGCGTTTATTTGCATCTTTCCCATAAAGCCACTCTTTATTTTTTATTATTGCATCGTTGTAGCTTTTAACGCCAAAATTATTAATTATATATCCTGTTTTAATGTCAATTACATCACCTTTTGCATATCCCAACTCAAACTCGCCAATCGTCATCTTTTTCCCTTTTATAGCTACAAACGAAGGATAGACGGTAAAC
This sequence comes from Campylobacteraceae bacterium, assembly GCA_031268335.1. Taxonomy (GTDB): domain Bacteria; phylum Campylobacterota; class Campylobacteria; order Campylobacterales; family Campylobacteraceae; genus JAIRKW01. The sequence continues at coordinate 41,062 of JAIRXG010000007.1, forward strand.
TCTGAGGAAACATCAGAGGGAATATAACGTTTATAAAACCACCCGTTTTGTCCGTTTTCTACCTGCAAAAGAGTTTTTTCTCCGTCGGGTATTGCCTCTTTTATATCAACTTTTCCCGTTGTTTTATGTTTTATAGCGGCATCTATATAATCTTTGCGAGCATCGTATATAGCTTTATAAATGTCATAACTTGGTTTATAATCTCCTTCCTCAAAAACAGGCTCTTTCTCATTTTTTATATAGTTATAGTATTTGGCAAAATTACCATCTTCTTTTTTAAGTTCTTCTATTATTTCCTCGCGGCGAGATTTGGTTATTTTGCCATTTTCTGTAAACAAGAGTTCATTTTTTAGCGTGGTATATTCATCTTCAAGCTCTATATTGCGCCTTTTGGCAGGATCGGCTTCGGCTATAGCTCTTGGATTTATATCATTTGTAACGCTTTGTTCCCCGTAGAGTTCGTCGCGCCATCCCTTATTCTCCGTCTCTACTCTTGCAAGCTTCTCTTTTGTTGTTTTTATGTCTGTTTTCACTTTTTCAAAGAGCTCTTTAGCTTCCGCTCCTATAAGAGCTTCTTTTTCTCTATAAATATTGCGCATCTCTTCTCTAAGTTCATTAGACTTCACGGCGCGGTTATATTGCGTTAATTTTTCAAAATCAGGATTATCTTGCAGCCATTTCTCTATGATACTTTTTTCTTCGTTTGTAAATTTAATACCTTTTTTACCGTTTAAGTATAAATTGTACTTACCAATTACTTCATTGATTTTCCCTGCTTCTTCAAGTTTAACTTCAAGCAAAGAGAGTTTTTCTTCTAAAGATGCGTCGGCTATCGTCAGTTCTTCAGGCGCGAGCTTATTGTCTGCATCTTCTGCGCGTACCACAGTGTTTGATTTATCCCCTGAAACGACAAACTCATCACCTCCAGCGGATTCGGATTTTGCCACTCCTTCATCGCCTGCGGATACCCCGCGAATCTCGCCGTCAGGTACAGTATCCTGTCCAAGTCCCTGTAAGGTTCCTGCATCATCTGCTTCGCTTGAAGCACGAGAGAGGATAGATTCGCCCTCAATGCTTTCTCCCCCTCTATTATCAAGGTTATAAGCTCCTGCCTCTGCGCTTGATTCAGTTTCTCTTCTATAAACAGTTTCATCTCCTGTATACTTTTCATCTGCTTCTCCTTTATTTTGTGATATAATATTTTCGTTGGAAGGCGGTTGACTAACTGGGTCCTGCTTTCCAACATTTTTATCCGAATACATTGTCATTACTTTTTTACTGTCCGCATTTTCAAATACAGCTACTCTATATCTAATCCCCTCTTTAGTTGACTCATAAGCATAGCTTTTTTGTCCGTTTTCAGATACTCTTACCAAATCTTCAGGCATCTCGCCTTTTCGTATTATCTCACCCATGTTTAAAAGTTCTTCAGGCGTTAATTCGCCGTATTTACCTTCGCCGATATGTTTTTGTAAAATATGAATTGCCCCGCTGTCTCTATTACCCCTCCCATATCTAATTACATCAAAGAGGTCATCCATTTTTATATCTACTGCGTTTTTACCGTTGAATGTCACATTCCAAATTCCACGCTTCTCTTTCTGCCGCGTTTTTTCATCAACTGTTTTTTTTACGCGCGCGGTCACTTCGTTAGTAGCTTTTCCCGCAACTTTTTCATTAAAGTACTGCTTTGCAATGTTTATATCTTTTTGGGCGTAAGCTTTGGTAAATACGGAGATTTGTTCATCTCCAAATCCATACGATTTAAGCTTTGCGGTGAACTCCTCAGGCGAGTAAACAGGATTTGCAATGCTTTGTTCAAGGCGTGTGAGTATTTTAGTTCCTGCAACCTGCGCATTTACGCCAGCTCCGTCATTTAACAGTTCCGATATTTTAAGCATTTCAGCAGAAGGTTTATTGTTCACGGCAACCATATCGTTTATTGTGTTTTGACTAAGGGACGGGTTGTTTGTTCTAAGAGTGTTTTGCAGCTCAACGTCTTTTGCATAAGCATTTATGCTTTGCTCTTTTGCAGTCTCTATCTGTTTTTGCATTTTTACAAGCTCTTCGCCAAACAGGCTAAACTCGTCGCTTCGCTTTGACATTTCATACATACTTTTTATATATGCGTCAAACTCCTTTATATCGTTATATTTTTCCTGATCTATGATGCTTGCCGCTTTACCTTCCCTAACATCGTTCAAGACTTGCGCTTTAGTCTCCAAGGGCGCATCTTTTAAAATATTTGCAATAAATACATTAGTATCCCACTCCTTAAGCCGCGCCGCCGCTTCGTCTTTAAGTCCAAGCTCTTTTAACACATTATCAAGCATTGTTTTATCGTTATCGGCAGCAGGGGATAGAGTTTCTGTTTTAGCGGCAGGAGGCGGATTATTGGATTTGGTTTTATATTTTTCATAAAGCTTCCCAACTCCATGCAAAACTTCTCCAAACGCCGCAGAAGCCACAGCGCCCATAGCAGCGCTTTTCATTATTTCGTCGTTATCGCGGTCCATCACGGCAGCAGTCCCGCCCGCTCCTATAGCTCCGCCAACGGCATTCAACAGTACTCTTTTTATGATGGATCCCGAACCGCTTCCGATAAGCGACGTAGGATCCGCGCTTGCGCCGCCTATCATTTGCGCAATTATGCTTAGTATGGATTGACTCTTCCCCGTTCTGTATTCGTGGTCGCTAAATGCTCTCTCCCAATTTTTTGCCTGCTGCTTGGCATACTTTGTGCCTTCACTTATTTTAGCAGGGATTATTTGCGAGGGGATATTGTCTATTATATTGACTCCGCCGATATTCGTGTTTGGCATAGTTTTCTTATCGTCTATGCTGGGACCGTGCGCCTCTTTCCATTTTATCCATTCGGGGTTTTCTATTGTGCCGTACATTGCCTCGTCAACCAAAGTATTGGTAAATGCAGATGATTCCCACCAGCCGTATTTAAACCCCTCCGCCACATCTCCGTCATCAAGCGCTCTGACGTAACCCTCGTGATCAGCGGCAAGCGGATTTTTTTTGTATTCATAAGCTTTTTTTATCTCTCTTTTAATCTCATCATCGCTAAGCCCTTTTTCGCGCAGACCGGAGAGTATGCCCCTGCCGCCCAAATCATTTAGCATATGTTCATAAGTTTCCACGTTTTACCTTTATCAAATGCTATTTTTTTAATCAAACCAGTTAAGAGGGTTCCACTTAGATCCTTGCGGTTGGTTTGACTTAAAAAGACCGCTGCCCGCTTTATCAACTCTTTGTTCTATAACATTATTGTTATTTAAAATGCTCTCCTCATTAACATCTAAAAGTTCAAAAAGATACGGATTAATAAAATAATTTCCGTCATTCTCGCTAAAACCGTCTATAGCATCATCCTTGCTATATCTATACTTTTCAATTACCGCTTTCCTCATTTCATCGTATACATTTTTCCCGACTTGTATACCGGATGCAAGTCCGCTCGGACCGCCGAAAACTACATTAGTTCCTGTTACTTTCCCATTTTTTATATGTACCACTCCATAACCTCCGCCGTCAAGCTTTACAACCTTATCTACTGTTTTCGGATCGTTATCATTAATAAAATTAAAGTTTTTTCTGTAAAACCACAGCTCCTCGTCGCTTAAATCTTTAAGCTCAGGATACTTCGCTTTCATCATTTTTGCATTGTATTGCAACTGGCTATCCGCAGGAATACCATCAAGTTTTGCAGTTATTTCATTTAAGCTCGCCTGCATCGTATCGTTGCGCGCTTTTGTCTTTGCGCTATCGGCTTCGGATTTTTTGATTGTATTTTCAAGCTCTGCATTTGAAGTTAAAAACGGTTCTACTCCCTTGTTCCACGTTTCAGACTGTATATCATTTTCAAGTTCCACGCTTGCTGCTGAAGCTTTTTTTTGTTTGTTTTCAGCTTCTGCATTTGAAGCGTAGTAAGGAGAGCTGGCATCATAGAGCGTTTTGCTGTTTTGGGTATTTAACTTACTGTTTTCGGCAAGAGCATTATTATAATTAGCCTGCGCATCGCTTGAACGGCTCAAACGTTCAAACTCTTGTCTCCACCTTTCGTTTTCTTCTTCTTTATCGTTCCACTTTATAAACTCGCCTCCCGCAACCAATAAACAAACTCCACCAAGTAACATCACGTAACAAAACCCCGCTAAAAAGCCACTTTGAAACACTTTTTACATATTTTAATACAGGGATATATAACGCCAAATAACAAAAAGTATGTATGACATTAGATTGGTCGACAACAAATAAAAACAAATACTATATCATTTATTTAAACACTGACAAGATAGACAAGTTATTTACATTATTGAATACTATGGCGAAAGCTATTTTGTTTGATTTTTGAAATAATATTTTTTGATTACACTGTTGATGCATAGGCTAAAGAAATACGATTATTATGAAGTTTGTAACTATTTTGATAATTTTTATTTTTTTAGTGAAAGTGCAAAATAAAACTATCTTAAGATAGAAAAAGCTATTGTAATTTTGGCGTTTCATTAAAAAACAGTTTTACAATGCACAAAAGATTTAAAGCAAAAATAGCTTTAGTGCAATTTGAGTTATTAGCAAGCATGAAATTAAATTTTAGACAAAACACAAATGACATTTATTGCAAAAAAGAAACCTCAAAAGCTTGTAGAAGATTGAATGTTTTTCCGCCTATTTACTTGTCTTAGCTGAGTTTTGAGCTTTTTATAAACTCTTTTAAAATACTTATTTGTTTGTGAGTTATAGTTGATTTTATCTGCTCAACACTCATTGTTTTATGGTCTACTTCATAGTCCGCTTCTTTTAAAAGCCGCCACATGTAACTTATCTGCTCTTTGCTAAAAGCCAAATTATCGCTTTTACCGACCCTGCCATTTAAATCCGCCAAAGTCGCCTCAAGAATACTCTCAAGTCTTTTTTTGTCTTTTATCTTAAAAAGTAAAGCGGCTATTTTGGAAACTCTCATCGTGTTTTTAAATATATTTTGCAAATTATGGTGGTTCAAAGCAAAAAATTTTGAGATTTCAAATTCTTCATAGCTAAGGCTTAACGTTTTTTGTATTTTTTTAAATACATTTTGTAAAATTTTGATATCATAATGTCTATAAAAATTTCCATCTTCTAAAAACGCTTGATATTTACCGACATCATGAAACAAAACAGCCCATTTTGCATTCTCATCTTCGCACAAATCAACAGCCATCATGACGTGATTAAAAACTGTCCCCTCCAAATGATAATCATTGTTGTGTTCAACTTTTGTAAGTTCATAAATCCATGGAAAAACTACATCTAAGATATTAAGTTCTAATAAAGAGCTAAAAAACAAGGATGGTTTTTTGCATTGTATAGCCCTTTTGCTCTCTTTGTAAATTCTCTCTTTTGAAATATATTCCAACTCTTTTTTGGTTTTCAAAGCATACTCTTTTAATTTGTCGTCAAACTTCCATTCGCCCCCAAGTTCCGCTCTAAATCTCGCTGCGCGTAGCAATCTCAAAGCATCTTCACAAAAAGCCTCTGAGACAGGACGCAAAATCTTTTTCTCTATATCTAAAAGTCCGCCGAACGGGTCTATATAGGTATCGCTTTTTTCGTCGTAAGCTATCGCATTTATTGTTAAATCCCGCCGTTTTAAATCCTCTTCTAAACTTACATTTTCAGTAAAACACTCAAAATCAAAATGCTTTTCCCCGCTTTTCTTTTCACTTCTTGCCAATGCGAATTCGCTTTTTTTTTGCGGATGAATAAAAACCGGAAACGATTTACCTACACTTTTAAATCCAAGCGATATCATCTCATCAACATTTGAGCCGACAATTACATAATCTTTATCGTTGTTTTTTCGCCCAAGTATCAAATCCCGTACAGCGCCGCCAACCAAATATTGTTTCAAGCTGCAAACCTCTTTTAAATTAAATACTAAAAGTGATTATAGCAAATAAATAAAATCATCTGTTACGTGTAAGGCTTAAAATCTAAACTCTTAATTTTTCTATTACATGTAGCGGCAAATTTAACATTTTGTCTACATGACTTTTGAGGTAGCGTTCCGCAAACAAATTTGACAAAACTGCTCAAGCGTAATTCTAGACTGCTATTTGTTTGTCAAAATTATTTGACAAACAATTTAAAAGAGTGAAATAAAAACTCTTACATGTGATCAAAAGCGTGATTTTTGTGCAAAAGTTGCATAAAAAACCATTCACAAAAAATAAAAATTACATGTTCATTTTGCTATTCATCTCTTTTTTGTCCTTTTTAAAATGACATAAACAAGATACATAAAAACTATCCAAATGGGTACGGCGAGCACAGAATAAAACATTCCAAAATCAGGCATTGCCATAACCGCCAAAACAAAAACTACAAACGCCAGACATAAATAATTTCCAAAAGGATACAAAATAGTCGGGAAAAACGTTTTTACGCCATTTTTATCTTTAGCTTTGCGAAAAAAGAGATGCGCCAAACTTATCATAGCCCAATTTATCACCAAAGCCGCTACAACCACCGACATAGCTTGTTTAAAAGCCTCATTCCACTGCGGTAAAAAATAATTTAAAGGCACAACCATAAAAGTAAGCAAAGCTGCCAATCCCATAGCTGCTATCGGAATCGCGCGATCATTTAATTTTGAAAATATTTTTGGAGCATTACCTTGACATGAGAGTCCAAAAAGCATTCTGCTTGTCGCATAAACACCGCTATTAAACACCGAAAGCGCGGCGGTTAATATGACAAAATTCAAAATACCCGCTACATGTTTAAAACCTATATCTGTAAAAATCAAAGTAAATGGGCTTGACTCTTTTGTGAGATTGCTCCAATGATAAAGCGAGAGCAAAACCGTAATTGTTCCTATGTAAAAAACCAAAATGCGAAATAATACTTGATTTGTTGCTTTTGGTATCGTCTTTTTTGGTTCATCCGCCTCAGCCGCTGCAATTCCAACAAGTTCAAGACCGCCAAAAGAGAACATTATAATCGGTATCGCTATGATTAGTCCGTATAATCCATTTGCAAAAAATCCGCTCTTGCCTTCTACGCCTACAGGTGCTTCCCAAAGATTTTTTATGGTCGCGTCAGGCACTAAACTTGTATTGATAAAAAGTATATATAAGCCGAAAACTATCATACCTATGATAGCAGATATTTTGATGATGGAAAACCAAAACTCCACTTCACCGAATATTTTAACGGTTGAAAAATTTATTATATTTATGACGATAAAAAATATTAAAGCACTTATCCACGTCGGAAGATCAGGAAACCAAAACTGCATGTAAGCTGCTACGGCCGTAAGTTCTGAAATGCTCACCATCACATAAAGTATCCAATAATTCCAACCTGCCAAAAAACCCGCAAAATTGCCCCAATATTTATATGCAAAATAACTAAATGAACCGGCTTGCGGCTCTTCGCTCATCATTTCGCCAAGCTGTCTCATTATCAAAAAAGCTAAAAAACCTACAATCGCATACCCGGCAAGCACAGAAGGACCGGCCAAAAATATAGCAGAACCTGTTCCCAAAAATAGACCCGTTCCCACGGCTCCTCCAAGCGCTATGAGTTGTATATGCCTATTTTTTAAAGCTCTGTGCAGTTTTTTGTCGTTCATTTTTATTTTCCCTTATAAAAACCCATAGATTACCAAAAATTTCTGAAAATATGATATAAATCGATATAGAAAATTATGATTTCAAGCAATTTTTAATATGTTGATAAATTTTTTTTCAAAAATATCAATATACTTTAAAAAAACAAAAAGAGAGTTTATGCAAAAAAATCTCACATATATGATTCTTTTTATATTTTTACTTTTTAGCGGTTGCGCATACAAATCTTCGACAAATGAACTTGCACGATTTGATGACATTTTGCGCGAAAATGACTGCGACTTTTCACTTATTGATAAAAAATTAAAAAATGGCGATGATATAATACTTTGGACTATTCAAGGAGGAGCGCTTGCCAGAAATTGCGGGGATTTTGCAAAAAGTACAGAACTTTTTGACGAAGCCGAACTTCATTATAAATTTGATGTAGATATGAAAAATCCTCTGCTTGAAGCAAGAGATAAGACGAGGTCTATTTTTATAAACAATAACGCCAACCAATACGAAGGAGACGTTTATGAAAAAATAATGGTAAATACTTATAAAGCACTCAATTTCTTAGCCCTAAATGACAAAGAAAACGCGCGGGTAGAGTTCAATAGAGCATTTGAAAGACAGCGCATAGCAAAAGAGTATTTCGCAAACGATATAGCTTCTTTGGAAAAAAAGAACGCTAAAAACCTGCAAGACCTCAAAAACAATCAAGATTCGTATAACACTTTCGCAAAATTAAAAGCCGAACGCCAAAAGAGAAAGAACGGCGCTAAGGTTAGTCCGCAAACTCTTATCTTTAATGAAAATTCTATCGATTTAGCTTTCAATAGATACACTCAAAATGCCGCAAGTGCCGCATACGCTGATTTTATAAATCCGTTTACGACTTATGTTGGCGCGCTTTTTTTGCTAAATGATAAAAGTTATCAAAGAGCAGTTGATTTATTGAAAGAAAGTTTACAAATAGATCCGAAAAATTTACAAATAGCAAAAGACTTTGCATTAGCGGATAAAATGGCGGGTGGATTCAATGCCGATTTTAAAGAACATTACGTTTGGTTGCTATATGAAAATGGATTTGGAGCAATAAAAAATGAAGTTAGGATTGATTTGCCGCTCTTTTTGGTTTCAAATTCGTTGATATATTCTGGTATCGCCGTACCTTCGCTTCAATTTCGCACAGCTTCTTATCCTTTTTTGACGATAAAAAATAGTTCCGGAGACAGTTCTGTAACATCGGTCATAGCAGATATTGACGCTATAATAGTGGCTGAATTTGACAAAAGATATTTTAGTCTCGTTGCGGAAGCTATTATAAGCGCAGCAGCAAAAACTATTGTGCAAAAACAGTTAAGTGATACTGATCCGCTTTTGGGATTTTTAGGATTTTTCTATCAGATAGCTACAACAAAAGCCGACATAAGAAGTTGGAGTGCATTGCCAAAAAATTTTGGGGCGGCAAGCATTCCGATAAAGGACGGCAATATCGTGATTGTCGATGAAAACGGGGCAATATTGCTCAAAGATTTTTTACAAAACGATAAAAATGTTATAATTTACCTAAAATCCTCGCAAAAAGGTCAAATTATAACGCATAAAATCTATTTTTAAGGAGATGAAAAATGAGAAAAATGTTCTATCTTTTAGCGTTTTTGGCGCTGATTTTTACAGGTTGCGCAGATAAATCTCCGCAATTAAATGTAGCTTATTCCAATGTTATTTTCGAAAACGATAGCATAAAGGAGTGGCTTGTTTTGCAAAACATTATTTCTGTTGTTAGAGACGATGGTTTTATAGAGGTGGAAGTAGTTGGTAAAAATATCAGCTCATCTAAGCAAATTTTAACTTATAATGTGGATTGGTATGACCAAAATGGTTTTGTTATTAAATCCATATTGGTTAAACGTAAAATAGCAAGCATTGAAAATGGCAAATCCATAATCATACATGTAATAAGCCCGAGTGAAAACGCAGCAAGTTATAAAGTTCGTTTTGGATTGCCTACAAGCGATGACGAATTAAGAGATAAAAATGTAAACTTAAGAGAATATAGAGGAGAGTGAAAATGAAAAAAACAGTATTTACAAAGTCGCTTATAGCGATGATGGGATTTGTCCTAATCGGGTGCACGCAGCAAGCGCCTCGTTATGTCGGAGTTGACAATCCAGAAGTTCAAGCTGTCATATCTATGGGGCTTGATAGGCAAGATTTTGAAAAAGCGGCAGCGGATGCCGTTGATTCGCTGCTTCGCTCGGGTGTATTGAGCAAGCCTAACGGCGAAAGATATGTTGTAGCGATAGGCAGGATAATAAACGATACTACGCAAAGAATCGATACGGATATGTTTGTCAAAAAGATAAGAACATCTATGTTAAATTCCGGCAAAGCGGTTGTTACTTCAGCTATAACAGCAGGCGGGAATGACGACGAACTTATCTATCAGACAAGAGATTTGAGGGCCGACGATGAATTCAAACAAGAAACAATAGCCGGAAAAGGGACGATTTTAGCGCCTGAACTTTCATTGACGGGCAAAATAATACAACAATCAAAAACCGTTGATAAAAATAAATTGGTCGAATACTATTTTCAACTAACGCTTACGAACCTCAAAAACGGACTTGCCGTTTGGGAAGATGAGAGCATCATAGGAAAAGTCGGGGATAAAAAATCGGTCAATTGGTAATATGTACATGTAAGAGCCGTACCTCTTACATGTACAAACATTAGAAAATAATCGCTGATAAAAGAGTGTGCCGCCAAATAGCCCGCATCTCTTACATATTTGAATATTTAAGGTAAAAATTATGTTCAAAAAGATACTTACAAATATTTATGTAGTTTTGTTTGTGTATATACCGCTAATTGCGCATATAGTATGTTCGTTATGTTTTATCTTTGGCGGAATTGCGGGCGGAAAAGTGGGAATGAAAATCTTTGTAGTTTCAATGTTCATTTTTTCATTAACAATATTTATCTTTTTTGGATATTTTTGGGCTAAAAAATTTATAAATAAGATAAACTTTGCAACCTATTTCGCACTTTTTGCATTTTTAATCTATACTCTTATTTGCTTGAACTTGGCTTTTATTATCTCTGGTTGGAGCTATTCGGATAAATATTTTGAAATGATTGCTCTTTTTTCAAATGTTACTTTTATTCCAATAAATTTTTTGTTTATATTTAGCGGTAAACCTTTATATGTTTTTCTGTTGCAAATTGTATTTTATGGACTGTTTGGCAGCGGAATTGCTTTAGCGCTTTTGCAAAAAGAACTGCTAAGACCTGTCAAAAAACCTATGGTGATTTTAATTTCAATTGTTTTAATACTAACACTATCTTTTGTCACTCAACTGCTACTTAGAAATTCACATTTTTTGCCTTATTCTGTTACTAAATTTGAAAAATTTATAGAAAACAATAAAAATAATAATCATACTGCTACTCTAAGAGGAGATTTAACTTTAAAACTTGAAAATAATTTTCCAAAACTTGACGGAGCAACTGCTCTTTGCCTTGTATTTTTATCGGTATATGAAGCTATGTATCCCAAAATGCAAAACCAATATGATTATGCAAGGTGCTCATCAACGCCGCAAGCTTATAACAACCTGATAAACGGCAACGTTGAACTTATATTTGTAGCCGCACCTTCAAATGCACAGCTGCAAATAGCCAAAGAAAAAGGCGTGGAGCTTACATTAACGCCGATAGGCAAAGAAGCGTTTGTATTTTTGGCAAATAGACAAAACCCCATAAACTCTTTAAGTATTGAAAATATAAGAGGTATATACTCCGGCAAAATCAAAAATTGGCGTGAATTCGGAGGAGAAAATAGAAAAATCTTGGCATTTCAGCGCAACGAAAATTCGGGTAGTCAAACCGCTATGCAAAAATATGTGATGAAAGATACGCCGTTTATATCTCCCATACAAGAGGAATTTCATGGTAGCATGGGCGGTATGATAGAGGGAACGGCAAATTATAGAAACGCCCCAAACGCCATAGGATACTCATTCAGATACTATGCGACAGTTATGAATTCAAATGAAAATATCAAGCTTTTAAGCATTGAGGGTATAGAACCTACCGTTGAAAATATCAAAAACAACACATATCCGTTTACTGCCGAATTTTATATCGTAAACACACAAAATATCTCACAAAACGGACAAAAATTGATTGATTGGTTTTTGAGCGAACAAGGGCAAGCGCTTATAGAAGACATTGGTTATGTGCCGATTAGAGAGTTTTAAAAAATATTAAAAAATACTTGAGATTTTGCGATAAAGACATATTTTTAGGCTATAATTAAATTTCATTTTAGAATGATGGAAAAAATATGAATAAGACGGCACAAAACATTTTAGATACTCTACCAATAGTATTGCAAAATTATAAAACCTTAAAAGAAAGAAAATCAACACATACATATTTAGAAATAAGTATAAATGAAGCATTTACAATATTTTCAGACAATTACGACCTATTAGCAACAACGATAAAAAATGAACTATTTAACACAATCTCGCTAAACAAACAAGCAACCATTTTAGATATCATCAATGAGATAAAAAACCAATTGGATGATATCAAAAAAAATGGCTTTCAACCATCCTTTATTGGACCAAATACTATAAATAAATTAATCAAACTAACTATAGATCTTACAAATATTTTGGAAGATTCTATGCTATTAGCAAAATCGCTTGGGATAGAAAATTACACAAATAAAACCATAAATAAAGAAATACAAAAAACATACTCAAAAATAATCACCAACGAAAAAGATATAATATCAATTTTAGAAGAAATCAAACAAACAAAAAGTGACACTCAAAATATATATGATACTACCAAGTCATTGTATAAAGAAGCTGATGAAAAGCTGAAAGAATTAACAAATATCAAACAAGAAACAGCGAAAATTTTAAATGTTATAAATGAAACAAGAGAAAAAACAAAAAGTAGCGAACAAGAAATTGAAAATAAAAAACTAAAAATTAATACTTTTGCTTCCAATATAGACGAATACGAATCTCGAATTGAACAATACATTAAACAAGCCAAAGAAATTTTAGAACTTGAAACAACAATTCAAAATATAATTTCTAAAGCCGAAATGGCATTGAATTTAAATTCAGCACAAGGTATTAGCGCTGCATTTTCAGCTCAATACGACACAGCTAAAAATGCGAATATAATTCTTAAAACTAATTCTTGGATATTTGGAGCATTTTTATTTATAGTAGTAGCATTAGTTTTTACATTTTGGATTGCCTTTGACGCATCAATGATAACTATAAATAGCATAATTGCACGTATAACAGCTGTTACTGTTTCCATAACGGGAGCAGCATTTTGCGCTGCACAATACACAAAACAAAAGAATATAGCGGAAGATTATGCATATAAGGCTGTATTAGCCAAATCTATCATTGCTTTTACTGATGAGATAAAGAAAAAAGATGAAAAATTAGTTGCAGAATATATAATGAAAGTTTTGGATGAAATACACAAAGATCCGCTAAGAACAAAAAATAATCAAGATAACACAAATTTTATATTAGATAAACTTAATGAATTAATTAAGAATTTGCCCAATAAAATTGCCATTAAAGAATAATATTTTACAAAAATGCCTCTTTCTAAAAATTAAGTATTTCTTTCATATGGTTTAATTTATCATTTTTAAATTTAGAGAATTTTAAGTTATAAGGGCTTTTATGCTAATTTCAAAATCGCTGTTGATATTTTTTTGGCAGGACTTTGCGAGAAGGCGGCGGATATATCTTTGGCTAAGAGGTGACAAACATTGGAATTACGGACTTTTTGGCGGAGTTATTCTTGCGTTTTACGGAGTAGTAGTAACTTGGCAGCCCTCTAATTTTGCCAGAGTTTATGCAGCTTATGGCGGAGTCTTTATTTTGATGTCTATGCTTTGGGCTATGAAATTTGACAATTACCTACCTGATAAATACGACGTAATTGGAGTTCTAATAGCGCTATTGGGCGTTTTTATTATCTATTTCGCCCCGCGAGGATAAAAAATAAAAAAATATTTTAGAATACAGTTTAAATTTTACTTTTAGTTTTTCTTATAGCTTTCTCGTTCTATTGAAAAATAACCAAAAAAATAGCCCGATATTATGATTATTCTTTGATTTTTCCAAACACTTGACACTATTAATAGATGAGTAGCTTGCGTGTATCCAAAAAATACTTTCACATTTAAAAATTAATATTTTTTAAAGTATCAATAACGTAGAATATTTTTTTCTATTTTAATTTTGAAGGATATTAAATGAAATCTGCCATCAAATTATCTTTAGTTCTAATATTAACTCTTTTTCTCTCCTCTTGTAAAGAAGGAAAATCTAACAACGATGATAACAATCCAACAGTAGAACACCCCTATTCTTACGGATATGATTGCAAGGGAAATGTTGCAGTAAACGGATATGCGCTTCCGCCTTGTCCTGACCCAAAGATAAATGATGAAACTCTTCTTGGCATAGATGTAAACAATAACGGAGTAAGAGACGACGTAGAAAGATGGTTAATCGCAAGATACAAGAATGACCATAAGATTGTAACTGAGATTGGGTTTCAAGCAAGCAAGGCTCATCAGTTTATGTTGGCAAATCCTGATAAACCCGAAGAGGCAAGACAAGCTATCAATGGGGCTCAAGCTTGCAATTGGTATTTTAAGTACGATGCAGATGAATTCGGCGACCCTATTTTGATTGACCATAGTATCTCAACTTCTATTGCCTTTGATACTATTCAACTCAACACAGAGGAGCGGATAAGAGCTTATCTGGCATACGATAGAAAGTTAGGGGGTGAGATATACAGACTTCCTCGCGCAGACGAAGAAAAAGCTTTATGCACATTTGACGTAGATACTCTTTTAGGAGACTAACATGAAAAAGTTAATTTTACTTTTAATATTTTTGGTCTCTTTCCTTGTTTCTCAAGAAATAAAAGTTGATGAAAGAATTAGCGATATCTATTTCGCAAATGGGATATTGACTACGGAAAAGCAAGCTTGGGAAGCATCAAAACTTATTAGTGACGCTACTAAAAAAGACATCTACAATGGCAATACTGCCGAAATGAAACGCTTCACCAACTTTGACCTCCTCTACAATAACACTTACGGTTTTTATGCGGACGTACTTGAGATGTTCAATCAAAAGAAAGCAGAACACAAATACTTTTGGATAACAATAGAGTCTATTATAAACATTGCAGGTAAAACAACAAAGATAGGCATAGCGACAGACGCGGCAAAAGATAAATTAGCCGATATGATAGCGCAAGAGATACTTAAAGCAATGAGAGATATGGCTATAACTTATGTTCTTGACGAAGCAGATTTGGGAGCTTATCAGAATGTTATATATGCCATAGAGGAAGCTTTAAAGAAAAATACTTTCTCATATACTTGGAATATAATCAATGCCGCAAGCGACGTTTTAAAAGAGATAGATTTAAACAATCAATTTGAAGCGTTAACTACGGGTATAACTTCAGGTCATCAAGCTATTATCATAGCTCATTCTCAAGGAAACTTTTTTGTCAATGAGATAGAGAATAAATTTGATGTACAAGATAAAACTTGGATGAAACAGTATATCAAATCCATATCTGTTTCAAGTCCAGCAAATAAAGTTGCATTTGAGGGTTCTCACATAACTTACGATAACGACCCTACGACAAATTGGCCTGATAGAGTAAGAGGAGATACTTCAAATCCTTTGCGTTACGGAAGATTTTATCTGCAATACAACTATAACAGACCCTTATCGGATGAAGATGCTTTAGATATCATAAATGATATAAAAGCTATGTCTATGCCCGAAGAGTGTAACGCTTCTATTGGATATTACTTTGAGAATGATTTTCCGGATTTGTGTTATAACAATGCAAACATAGCGACACTTGATATTCCAAACTCAAAGTTTCACGATTTTGAATACTACATGCAAGAACATATTGTGTCTGATATAGGAAACATATATCAAAACCCTTCAAGAAAAGTAGTAACGGATTTTATAAAAGAACATATAACATCGTTCAAAACTGCTGCTTCGCAGTGGGAAGTCATAGAAAAACAAGACAGCGATATAAAAGTCTGCGAAGACAAACTACTGAAAGCAAAACATAAATACGACAACAGTATAAAAGATATGGACAAAGTCTATCCGTTTGACAAAGAGGGTAAGGTTTATCTTGTCAATAGCGAATATGTGAAAACCAATAGTCTTGATGGGGTGAAGATAGAAGAGCCGAAAAACAGCGAAGCTTGTTATAAACTTAACGATAAAGACGAAAAACTCATCGGCAAAATAGACGGGATACCTGCGAAACAAATAGATTTAGTTATTGTAGAAGATTCAGCTATACGAGATAGTTGGTATGCAGATGTTAAAATAATGGATTATAGCGTACAAATAGATGGTGCTATACTTCGTGAAATTACTGGCAGATGGTATATTTATGTAAGTAACTACGACTATGAGGAACATGCAAATATGGTTTATCCAATTTATGCCTCTTCTCCTTTTGATTTCGATAATGCTAACCTTTATTTAGATATTACTTTGATGATTGGTGGTGGCTGCAGCCCAATTTTTAAGATCCCGCTAACAATGCTTGCAGCAAATAACGGACACATTGCCGATTTAAAATTTAACAAGAAAGGGGGATTAACGATATATAGCAACTTTAAACCAAGTAGCTGGAGAGATAATAGCCGACGTACTCTTTCTACTCTTGTTGACTATAGAGATATTTGTGAAAACAAGAGTTGGATATATGAGTACTTATAGTATAAAACTTCACATATATAAAGCAAAAGAAGTTAAGTACACTTTTTGAAATTTATATGCAAAAAAATTAAAAGTAGTGAAGCAAATCTAAAAATAAATATTGCCAATCTTATTGTCCAATCAAAATCGGCACAACTACAATAAAATAGTTCTTTTAAAGTATTTCTTTCATATAATCTAATTTATCATTTTTAAATAAGGACATGTAATGCCGCAGCTTTTGAAAATACGAGGATTTTTACCGTTTATACTTATCATGTTTATTAACGCTTCCGTTGATTTGGCACATAAGATAACTATTCAAAATGTTTTGATAAAAAGCTTTGACGGCAATACTTTAGTGATTTTAGTCGCACTTATAAATGGAATGATACTGCTTCCTTTCATATTTTTATTCTCTCCCGCAGGTTTTATAAACGACAAATTTTCAAAAACAAAAGTCATTAGATACGCGACGATTGCAGCAGTTGCACTTAGTATATTGATACTTGTCAGTTACTATCAAGGCTGGTTTATATTTGCTTTTATTATGACGTTTTTGTTGGCTGTTCAAAGCGCATTTTACTCGCCTGCAAAATATGGACTCATAAAGCGTTTTGTCGGCGTTGAAAAATTGAGTCTTGCGAATGGCATTATTCAAGCTTTGACCATCATCGCTATCCTCCTTAGCTCTTTTGTTTTTTCGGTCATTTTTGAAAAATACTACATGCAAGATATTACCGACCCTAATCTCATTTTAACATATATGACACCGATAGGATTTTTGCTTGTGATTTTAAGTTCTCTGGAAGCGTTTTTTGCTTTCAGAATACCGTTTTTTGATGCGGAATCTACAACAGAAAAATTTAAATTTAAAGAGTATTTGAAGTTAAAATATCTCTCTAAAAACTTAAAAACGGTAAGAAGCAATAAAGACATTTGGCTTAGCATCATAGGTCTTAGTATATTTTGGGGAATTTCGCAAATGGTTATAGCCGCATTTCCGGCACATTATAAAACATTAACCGGAGATAACAACGCCATCATCATTCAAGGCATTTTAGCCGTTAGTGCGATAGGACTCATAAGCGGTTCCATTATAGCCGGAGTTTGCTCAAAAAGACATATTGAACTTGGCATCATACCTATAGGCGCGCTTGGAATATTTGCCGCGCTTTGCGGTATGACATTTGCGAATAATGCATTTTCAATGGGATTTTACTCTTTGGTATTCGGATTTTTCGGAGGACTTTTCATAGTTCCTTTGAATTCTGTAATACAATATTTTTCAAGCGATGCTCAAATAGGCAAAATATTAGCAGGGAATAACTTTGTTCAAAATTGCGCTATGGTGTCTTTTTTGGTTTTGACGGTTTTATTTGTGTTGCTTAACTTTTCCACGACGGAACTGTTTTTTATAACAACTTTGATAGCATTTTTAGGAGCTTTATACGCTATAAAACAAGTTCCTCATCTGTTTGCAAGAATTTTACTGTTTCCAATTTTAAACATAGGCTACAAAACAAATATACAAGGTATTGAAAATATCCCTCCAAGCGGTGGAGCGCTTTTGCTTGGCAATCACATAAGTTGGATAGATTGGTTGATTTTGCAAGTGGCGAGCCCAAGATCGCTTAAATTTGTAATGTTTAAGACATATTATGACAAATGGTATTTGACATGGTTATTTAAATTTTTTGACGTTATACCAATTGCCGCGGGTGCAAGCAAATCGGCAATCGAAAACATTAGAACAAGACTCAAAAACGGCGAAGTTGTCGCGTTATTTCCGGAAGGAATTATAAGTTATAACGGACAAATAGGCAAATTTGAAAGAGGTTTTGAGCTTGCGATAGAGGGTATCGATGTGCCGATTATCCCATTTTATCTAAGAGGTCTTTGGGGTTCTACGTTTTCACGCGCTGATGATTATTACAAGCAACTTCGTCAAACAAGCGGTAAAAGAGAGATAATGATAGCTTTTGGAGAGGCTTTAAAATCAAATGCAAAAACAAATGAAGTAAAACAAGCCGTTGTCAAATTATCGCTCGCAGCTTGGGATTTTTATTTATCAAATCAAAGACCTTTGCATTACCATTGGTTAAAACGCGCAAATTCATCTTTGTTCTCAACCTCTATCATAGACCAATCAACAGGGGTAAAATTAAACAACTTAAAACTTTTAACATCCGTTATTTTATTTATAAAAAAATTAAAAGGCGTGTTAAAAGACGAAGAGAATGTCGGTATTTTACTGCCCTCTTCCGCTGTAGGCGCGATAGTCAATCTTGCTCTTTTTGCTCTGGGTAAAAAATCCATCAATCTAAATTATACGCTAAGTATAGAAAGTTTGAAAAGCACGGTGGAACAAAGCGGCTTAAAAAGTATTATAACTTCCAAAACTTTTGAAAAAAAACTTGAAGCAAGGGGTCTTAATTTTAAAGAGATTTTAGAAGGTAAAGCAATTTACGCTGAAAGTATAAAGGAGACATTTACAAAAACTCAAATTGTAAAAACGCTTTTTAAAGTTTTATTATCTCCTACTTGGGTTTTAGAGTTTTTATATTTTGAATCTGTCAAACTCGACGATACCGCTGTGATATTGTTTAGCAGCGGAAGTGAAAACGTGCCAAAAGGTGTCGAACTTACGCATAAAAATCTGCTTGCTAACATCAAACAAGTGGCTGATTTGTTAAATTTTAGAAAAGACGACGTTGTATTGAACTCTCTTCCTATTTTTCACTCTTTCGGACTTACTATCACAACTTTGATGCCGCTTTGCGAAGGCATCTTAACGGTGTGTATAGCAGATCCCACCGATGTTGTAGGCATAGGCAAAATGTGCGTGCAATACCGCGCCAGTATACTGCTTGGAACTTCGACATTTTTCAGATTATACATAAAAAACAAAAAGCTCCACCCTTTGATGCTTCAAAGCGTGAGAATTGCCGTAGCCGGAGCTGAAAAATTAAAAGATGATGTAAAAAACGGCTTTAAAATAAAATTCGGCATAAATATATATGAAGGTTACGGTACTACAGAAACCGCTCCCGTTGTATGTGTAAATATGCCCGATACTTTGCAGTATGTATCTTATAAACCTTTGACTTTTCACAAAGACGGAACAGTTGGACTGCCGCTTCCGGGAACCATTGTAAAAATAGTAGATCCGCAAACTTTAGAAGAGTTACCCACAGGCGAAGACGGGCTTATCTTGATAGGCGGTTCGCAAGTGATGAAAGGTTACTATAAAAATGAAGAGAAAACCAATGAAGCTATTGTAAAAATAGGCGAATGGCGATATTATAAAAGCGGAGATAAGGGACATATAGACGAGGATGGGTTTGTTACGATAGTAGATAGATATAGCCGTTTTGCTAAAATCGGCGGAGAGATGATAAGTTTGACAAGCGTAGAAAGCTTGATAATATCTTTGTTTAAAAATGAAATCGATTTAATTGCTATTAATATTGAAGATGACAAAAAAGGCGAAAAAGTCGTACTTTTATTTGCTAGTGAACTATCGTATGAAGAGTTTTTACAAATTGTAAAAAATGCCGCTATCACACCGCTTTTAATGCCAAGCGAATTTTATAAAGTAGAAACTTTGCCGAAACTTGCAAGCGGAAAAGCCGATTTTAAAGCTTCAAAAGAGTTAGCTTTGAAATTATTAAGCGAAGAAAAAGAATTGATTTAAATTATTTTGAAGTTTACATGTAATGTATCCCTTACATGTAAACACGCTTTATCTGCCAAAATACCTTTTTGCCGTCTGTTTATGACATATATACACATAAACCATATCTCTTACATGCAATATATAAAAGGATTTCCTTTACATGTGATCACTGAGGAAGAGTACACACATCTTTTGTCATTGTGAACAAAAGTGAAGCAATCCAGTCCCTTGTCATCGCAAACTTAGCATTGCATCCAGACTTTCATTCTACTTTCGTTACTATTTGTTGTTATTGAAAGAAAAATTATGTTTTTGTCATTGCGAGGAGCGTGAACTCCGAAGCAATCCAGAAAAGACAAAACTATAAGATTAACGAAAAGACTTGATTGCCACGCTTACGCTCGCAATGACGTGGAAATCCCCTATTGTTTTACGCAAGAAATGATTTAAAAAGAAAGTTACATGTAGTGTAAATCCAACTCTTATGTAACACATTAAGAAAACTACATGTAAGAGGAAATCCCTCACATGTAAGTTACGGATTAAGATGTTACAAGTGGATTTGAGTAAGGTTTCCTCACATATGAGTTACTTTACCTTTGCCAATAAAGATACGGGTAACTACTGTTTTCGTCTATTTTCCAAGGATTTGCGTTGTTATCTCCAAAAGACCAACCTAAACTCTCATAAGTTGATTTGGTTTTGAGGTCTGCTTCGGATTTGCCTTCTCCGTTGAGATTGTCGCCACCTGATACGGTATTACCATTTACGAGCATAGTCTCTAATGCAAAATTGTTAGACGCCGTACTACTGTAGTTATATCCAAATATACGATTTGCATCGGAGGCGCCATCAATTAATGGATTTATCGCAGCATTGTTTTGGACAACCACTCCGTCGTTCATAGCAACTCCTACAATTCCACCGATACTATAATTGCCGCTAATATTTCCTGCTGAGTAGCTATTTGAGACGTTGCTTTCACTAATATAGCCAACTATACCGCCGACACCACTATTTCCGCTAATATATCCTGTGGAATAACTGTTTGAGACGTTACTATAATCAATACCTCCCGCAATGCCACCGACGTAATCATCCCCATTAATATCTCCTTTTGAGTAACTGCTTGCGATGTCACTTTCACTAATATACCCCGCTATACCGCCAACTCCATAATTTCCGCTGATATTTCCCGTTGAGTAGCTATTTGAGACATTGCTTCCACCAATATAGCCAGCTATACCGCCGATACCACTATCTCCGCCAATATCTCCCGTGGAATAACTGTTTGAGATATTGCTGCCAAGAACGCCTCCCGCAATTCCACCGACAAAATTGTATCCTCTTACTCCGCCATTTGAGTTATTTATCTCAACTTCAAGATTTTTTACTTGAGCATTATAGATAGCTCCGAAAAGCCCTATATAACTGGTTAAAGGTCTATCGATCCATAAACCGCTTATTGTGTGATTGTTGCCATTGAGAATACCTGTAAAAGTATAAGAAAAATCATCATCGTCATAATAATCTCCTGTCGGCAACCAACCCTCCGTCTCGTCTAACGTTGTATTTGTCAAAGTTATGTCGCTCAGTAAAATATATTTGCCCGATAGATTGTTGCGAACATTGTTTAACTCTACTTCGTTTCGTATCTCTTGAACGTTTTTAGTAGCGTAAAGATTTATATCACTTGTAATGTTGTAATCTGTATAAGAAGATATGTCTGTGCTACTGTTTGTTTCAAATAAAGACGTTGGTAAACCATAGTCTGCTATCAATTGTAATAAGTCTACATTTCCTAAGGAAACAACTATACTTTGATTTAGATTTAAATCATTATCATAAAAATGGATAACATATCCGACGTCTACCTTAACTATGTTACTTATGATTGACGCAGTTTTATTGCCATTCACTTGTGTATTTGTAACAACTACATAATAGAAAAATGTTCCCGAAACACTTGTTGATGGAGTGTATGCATTACTTGTTTCGCCCGATATCTCTATTCCATCTTCTACTGTTCCGACGCTGCTTTTGTACCATTGATAAGACAGCATTCCTCCATCTGCAACTTCTGCCGTTACACTAAGAGCGTTTGCTTGTTCACCTACTGCATATGCTGCATTTATTGGTTGAATAGCGATGGTTGGAATTTGGGCGTTGAGAGTTGCATTGTGGGCATTTTCACCCCCGCTGCTTCCGCCTCCACATCCTATTAGGGTAAAAATAATAAAAAGGCTGATAAACCAACTGAAAAATTTAAAAACAGAATATTTTGTTTTATTGATTTGAGAAGTTTGCATTAACACTCCTTGTTTTTTAAATGAAGGGTTAAAAAAATATACTGCTTTTTTACTTAATTAAAGATAAATATTTGGATATGTTTAACTCTTTTTTATTTTAAAGTTTTAATATCTTGATAAATGTTTATCTAAAGAGAGTATGTTTTACGTTACATGTAGGGGGGTTATGGTTTTGTAATGCAAGATATTAAAATCCGCGTAAAGAAAAAACTCTCTTAATGCGGATATTTGCTTTATTTCAAGCTTTACATGTAAAGATTTTATTTCAATTCTCCCCAATTATCACCGATACTAACGGTAGTTTTCAAAGGTACGTTTAATTTGTAAATGCTTTCCATGATTTCACTCGCTTGCTTCGCAAAATCCAAAGCATTTTCGCTTCTTACCTCAAATATAAGTTCATCGTGAATTTGCAGCAATAGTTTAGCCTCATCTTTTAAGATACTATTTTTTATTTTCAACATAGCAAGCTTAATCAAATCCGCAGCGCTTCCTTGAAAAACAGCATTTATCGCCTCTCTGCTGTAATTGGCAACTTGCAACACAGAAGCGGAAGTAAAATCAAAATTTCTCTTGCGACCTAAAATAGTACGTATAAAGCCGTCTCTTTTTGCCCCCTCCTCAATAGAAGCAAGATATGTCTTGACAGTCGGAAAAGAGGCGAAATAACTCTCTATATAACCTTTTGCTTCGATTTGAGAGACATTGATAGTTTGCGCTAACTTTCTAGCGCCCATGCCATATAAAAGTCCGAAATTTATACTTTTTGCAACGTTTCTCATATCTTTGGCATTTTCGCCGAAAAGTTTGACGGCGGTTTCAAAATGGATATCTTTATCGCCCATAAAAGCGTTCATCAAAGCTTCGTCCAAACTAAAATGTGCCAAAAGTCTAAGTTCTATTTGCGAATAATCAATACCTACAAATTTAAAACCCTCTTTTGCGATAAATGCTGTTCGCACCTCTTTGCCAAGCTCTGTTCTGACGGGAATATTTTGCAAATTCGGCTCTTTTGAACTAAGTCTTCCCGTAGAAGTTCCCGTCTGTAAAAAACTTGTATGTACGCGCGAATTTTTATCCCCAAGTCCAAGTTTCAAGAGCGGCTCTATATATGTAGATTTTAATTTGTAAAGCTCTCTGTACTCCAAAAGTTTTTCAATTACAGGATGTTCGTTTATGAGTTCGCTTAAAACATTTTCATCTGTGCTGTAGCCGATTTTTGTCTTTTTGTTTGCCTTTAAACCTAAATGCTCAAACAAAATATTTCCCATCTGCTGAGGCGAATTTATATTAAATTCTCTACCGCACAATTTATGAATCTCTTTTGTAAGTTCTCCGATGGCACTTTCGCTTTTTTTAAGCAATTTGAGCAAATAATCCGTATCTACTTTAATACCTTCATTTTCCATGTCTCTTAAAATTTCTATAAACAAAAATTCCACATTTCTTGCAATTTCAAGCAATTTCGGCTCAAGCAATTCTTTTAATTTATGGAAAAGTTTAAGCGTAACCCACGCATCTTCAGCAGAATAATCACAAGCTGTTTTTATATCGATATCGGCAAAAGTGGACTTTTTTTGTACGATATCGGAAAACTTCACGGTAGTATAACCCAAAAGTCTTTTTGCTAAAGAGTCCATGCCGACGCTATATTCAGAATTCAAAAGCCATGCCATCAACATAGTATCGGCGTAAACGTCTATATCTAAGTTGAAATTATTAGAGATAACGTTCATGTCAAATTTGATATTCTGACCTATTATTTTGCGCTCAAAAAGCTTACAAAGCGCCTCTTTAGCGCTATCTTTGCCCACTTGCTCGCCAACTCCAAGATAAAAGTGCGCAATAGGAACATAGTAAGCTTTATCCTCTTCATAACAAAAAGAAAATCCGACAATGTTGGCATTTCTCGAATCCAAAGAGTTTGTTTCGGTATCAAATGCCAAAAGTGCGCTTTGCGGAATCTTGTCTACAACTTCAAAAAGCTTCTCTTTGGTATCGAGTAAGATAGCTTCAAATTTTAAATTTTCTTCTCTCTTTTTTACGCTAATGCGACTCAAAATAGTATGCATATTGTTATCAAGCAGTTCATTTTTTATCGCAAGCAGAGGCTCGTCAATCGGAAATTTGAACTTCTCAAGTTTTTCGTAAACATCTAAAGAATCGTCAAGCACGGTAAGTTTTAAGCTTGTAAATGCGCTTTGTTGCCCATCTTTTAAAAGCTCTTTAACTCTTTCATTTCCAACTTTGTTTATATTTTCATATATATTTTTTATATCGCCAAATTCGTTCAAAAGCTTTTTGGCTCCCACAGGACCTATTCCTTTGACTCCTGGGATATTATCGGATGCGTCGCCGGTAAGTGCTAAATAATCTCTAATCTTTGAGGGCGGCAAACCAAATTTATCAAAGCAACCTCTTTCGTCTATCTCTATCTTTTTCACAGGTTCAAATATAGTAACCTTGCCATCGTCTATCAGTTGATACAAGTCTTTATCGTGCGTAACAATTCGCACCTTCAAATCGCTGTTTTTGGCAAATTTTACCATCGAAGCTATAACATCATCCGCTTCATAACCCTCTTTTGAATACTCGGCAAATCCCATTTTTTTAATCCACTCTATAGCGATAGGAAGTTGTTTTTTCAAATCTTCAGGCGGCTCGACCCTATTTGCTTTGTAATTTTCATCAATATCGTGGCGAAACGTTTTGCCTTTGCTATCAAGCGCAAACAGTATATAATCCGAAGGGTAATCTTTCTCTATTGAGTGTATGAAATTTACAAAACCCATCAACAACCCCGTGGGTTCTCCTTTCGAGTTTTTTAAATTCGGCAACGCATAATAACTTCTAAAGAAAAATCCGAAAGTGTCGATTACTGTTATAGTTTTCACTTTTTATCCTAATTTTATAAAATATCAAATCACATCAACAGCTGTGATTTATTTTGCCAAAACCCTACATGTGAGGTATAAACTTACCATCTCACTTTTATCTTTTCTTTAAGCACTGTCAAAACCCTACATGTAATGGTGTAAACCAGAAATTTATTTTGAGTTTGCTTTCGAAAAACTACATACATATAAGGTACAAACTCAAACTAAAGCTCGATTATTTGCCTATCGTTTGTTTTAAAAACCCTACATGTAAAGCGCAAATTTTCAGTATGACTTTTACACCGTTCCAAACTCATACGCCAAAAATTCTCCAGTGTAACTGCCTGTTTTCTTATAATTTTTGGCAAGCTTTAAAGGAGATGCGCTATCTACGATTTTGCCGCCTTTATTGCCGCCTTCCGGTCCCATATCTATAATAAAATCCGCATTCTTGATGACGTCCATATTATGCTCTATCACTAAAACAGAATTTCCAAGTGAAGTTAAGTGATGAAGCACGCGCACAAGTCTATCCACATCTGCAAAATGGAGTCCTGTTGTAGGTTCATCCAGAATATAAAGCGTTCTTCCCGTGTCTTTTCGGCTAAGTTCTTTTGAAAGTTTTATCCTTTGCGCTTCGCCGCCGCTTAAAGTTGTAGCATTTTGCCCAAGCGTAATATATCCAAGCCCTACGTCTTGAAGCGTTTTTAAAATTTGGTAAAATTTCGGAATAGAGACAAAAAATTCGGTTGCTTCGTCAACACTCATATCCAAAACGTCGGAAATTGATTTGCCTTTGTATTTTATCTCTAAAGTTTGAGCATTGTATCTTTTGCCGTTACATATATCGCATTTGACCATAATGTCGGGCAAGAAATGCATCTCTATTTTTATCTCGCCGTCTCCTTGGCACTTTTCGCATCTGCCGCCTTTGACATTAAACGAAAACCGCCCTACTTTGTAACCTCTTATCTTTGCCTCTTTGGTTTTTGCAAAAAGCGCTCTTATCTCATCCATAAGCCCCGTATATGTGGCGGGATTGCTTCTTGGAGTTCTGCCTATAGGGCTTTGGTCAAGGTAGATAACTTTATCAAGCTGTTCCAATCCTTCACACTCCACACCGGCTACCTTTTTTATCTTTTTAGAGCGATTTAGCAACTCTTTTGCAACGGGAAGAAGGGTTTGAAGTATCAATGAACTTTTTCCGCTGCCGCTTACGCCTGTTATCGCCACTAAATTTCCAAGCGGAATTTCAACGTCTAAATCACGGATATTGTTTATATTGACATTTTTCAAAGCAATCCACTTTTTTTGCTCTCTGTTTTCTTGATAATTTATGACTCTTTTGCCGGTTAAATATTCTGCCGTCAATGTATTGCTTTTTTGAAATTCCGAAAGTTTGCCGCTAAATACGACTTCTCCTCCGAGTTTTCCAGCATACGGACCTATGTCTACAACAAAATCAGCATTGTTGATAGTCTCTTTATCGTGTTCTACTACTATTAATGTATTGCCTTTTTCTTGCAAAGTCTTAAGTGTTTTTATAAGTTTTAGCGTATCTCTTTCGTGAAGTCCTATACTAGGTTCATCCAATACGTACATAACACCCGTAAGTCCGCTTCCTATCTGTGAAGCTATTCTTATTCTTTGCGCTTCGCCGCCGCTTATCGTTCTAGCATCTCGTCCAAGCGTCAAATATCCAAGACCAACGTCATATAAAAAACGCAATCTTTCATTTATCTCTTTTAAAATCGGCGCAGCTATCATCTTCTCTTGCATGTTGAAATATTTGAAGTTTTTCTCATCAATAAAAAAATTGGCGCAATTTTCTATTGGCATCGTAAGCACGTCGGAAATTTTTTTATCGGCTACTCTAACAGCTAAAGACTCTTGATTTAGTCTAAAACCGCCGCACTTATCACATATTTTTTCACTCATATAATCATTAAGAAGCTGTTCGTCTTTTATCATGTCATATGCGATTTGTATTACGCCGTCAAATTTTTTGCTTATTTTATGATGTTTCCAAAAAAACTCTACAACTTCGGTTCGCCCGTGCAAAATAGCTTTTTTTTCATATTCCTTAAGTTCGCCAAATGGAATAGTCGCATCTATATCTTCACTTTTACAAAATGCCATCAAAAACTTATAATAAAAACTTTTATTAAACCCGTAAAGTATTTTGACTGCTCCATCTTCTATACTCAAATCATCATTTATAATCTTGCTCATGTCCAAAGCGTATTTTATACCAAGACCGTCGCAAGAGGGACAAGCGCCCTTTGGAGAATTGAACGAGAATGATAATGGCTCTAAAGGATTGAAGCTTATCTTACAGTCAAAACATGCCAAGTGTTCGCTAAAATGAATAATATCTTTTGGATATCTTACGTCTTTTGCGTTTGGTATCTCTATCTCTACCTCGTCAAAACTTTTTTCCAAAGCTTTCTCAACGCTAGACGCTATTCGCTCTTTATTTTCCTCTTTCATAATAACGCGGTCTATAATGACTTTTATAGTATGTTTTTTAGTTTTTGAAAGCTCTATCTCTTCATCAAGCCGCACCATCACGCCGTCTATCATCGCCCGCACATACCCTTCAAGCCTTAAAGACTCTATCATATCCGCAAATGTGCCTTTTTTTTCACGCACAAGAGGAGAAGTTATAACAAGCGTTGCATTTTCGGGAAGTTTTAAAACTTGTTCAATGATATCAGCGCTTGACATCTTAGATATAGGTTTGCCGCACTGATGACAATGTTGATGTCCTACTCTAGCATACAAAAGTCTCAAATAATCATAAATTTCCGTGATTGTTCCGACTGTTGAGCGAGGATTTTTACTTGTTGTTTTTTGGTCTATCGCTATGGCGGGGGTAAGTCCTTCTATCTTATCAACGTCTGGTTTTCCAACTCTATCCAAAAATTGCCTTGCATATGAAGAGAGGGATTCTATATAGCGTCTTTGCCCTTCGGCATAAAGCGTGTCAAAAGCGAGCGTGCTTTTACCGCTTCCGGAAATTCCCGTAAAAACTATCATCTTATTTTTAGGTATTTCCAAATTAATTGATTTTAGATTATTCTCTTTTGCACCGTAAATTTTTATGGTATTCACAATTATTCCCTCTGTTAAAAGCCTATTATTTTATCTTAAAGGCTCTTAATGTATTATGATGTGTGATAATTTAAACTCCAAAGGAGAATACATGTATCGCATTTTATTGCTGCTGATTTTTATCTCTTTACCGCTATTTGCAACGAATATTTTAAATTATGAAATCCAAGAATATGAGACAAATAATATTGAAGTAGTACTGTCGCTTGATGGTAAATGGGAAGGCGTTACAGAACAAAAAAACAGTGACGAAGAGATGATATTTGTATTCAAAGGTCTTGGAACAAAAGTGCAAAAATCACAAAATTTTTCAAATATAGAATATATAAATTTAAGTCAATTGGACAAAAACGAATCTCGTTTAACTTTTAAAAGTGAGCAAACTTTCGATGCTGTTATTTCAAACGGTACGAACGAAATTCGCATAAGTTTAATCCCAAAAACAACTCCTCTTACAATAGAAAGTATAGCAAACGGCGCCAACAACAGAGGTATTATCGCATATATATTAGACGCTTCATTTTATATAGCCATATTTTCGGCTGTTTTAATCATCGCTTTTTTTATATTTATAAAAGTCAAACTTTTCCCACATATAAATGTGCAGACAAAAAATGTTAACATTGAAAACAACGCTTTACATGTAGAGAAAAATAATGAGCTTTTAGATGAAAAACAAAATGATAGCGAAGAGATAAACGGTGATAAAGACGATGATGGCGCGGAATTAAAAGAGAGCAAAACAACTAAGGTAAAAAAACCGCCGACATCTCAAAAAAAACCAAAACAGACTAAAAGTTTATTTGATTTATGATGTACATGTGCCTCAACTTATCTAGTGCCAAACAGATTTTGCAAACTTTTGGCATAACATATAAAGATCAGCCTCTTTTTGCCTTTTTAAAATGCGGATTTATCGCTGCTAACCATAAATCAGCCAACATATTACCAAAAAGAGTCAAAAATGAAGAGATAACCAAAATGCCCATAATAACGGGATAGTCGCGAGCAAGCGCGCTCTGATAAAACAAAAGTCCCATTCCGTTTATTGAAAATATAGACTCTAAAATAACGCTGCCTCCGATAAGTCCCGGAAGAGATAATCCAAGTATTGTGATAAGAGGCGGCATGAGATTTGGCGTTATGATATATTTTAAAAGATTTTTCCCTTTAATACCTCTGGCTTTTGCAAAGAAAAAGTAATCGCTTTTTAGTATTGAGACGGTAAGTCCTCTAACATACAAAATCATACTCCCCACTCCGCCGAAAATCATAACTGTTATAGGCAAAATCAGATGCCATGCCGTATCAAGCCATTTTGGAATTTGAGTATATGCGGAATTTAATCCGCTTATGGGAAACCATCCAAGATAAACGCCGAAAAAAATCACCAATAATAAAGAGAGATAAAAAGAGGGCATAGCATAACTTACAAGAGAGATTTGCTTTATAGCATAATCATACGCACCGCCCTCTTTAATGGCGGATTTTATGCCAAAATACA
This sequence comes from Campylobacteraceae bacterium, assembly GCA_031268335.1. Classification (GTDB taxonomy): domain Bacteria; phylum Campylobacterota; class Campylobacteria; order Campylobacterales; family Campylobacteraceae; genus JAIRKW01. The sequence goes on from JAIRXG010000007.1 coordinate 70,979, forward strand.
CGGATATACAAAAAATAAAAACAAGACTTATCATATTTATCAAAAGTGTAATGGGAAGACGCGACAATATCTCGCTACTCACGCTTTTTCCGCTTGCAAAAGAGATACCGAAATCCAGCATCAAAATAGCTTTGAGCCATGAGAAATACTGTACAACCAAAGGTTTATCAAGTCCATAAACCATTTTCAATCTCTCTATGCTCTCAGGAGTAATATTTGAGTTTAATTCGCCGCTTGCAAAAAAAGAGTTCGGCGCAAGATGAATAGCCCCAAAAGATATAACGCTGATTATAACCAGCATAAACACGATATAGCTTGTCTTTTTAAGTAATAATTTCATTGTAAAATATTTGCATTCCCCAATTAATAAAATCAACTTTGAGCGTTTTTATGCGTTATTCTATCATTTTCAGCTTTTTATTTAGACAGGTCTCTTAAAAAATAATAGAGAGAACTATATGCAATATAGCAAAAGTTTGGATAAAAGATATTTTACAAGGCGCTGCAATAACGCTAGATATAAAAGTGCGCCGATTTTTGCAAAAACTCTGCTTACATTTAAGATTTTTCTAAAATGTTTTGATGTTTACAACAATAAAAACAGATTAAATTCTCAAATATATGTAACGGTTTTGAAACTACATGTAGGTTAATAAAACTGTATCCACACTACAACATGCTTCTCAAAAATTTCAACGCAAAAATCCAAAATCTTTAATATATATGCAGTAAATCTTCTTATGACTGAGTATTGCGTTTTGTCGGTTTTTTGAAATTACTTAAAAACAACTCCAAATATTTTTTAAGTACCTTTTTATCCACATGTCCTAACGATTTTGAAGTGCTACAAATACTTTAAAATGCTACAGTTTTAATCATCCATTTTTATTACATTATCATTTGTCTTTTTTTGATTCTTTTGCTTATTTTTTCAAAAAAAGAGCATACGGAACTCCGAGCCGCCTACTGGCGGCGAAGCGTAAACAGTCCTGTTATATGCAGTTTGCCCGTACTCCATTTTATCCATTTATTGTTTTATTATACATTTCATTTAATTCATTGATATATTTTCTTGCACCCGGAATTCTAATTTTATTAAAAAATTCTTCAAGTCCTTTTAAATTATTATGTTTCAAATAAGCAAATTTTATTAATGACGAAATTAGAAAATATTTTGAAACTTCATTAGAATATCCACCCTCATCGTCAATATCACCATCTTGTTCTTCTCCGGGTCGATATTCACCCATTAAATCATCATTTTTCGATTCACTGTCTTCTAATAAAACAAACTTTACTAACTGCTCCTTATTGTTTTTCAAAATCACAATAAGTTCATCTTCTGTAAAATTTGATTTTCTGAATTCGTTTTCAAATATACTTTTCAAATAGAAATTGTCCTCTGATATTTTTAACCCTTTTTCTTTAACCAACAAATTTATAATCTCATTATAATTTAAATTAAAAACTATTTTATCCATTTTTTGCCTCCTTTTATATTATAACTTTTTATATTTAATTTTGTCAAATGCTTTTATTATATTATTTAAAAATACCGTTTAGGGCAAATTGCATATAACGTTCCGGCTGTATATGACATTTTGGCGGAGATTTGCCGTGGGAATGGAGCGTAGCGGAATGACCTAGGCAAACCGTAGCCCGAGCCGCCTACCGGTGGCGAAGCGTAAATAGACCTGTTATGTGCAGTATGCCCGTATTCCATTATTTTATTTTGGTTCATTCTTTAATACAATATTAAAATATATTTTATCATAAACATTTGCAAGTGTTAAACGATATTGTTTTCGAGTAAAAGTATTTT
>JAIRXG010000013.1 GCA_031268335.1 Campylobacteraceae bacterium
AAGTTATACGGATTTACAAGTTACAAACAAAGGATTTGCCTCTAAAACCACAACAAGAGAGATGTCTTATCATGAAGAGACTGTGTCATCAGAACTTAATGCAAATAATATTTTAATCAGAAGCGGTAACGACATAACTTTGGAAGCAGCCAAACTTAATGCCAAAGAAGAAAAAATAGCATTTGCGGAAAATTCTTTAAATATTTTATCAAAAACGTATAGAGAAGGAGAACTTCACCATACCAGTAAATCATCATTGGGCGGATTGATAAAAAGCGAATATAAATATGAAAAAGATAATCTGAAAATAAAAAGCACCGAAATATCAGCTGAGAATATCATACTTGATGCAAAAACCATAAATATGGAAGCTTCCAGACTGATAGCAAACCAAGCAGAGATAACAACAGAGATTTTAAACCTAATATCAGGCAAAGAGAGTCTTTATGAAAACGAATTTTCTATAAGCGGCGGAGTACTAACGGCAACCATAGAAAATCAAGGCAAAATAGAAGAGATAGTAGTACCAAGCACAATAGAGGTAAATGGTAAACTCGTCTTTAATAGAAAAGATATAACTTCGCAACTTGAAACAGATAACTTAGTGAAGATATTATCTTCACAGGGAAGCTTAACAGATGATCAGATAAATTTGATAAAGCAAACGGCAAACAGTGACGAGTGGCATGATAAAACCACAACGCTAAGCGGAATGGGAGCTTTAATAGTACAAGTAGTCGTTACATATTTTACCGCAGGAGCAGGAACGGTTTTAGCCGCAGGTATAACAAATGCTGCAATACAAGCCGCAATACAAACGGTAGTAACTCAAGCAACTATCTCTTTGGTAACTTCTGCTATTACAGGAAACGGATTAGAGCTTGATTTAGAGTCTCTTGCAGTAAGTGCGGTAACAGCGGGAGTTTTATCTTATGCAAATAAATTGGCAGGAGATGTTTTAGATGTAAAAGATGCTAGATTCGATACTTATGAAGCGACGGATTATATAAAAAATGCAGCCATACAAGGTACGCTTGAAGGCGTAAGGTCGGAAGCAAGAGGAGATGACTTTAAAGACGGATTTACAACAGGCGCTGTGGTATCTTTAGTGAGCGACAGCGCTTTACAAATGAGAAAGTACGTAGCGGATAATTTTGATTATGCGGGTAAAAACGGTGAAAAGATAGAAAAAGAAGAGTATGAAAGCGTTGGAGTAAGAGGCGATGGGATAAAATTAGGCGGAAGTAGTTTGGAGAAAGTTTATGATGAAAATGGCATACTCAAAGAAGGAGAAGGACACATAAATGCTCCATTCGGAGGCTCTCAAACAAGAGATAGGAAGATATTTGACCACCCTTATGCAAAAGGCTCTTCGATAGACCGTGCAATTGAATATTTTGCAGGACCTCATGATTTTATATCGAGTTGGAATTATGAAAATATTGGCAGATACACATATCTGATAAACAACAACAAGGTTATAGACATATTAAGCGGAGTATTTTTAGTACCGGCTGCCCCATTTGCAGCAGCGCCTGTCATACAGGATAACCTTGATTTTATACAAGACTATAGGCATACGACAAAAGAGAATCAAGAGGCAAGACAAGAAGCTATAAACAGATACAAAGAGAGACTAAATGAGATTAAGTAACATTATAATTTCAATAACCCTTTTATTTATGCTGAGCGGTTGCAAGATTGGACCCACAACCTATGAAATTTTTGAAATGCATAGGAATTATGCTATTGGGGATTCATTTGTTTTACGTTGGGGAGAAGAAAGCAGAGAGATTTATAGCGATGATAAATATATATATATATCCGAATATCCCAAAGGGTGTATCTATGGTTATTTTACCAACAAAGATGGTAAACCGGAGAAAATTATAGGTTGGATTATACTCTCGGGCGAAGAAAATTGTAAACTACAACAATCCTATGCTTTTTTATTTTAATGGAGATAATAAATGAAGATAATTAATATTATGGTTTTAGCAATTGTTTTATTGGGACTGAGCGGTTGTTATCGTACTCATGTGAAAACTCAAAGTTATGAACTGTTTGAAGAGAATAAAAACCTAAGTATAGGCGGCTCTCACATACCGAATATGAACAAACAAAGAAGAGAGATATATAGCGAAGATAAATACATATACGTATTTGAAACTCCACCAAAATGCATCTTTGGTTATTTGACAAACAGAGATGAAAAAGAAGAAAAAATTATAGGCTGGGTTATACTCTCAGGCGAAGAGTTTTGTAAGCAACAAATATATTGATATTATATACGGAAACTTCCAGATTGATAGCAAACCAAGCAGAGATAACGGCAGAGATTTTAAACATGATATCGGGCAAAGAGAGCTTTTGTGAAAACGATAAAAGAGAATGAAGAGGCAAGACAAGAAGCTATAAACAGATACAAAGAGAGACTAAATGAGATTAAGTAACGTTATAGGACTAATAACCCTTTTATTTATGCTGAGCGGTTGTTCAAGTCCCGCATATTATGAAGTATTCGAAAGAACTATAAATACGTATGTGGGGACTTCATTTATTCCAAATCAATATGAAAAACTTAGAGAGATTTATAGCGATGATAAATATATATATATTTAGAGGACCCGACAAATGCGTTCATAGCTATTTTACCAACAGAGATGAAAGAGTGGAAAAAGTTATAGGCTGGGCTATACTCTCGGGCGAAGAAGATTGTAAAATGATAACAAAATATGTTTTTTCATTTTAAAAATTATAAATCATGGAGATAATAAATGAAGATAGTTAATATTATTATGGTTTTAGCAATTGTTTTATTTGGATTAAGCGGTTGTTCTCCTTATGTGACAACTCAAAGCTATGAACTGTTTGAAGAGAATAAAAACTTGACTATAGGCGGTTCTCACATACCGAATATGAACAAACAAAGAAGAGAGATCTATAGCGAAGATAAATATATATACATATTTGAAACTCCTCCCAAATGCATTTTTGGTTATTTGACAAACAGAGATGAAAAAGAAGAAAAAATTATAGGCTGGGTTATACTCTCAGGCGAAGAGTTTTGTAAGCAACAAACGCATAGATATTATTTAACTAAAGACATATGGAAGCTTCCAAACTGATAGCAAACCAAGCAGAGATAATCAATAGAGAGACTAAATGAGATTAAGTAACATTACAATTTTAATAACCCTTTTATTTGTGTCCAAAAAGACATTAGCAACTTAATGTTCCATAACTGTAAAAGACAAAGAAAACTCGGATTAAAAGAATTTTTTCGTATCCGTATCGGTCAAATGCGGCCAAGCGAGTTTTGAGCCTCCAAGCATATGAAAATGCAGGTGCGCTACTTCTTGTCCGCTGTCTTGTCCGTTATTTGTGATTAGCCTGTAGCCGCTTTTGTCAAGCCCCATCAGCTTTGCCACTTCGTGTATAAAAAGCGTCATTTCTCCCATAAGCTTCGCATCGGCGCTTTGAAAGTCTTTAATCTCTTTTTTCGGAATTATCAATATATGTATCGGAGCTTTCGGATTAATGTCGTGAAACGCCAAAAAATTATCATTCTCAAGCACTTTGTTGCTTGGAATCTCGCCGTTTATAATTTTTGTGAAAACAGTCATTTTTTCTCCTCGCGGAAGTTTTTAAAAGAGTATAAGCTATTTTTGCTTTAACTATATTATAATTAAACTTTGATTACAATCAACAATTAAAATCTACATGTCAAGGCAAGTCATTGGAAACGCTAAAAAGAAGCATAGAAGAGTGCGATAGTGTAAAAGAGTTAGAGAGACTAAGAGTTGAAGTATTTGGCAAAAAAGGTCATTTTGCCAAAGAGTTCGCAAAATTAAAAGAGCTTAATGGCGATGAAAAGATAGCTTATGCCGCAAAATTGAATGAAGAAAAAGAAAAATTCGGCGAGCTTGTAAATGCTAAAAAAACCTTTTTAGAAGCAAAAGAGTACGAAGATATTTTAAAAAAAGATGCCGTTGATGTGAGTTTGTATGGTAAAACGGCTAATGTCGGCGCGTTGCATCCCGTTATCGATACTATGGATAAAATCATAGAGTATTTTGTATCGTTAAACTTTTCAGTAGAAGACGGTCCTTTGATAGAGGATGATTTTCATAATTTTGAAGCTTTAAATCTTCCAAAATTCCATCCGGCGCGCGACATGCAAGACACATTTTATTTTAAAGACGGAGCACTTTTAAGAACGCATACTTCGCCCGTACAAGTTAGAACCATGCTTTTGCAAGATCCTCCTATTCGTATGATTTGTCCCGGAGCTGTTTTCAGACCTGACCTTGATTTGACGCATACTCCGATGTTTCATCAAATAGAAGGGCTTGTTGTGGACAAAAGAGGAGCGGTTTCGTTTGCCAATTTAAAATCAATTTTGGAAGAGTTTTTAAGATATATGTTCGGAAATATCAAAGTGCGTTTTCGTCCGAGCTTTTTTCCGTTTACGGAACCTAGCGCCGAAGTTGATATAGGTTGTATATTTTGTCATGGAGCAGGTTGCAGGGTATGTAAAAATACCGGTTGGCTTGAAGTGCTTGGCTGCGGAACGGTTGACCAAAATGTCTTTAATGCCGTGGGTTATAAAAACAGCAGCGGATACGCGTTTGGTTTGGGCATAGAGAGATTTGCTATGTTGTTGCATAAAATTCCCGATTTGCGTTCGCTTTTTGAGGGAGATTTAAGATTGTTGGAGCAGTTTAAATGATAATTACAAGAGATTGGCTTAATGAGTGGATAGATTTGGGCGAGAGAAGCACCGATGAATTATGCAAAACATTAAATAAAATAGGACTTGAAGTAAGTTCTGTTACAAAATATCGTATGATTGAACATTGTGTAGTCGGTTTTATAAAAACCAAAGGAAAACATCCGGATGCTGAAAAACTTAGCGTGTGTATTGTTGATGTCGGACAAGATGAGGATTTACAAATTGTATGCGGCGCTAAAAATGTGGATGCCGGACAACTTGTGGCGGTTGCTCTTGAAGGGTGTGAATTGCCCGATGGAACGGTTATACGAGAGACGATTTTAAGAGGCGTAAAATCTCAAGGAATGATATGCTCTTCCACAGAACTTGGATATCCTAAAATCAACGAAGGAATAATGGTTCTAGATAACAATTCCAAAGAGTTAAGACCTGGAATTCCGCTTATATCTATTCCTGAATTTAGAGACGATGCTATAGAGATAGAATTGACGCCAAATAGAGGCGACTGCTTGAGTATTTACGGCATAGCGAGAGATTTATGCGCAGTTTATAATACTAAGATAAAAATCCCGCCTATTTTGCCTGACGATTTGGAGCAAATAGGGATAGGACGCGCTTTGGAATTGAGCGTAAAAGGCGATACAAGCGCATCTTTGGTTTATAAAGTTTTGTATCAAAAAGAGTTAAAAGGCAATACGATAATGGATTTGCGTCTTGCTATGATAGGAAGCGATGCGAAAAAAAGCCTCATAGATAAATATTTAGCTTACGCAACTCACGCTACAGGCGTTATATTGAGAGCTTATAAGATAGACGCTTTTGCTAATGCCAAGAGCAAAACCGCCAATACGGATGAAAACAAAAAAGTAGAGATTGTTGTCAAAAAAGGTGAAAATAATCTTGACGCGGTATTTGGCAAGGAGCAAGTCTCTTGCGTTGGGGTTTGGCAAAATGAAAATTCAAAACCAAGTGACAACGATGATTTGATAGTTGTAGAGGCAAGTTTTGTAGATCCATATACGCTTGGACAAAATGGAGCTAGAAATACGAAAGAGTTTGATTGGGCATTATTTCGTTCTTTAAGAGGAAGCGAAACAAATCTTGATTTTGGCATAAACTATTTGGGCGTTTTATTAAGCGCAGCTTCAAAAGTAGGTATCTTCACCGGTTCGCAGCGTACGATAAAAGAGCAAGATTTAAAGCAGATAAATATTGATTTTGACGATATATTTAATATCATCGGCACAGAGATAAACAAAACCGATATCATATCCATATTAAAAAATCTCGGATTTTATTTGGTATTTAAACCCGAACAAAATTTACTCGTGATAGACGTTCCGTCTTTCAGACATGATATAGCAAATATTCAAGATATCTGCGAAGAAGTAGTGCGAATAGTTGGTATAGACAACATTCGCGCCAAAGCGCTTAAATTTGTAGAAATGAACCGCACAAATAACGTTTATAAAAATTTTGAGAAGAAAAAGTTTTATAGATATAAAGCGGCTGCGGCCGGATTTTTTGAAAATGTAAGTTATATTTTTACAGATAGAGCCAAACAGTCGCTATACGGCTTTACATGTATAGATGAAAATTTGGAACTCATAAATCCTATAACGACAGAACTAAACACGCTTCGCTCTACTTGTGCGCTAAATCTTACGGAAGCTGCGAGCAATAACGTAAAAACCGGTAGAAAAAGCGCGAGTTTATTTGAAATCGGTAAAGTTTTTGATGAAAAGCGGAATGAAAAAGTGGTTTTATCATTTATTTCAAGCGGAGGAGTTGAATTTCCAAGCTTGACCAATCACGGCAAACCAAAAGAGTTTGATTTTTCCGATTTTACGCAAAAAATCGGCGCTGTTTTAGGAGATTTTGAAATAGTTCCAAGCAAACCGAACAATAAATTTTACAGCCCGTATGAATTTGGAGAGATAATCATAAACGATAAAAGCGTTGGTTTTATAGGAAGAGTAGCGGTACAAAAAGATTATGATTTGAGCAGAACTTACATTTGCGAAGTTGAGTTTGACAAATTAAATTACGAGCGTAAAATTGCAAAGCCTTATTCAAAGCTACCGAGCGTTTCAAGGGATTTGAGCATTTTAGTGCCAAAAAGCTTAACATACGAGGATATTAGTAAATGCATAAAAGAGCGCGCGCCAAAAGAGTTGAAAGATTTTTATCCAATAGATATCTACTCAGACGAATCTTTAGGAAACAAGCAGAGCATTACTTTAACTTTTGTATTTGAGTCTTACGAAAAAACATTTATAGATGAAGAGATAAATAGCTTTATAGAGCAGATTTTGGAAGGTCTTCTTATCGTTTTAAAAGTTACGATTAGGTAAAAAAGCGGCCGACTTGGCAAATCTTACGACAATATAAAGTCGCATTATAAAGAATTTTAAGGAAATATACGGATATGGGCGTCTTACATGTAGGCAAAGCTGACTCTTTTTATTTGCAAATATCAAATGTAGCGTCAGATAAATCAATATCTCATAGATGCGCCATTTTCTCGCTTTTGAGCGATAAAACATCGGTTATAAAAAATTATTTGCAAGCTGAGGATACGCTTTGTACATTAGATATTATAAAGTCATTAGGCGCTGACGTAAAAGACAAAGATGGGGTTTTATATATAACTCCGCCTGCCAATATCGTTGAACCGCCGTTGATTCTTGATTGCGGCAACAGCGGAACGGCTATGCGTCTTTTGATGGGGTTTTTAAGCTCATGCGACGGCTTTTTCGTATTACATGGCGATAGATATTTGGCTTCGCGCCCTATGAAAAGGGTAGCAATGCCGCTAAGAGATATAGGCGCTAAAATAGATGGCAGACAAAACGGCAATTTATCGCCGATTTGCATTAGAGGTTCTAAGTTAAAACCGTTTGAATACAAAAGTCCTATAGCTTCGGCGCAAGTTAAAAGCGCTCTAATATTGGCGGCTTTAAATGCCAAAAATGACGCTCCAAGCATATTTAGCGAACCGGAACTTAGCCGTGACCATACAGAAAGAATGTTAAAAGGTATGGGTGTAAATATCGAACATAAAAATGATAAAATCGTCATTTATCCAAATACAAAACCGTTGCAGCCTTTAGATATTACAATTCCTTCAGACCCTTCGAGCGCATTTTTTTTCGCGGTAGCTGCAGCGATTACTCCAAATTCGAGAGTAGTTTTAGAAAATGTGCTTTTAAATAAAACGCGCATAGAAGCTTATAAAATTTTGCAAAAAATGGGCGCACATGTAGAGTTTGTCCAAGAAGAGAACAAATATGAAAGCATTGGTCGCATTATAGTGGAGCACGCGCCTTTAAAAGCCGTCGAAGTTAGCGAAAATATTTCGTGGCTTATAGACGAACTTCCAGCCCTTTCCATTGCTTTTGCATGCGCGCAGGGCGTTAGCATGGTTAAAAACGCAAAAGAACTCAGAGTAAAAGAGAGCGATAGAATAAGCGCAATGGTTAAAAATCTAAATCTTTGCGGCATTGCGGCTATAGAGAGAGAAGACGGTTATGATATAACAGGCGGAAAATTCAAATCTTTTGAAGTCGACAGCTTCGGCGACCATAGAATAGCTATGAGTTTTGCTATCGCGTCTATCGTATGCGGCGGAATGGTTAAAGATACTGAGTGCATAAATACCTCTTTTCCTAATTTTACGGAACTTTTGTCAAAAATCACGCAAGTTGGTGCACAATAAATCTCTACATGTATGGTAGGTTTTAATTTTCCTATTTTTTCTAAAGCAGTCAAAATAGCTATTATTTAAGTTGCCGACATTAAAATAATTATCATTCGAGCGCAAAGCAGTCGTCTTGTTTCACAATCTATCGGTTGCAAGAGAGACGTTCATTTTCATCTCGCAAGGGCGGCTTAATTTTTGCATGAGTGTTAAAATCATCGCAACTCTTATCATTTTTAAGCAAGTGATGTATAGATACTTCGGCATAGGATTTTATTGCTTTTTT
>JAIRXG010000014.1 GCA_031268335.1 Campylobacteraceae bacterium
TATTTTGCAAATTTACATTTTACAAATCCAAAACAAAGGAGCATCAATGCAAAATTTGCAAATAGTTGACGAAGCAAATGCTTTGTTTTTAGGAAAATTTAAGAAATTTTCTTCTCTCTTTCTCTCTCTTAGTTGCCTCTTAGGCTTTCTTCTGATTTTTATCTTAACAGGTTGCGGCGGCGGAAATAAAGATAACAACAACTTAGCTAGTGTCGTATATACTATCAATTTCTACGACGACAACTTAGATTTAAGTCAAAGTATTGTTGTTCCCTCAAAAGAGGTAAACTTAGCTCAATTGATAACAGACTATGGTTTGCCAACTCCGTTATATGAAGGAAATAGCAGTGTAGATATATCAACTTATACAAACTACAGTATAACAGGCAGTACAAATCTTTATGCTACTCAAGGTATTCAAGAGATAAGAACCGAAACAGAGTTAGCCGCTATCAATACGGATTTTGTAACTCTATCTGGTAAATATGTTTTACTGAATGACATAGTTTTAGATACAACGTTAGACGAGACAAAAGGTTGGCTGCCGATAGGCAATGAAACTAATGAATTTACAGGCATCTTTAACGGCAATAACCATATAATAAGTAATCTATGGATAGATGCATATTCTTATATCGGATATATCGGACTTTTCGGACATATACGAGATGCTCAGATAAAAAATATCGGAGTCGAGATAGACGACTTAAACGGCGGAGTAAAAGGATACGGTTTTGTCGGCGGCGTTGCGGGAGCAATTAACAATAGCAGTATCATAAGCAGTTACTCAATAGGCAAAGTGGGAGAAGAAGAAGACATATATGGTAGTGCCCTCGTTGGCGGCGTTGCGGGATATGTTTCTAATGGCAGCAGCGTTATAAACAGTTACTCAATAGGAGATGTCAGAGGAGACGACCAAGTTGGCGGCGTTGTGGGAATGGCTGAATACGATAGCAATATTATAAACAGTTACTCGGTAGGAAATGTTTATGGAGATAACCAATTTATCGGCGGCGTTGTGGGGTATACTCGATACAATACCAACATCACTAACAGTTACTCAATAGGAGATGTCAGAGGAGGAGGATTCTCGCATTTTGTTGGCGGCGTTGTGGGAATTGCTCAACACGATAGCAGCGTTATAAACAGTTACTCAATAGGAAATATTAACGGCTATTATTTTGTCGGCGGTATCGCAGGAAGTGGTGATCATTATGAAAGAATCCAATACAATGTCGCGATAAATCCTTCAGTCAATGGTAATTACGAATACGAAGTAGTAAATCGCGTAGTCGGTTTAAACGACGTCGGCACAGCATCCGACAATTTCGCGTTAGAGGATATGCTTGTAAATGGTAATACCGTATCGGATGACACCGATAATGGAGAAGGTAAATCCGAAGCAGAACTCAAAACCAAATCAACTTATCAAAGTTTAGGTTGGGGTTTTGGAGACGATAACGCAAATCCTTGGAAAATAGACGCAAATAAAAACAATGGATTTCCGTATTTTTATTGGCAAGAGTAGAGTAATAACGTTATTGCGAGGAGCTTGCGACGAAGCAATCCATTGTATTTTATTCTGGATTGCTTCACTTACGTTCGCAATGACAGAAAAGCGGTATGTTTGCAATGACAAGAGGTTGACCTTTTCTCAATGACAAGAAGGACTGGATTGTTTCACTTTTGTTCGCAATGACGATGAAACATTTGCAATGACGGATAAAGGAGATTTTTCTTATATAAATCTTTTGTTACATGTATGAAGTAAAAATAACGACTGAAACTAACTACATGTACCGACATAACTCTAAATAAAAATAAGATATATTGAGACATTGCAAACTGCCGCATGTAACACAGAACGAATTCCCTTAAATGCGATACGAGTAAGTATACTCTTAGCCTTATAAACTATGAAAGATACTCTATATGTAACGCTTTTTATATAAAACTTTTAAAATTTAAATTTTGCATGCACAAAATACTTTTTGATATTTATCTTGGAGTTAAGTAAAAAAGCACACTTGGTATATAAAAAAATACGAAATTTTTTTGGATAGCTTACAAATAAAAGAGGGTTATGACGTATCGTGTTTCAGTGTAGCTTTGCGGTTGCAAAAAATTTTCGTTAAAGAAAAATGGTTGAAACATTTATTTATAAAATGCGACAAAAATATTTTTTCATAAAGAAATTTTCCTTGCATAAATTTCAAGACATTGGCATAAAATAAAAAAATCCGTGAAACTTCCAATCTGCTTTTTAGACAATCGCCGAATATCAAAAAACATATTTTTTGCTGATTTTTTAAATTGTCAAAAATGTTTCATTATAGATTTTCAGACGATAGATATTTCAAACGCAAAATAAAAGACGATGAGGCAAAAATTTTTGAACTGCTATCATAAAATTATTCTTTTTCCCTCGCAGGGCATTTTTGCAGCCTCAGCTACCGCTTTACCTATCACTAAAATCGCCGGTTTGCTGCAAAGTTTTGCCATCTTCTCAAGTTTGCCTAAAGTTCCTATAACGGTTGTTTGTTCCATGCTGTCTATTTTGGAGATAAAAGCCGAAGGCGTGTCTAAAGATATGTTTGCTTTTTTAGCTTTTTCTGCAATCTCAGAAGCAAAACTGTAAGCCATTAAAACTATCACAGTGTACGGAAAATTTTTTAAAAGTTCTATCCAATCGCTATTAAATCTACTTTCCCGTAAATGCGCGGAGACAATGAGAGCGCCCGCCGAAAAGCCTCGCAGAGTCGGAGTTACGCCACCTCCTAAACAGCCTGCAAACACGGAACTTACGCCATTTATCATCTCTACATGTATATTGTTTTCAGTCAAAAACGCTGCCTCTTCAAAAACTCGCCCAAATACTGCCGGATCACCGCCTTTTAGCCTTCCTACGCGAAATCCGTCTTTGGCGCATTTTAAAAGCATTTCATTTATCTCATCTTGCAAAAGTTTATGGCAACCCTTTTTTTTGCTGACGTCTATCTTTATGCAGTTTTTTGGAAGCAAATCTACTATCTCTTTGCCTACAAGCGCGTCAATCATGGCGATTTGTATAGAGTTGATAGCTTTGAGAGCCTTTATAGTAAGATTATCCGCGCTTCCCGGACCGCAGCCTATCAACAAAACTTTTCCGCCGTCTTGACATATGTTCGTGTCGCCGTGTGCTCTTTTGGTTTTAATGTTTTCATAAAAATCTTTTGACTGTTTGGGTAAAACGGCAGATATAAGATTTCGTATAAATTGCGCATATTTCGGCGCTGCGCCGCCTGTGCTTACGGATACGCACAAATCGTGATTTTTAACAACTGCTTGAAAATAAAAATCACAATATTTGGGCATATCCACACAGTTCAGTAAAAAACCGTATTTTTTTCTATTTTCCCATAAAAGTTCGGATAAATTTTCATCTCCCGAAGCGTTCACAACGACATCGCAATCCTTTACATGCAGAAAAGAAAAAACCTCTTTTATAACCTCTTTATCTTCAAAGTACGAGTCTTTTATCTCTTTGGCTATTATCGTTAAATCACAGTCGCTTTCAAGGATATTTTTTGCTTTTAAAGCGGCGCTTTCGCCGGCTCCTATCAACAAAATCTTTTTTGGCGTTAACGCAACGGGGAGTATATTCATTTTTTTCTTATCCTAACCAACCAATATTCTCCTTTTTGTTTTGTCTGTTCTAATATCGTATGTCCTTCGGACGCTACCGAGCGAGGCACATTTTCAATGGGCGCTCCATCGTCCAATAATATATCCAAAATCTCCGCGCTTTTCATTTGCGCCAAATCCATTTTTGTTTTTACGAAATTCATCGGACACGCTACTCCTCTGTAATCTCTGAATTTGTTAGCAATGTCATCAGCGCTTTTTGTTTCGGTTTTGGGTGTGATTTGCTCTTTTTGCAACTCCGCGGCAAATTTCAAAGAGTTATCCATGGTGCCGTAAAGTTTGATAACCGCATTTGCCAAATTTACCACATCTTTTGTTGCCTTGCCTTCTAAAAGCGGCGCGAAAGTATCGCTTATAAGAGCGGTTTTAATGAAATGTTTTTTGAAAGCGTCCAAAACCTCTTTTTCGCTTCTTGCTTCATCGCCTCTCGCGATAAGCAGCATTCTTGTCGCAAGCAACCTTATATTTGCAAGATTGTCATCGTTTAATTCATCTTTTAAAGCTGCGTTCAGAGCTTTTTTATCGGCTTCTATAAGATCATACATGCCAGCGCTGCACTCTCCTGTGCCTCTTCCTTTTAATGAGAAAATCTCTTTTGCCGAGTAGTCGTAATATGGATTTTTGTCTTCTTCAAAAGGCGGAATATGTGAGTATTTTTGCGCTAACTCCAAGACTTTTTGCTCCCCTTTATCATCTATCCAATCGGAAAAATCATTATACTCTATTTTGACGTCTATCCAAAGTTGCAAAAGTTCGGCAACAAATGAGGGCAGATGGTATGCGCTTATGTCGGCTACTTTTTTTCCAAAACGCGTGATATTTTCGCCTATTTTTGCACCTACTAATATATTATAAGCTGGGTATGGATTTGAACCCTCGCGCAATACTTTGCCAAAAAAACCGAGGTCGGCTATAGCGTGTTTGCCGCAACTGTTGGGGCAGCCTGACATGTGAATTTTAAAGCCATTTAATTCGTCAAGATTTAATCCGCTTTTTATTAGTTTTCTTTCTATAGCTTGTATCGCTCCGCGCGGTACAGTTATGCCAAGTTGGCAAGTGGCGGCTCCTGTGCATACTACGCTATCGCCTATAATAGCGGGCTTTGTCACGAGAGGAGAGACATCTTTTAGCAGAGGATAGAGCGAAATCAACTCTTTGGCTTGTAAATTTCTGATATATATATTTTGGTCGGTTCCAAATCTTATAACATCTCTGCCGTTAGCGATTTTTTCAAGTTCTAAAGCTATTTTTTTGGCTTTTTGCGCGTCCAAATCCCCTAAAGAGAGAGGAATTTTAGCGCAAAAATATCCATCTTGCTTTTGAGCGTATACATATCTGTTCCACCAGAGCTGTTCCTCATCGTCTAAATGCGGAAAGTCGCCGTTTTTTATGGGGGAAACTTCTGCGGACTCTTTTAATTCTATCTGCCAATCATTTTGTTTTTTTAGCTTTTCTATCTTAGCGTTCACGAGCTTTCTAAACTCTTCTTCCCCCAACTCTTCAAATAAAAATCTTAGTCTCGCGGCATTTTTATTTTTTCTGTTGCCTTTTTCGTCAAAAACCTCTTTTATCGCTTGAGATAATAAAAAAATCTCCTCCTCATTTATGAAGTCAATAAAAGGGTGTCCTACTTTTGATTTTGCTCCCATGCCTCCCGCTACAAAAACGCTAAAACCTTTTTTGCCGTCTTTTATCTTGGCGATAAATCCCACGTCTATAAATGTTGCTCCGCCTCTATCAGTACTTCCGCCGCTGAAAGCTATCTTGTATTTTCGCGGAAGCGAATACGAATCTTTTTTCTCTAACATCTTTGAAGTGAGAGCCAACACGTGAGGCGTTACGTCAAAAACCTCATCTTTTGCTATCCCAGCGTACGAATCGGCTGTGATATTTCTTACCGTATTTCCGCCTCCGCCTCTACCGGTCAGTCCTATTTTATGCAAAACCTCAATGACGTTTAAAAAGTTTTCTATTTTCACATAATGCAGTTGCACGCCGCCTCTGGTTGTTACATGCAGTATGGAATTTGCATATTTTTCAGATAGATTTGATAGTTCAAACAACTGTTTTGGAGTTATAACTCCGCCGGCAAGTTTCACTCTTACCATATAAGTGTTAGACTCTCTTTGTTCGTAAATACCAAATGGCACGCGAATTGTTTTAAACGCAAGAGCGTCTAAAGAGCCGTTTAAAAAATCGCCGTATTGTTTCTTAAATGCCGTAAAATCGTCATTTACGGATTTGGGAATAATATATCCGCTCATTGTAAAACCTCCACATCTTCTTTGGTAACTTCGCCGTTTTTTATCTTAAACGATTTTATGTCAGGGATATCTTTTGCCAAAGAGATAATGATATAGCTAATATTGGGATCATACGCTAACTTTATATCTTCTTCCGAAGGACGCGCGGGAGTTACGGGGTGCGAATGGTAGCAAGCTATCAGGCGAAGTTTTAATTCGTTTGCTTTTTTAAAAACTTCAAATTGCTCTTTGGGGTGAAAACTGAAATGTTCTTCGCTATTGTCCGCATTGGTCATTTCGTATAAAACTTTTGCTTCTTCGTAAATTCCCGCCAAATATCCGCAAGCTTCTATCGGGGCTTTGGTTTTTGCGTGTTTTATTATAGCTTCATATATATTCTTAGGAATTTTTATCATTTTTAACCTCGCATACCGCTTGTTCGTAGTCTGTTAAATGCGTCAAGCCGCTACCGCCGCAAACTCTGCATTTTGGATTTTTGTTAAGTTTTATGTTTCTAAAAGTCATACTTTTTGCCTCAAAACTAAGCAGCGTATTGTATAGAGGCGTTCCGACACCGGTTACAAATTTCAAGGCTTCCGCCGCTTGTATGGTTCCGAGTATTCCTGCTACTGCGCCGAGTATTCCGGCAGTTGAACATGTAGGCACGACTTTAGGCGGCGGCGGAGCGTTGAAAACACAAGCGTAACATGCGCTCTTATATGGATTTACAGTCATAGTTTGACCCGAAAATCTTAGAATTCCTCCGTGCGAATAGGGTTTTTTTGCCAATACGCATGCGTCATTTATCAAAAATTTAGTCGCAAAATTATCAGTGCCGTCTATCACAAAATCATAAGGTTCAATAATCTCTAAAATATTATCCGCACTTATCATTTTATGATAAGTATTTACCTTTACATGTGGGTTTAAGAAGAGCATTTTTTGTTTTGCCGACTCTACTTTGGGAACACCGACATCATTTGATGCATGTATGATTTGTCGTTGAAGGTTACTCACGTCTACAGTGTCGCCGTCTACTATGCCTATTTCGCCTACACCCGCAGCTGCGAGATAAAAAGCGATTGGAGAGCCGAGCCCACCGGCTCCAATGATTAAAATTTTGCTGTTTATTATCTTTTCTTGTCCTTCAATGCCGACATCTTCTAAGATAATATGCCTTGAGTATCTCTCTAACTCTTCATCATTCCAATCTCTCACGCTCCACCGCCCATAAAATATAAAAAATTAATAACATCATTTTCTTTCAATAATGTGTTTTCGTATTCGTGCTGCCTTAAAAACTCATCGTTCAATTGTACCGATACCATATCGGGCATTTCAACTTTTTCAATCTTTAAAAGTTCTGTTACCGATAGTCTATCTTGCGAAAATTCTTTTATTTCGCCGTTAATGTTGATTTTCATTTTTTCTCCCATTTTTGATTTTGCGTGTGGGCAAAGTTTGTTTTGCGAACCGCACTTTTTGAAAAATTACTGTCCAAATAGTAAAAATCATACCCATTTTCAGATTTGATACAAAATTTGATTTTGGTCTGCAAATCTATGAGGAAAATGCTTCTTCAAAAGTGCGAACAATTCGTCTTCAAAATTGCTTTTTTCCTCGCTTTGTTCCGATATATTTTCAAGAACTATTCCGCCGCCTACCGCGTCAAAATTGTCTACTAAAACAAATCTTCCAAGCGTCGCATTGTCATAAAAACTTGAAAGCGCGACAGGATGTGATAAAGATAGTATCACGCTGCCGCATTCATTTTTTTTCAAATCGTTTCGTATATTAGTATTTTGTTCGTCGCCTAAAACCCTCTCTATTTTTTCAAGTTTTGCATTTACTTTTGCGGCGCCTAATTTGAAGAGGTAATTTTTGTGAAATACCAAAGGGTGATGTCCGAGCCAGATGAGGTTGGCGCGTATTTTCAAGCTTACATGTACAGAAGCGTTTTCATCCGCTTTTATCATTACTTCGCCGTTTTTTACATAAATATCTTCTTTAAGTGTGAATCCAACCGCTTCATTGGTTTTGGCTTTTATTTTAGCGGGCGCGTTCCAAACCTCTATACTTTTTATGTGAGCCTCTTTGTTTGAGGGCAGAAACTTGACAAAATCCCCCGTTTTTATTTCACCGCTTACAATAGTGCCGACGTACATTCGTCTATCGTCATTATCGTTGCTAAAACGATAAATATCTTGCAAAGGCATCGCAAAAAACGAATCTTCATTTGAGGGTAAATTGTGAAAACTATCCAGCACTTCCAGTATAGTTTTACCTTGATACCACGACATCTCAGGTGAAAGTTGCGTGATATTTTTCCCCTCTCTTGCGCTTGCGGGGATAAATGCTACAGGCTTTACGTGCAGGGAGTTTAGATATTCTTCATATTCGTTTTTTATTTTTCTAAAAATTTTTTCATCGTAATTTAGTACGTCAAGTTTGTTGATAACTACAAGTACTTGCGAAATGCCGAGCAGCGATAAAAGCAATCCGTGCCTTTTGGAATTTTCAGCTACGCCCTCAATGGCGTCTATAACAAGTACGGCGGCTACTGCGCGCGACGCGCCGCTTAACATATTTCTTAAAAATTCTATGTGTCCCGGAGCGTCTATGATGACGTATTCTCTCAGTTTGCTTTTAAAAAAAATCCTTGCGCTGTCTATCGTGATACCTTGTTTTTGTTCATCTTCAAGAGCGTCTAAAAGCATAGAATATTCAAAGACTCTGCCATTTTTTTCACATGCATTTTTAACCCCTTCAAGTTTTCCTTGAGGAAGCGCGGCGGTATCTGCCAAAAGACGTCCTACAAGCGTACTTTTACCATGGTCTACATGTCCTGTGATAACTATATTCATTCGCTCTTTTTCACTATATATCTGTCTATTTTGTGATGAGTTTTTCATTACATGTATCCCTCTTTTCTTAATGCTTCCAATGTGCCTCCGCCATCTTTGTCTTGCGCGCGGCCTGAACGTTCGGCTATGTTTTTAAATTTGCCGCTTGTTAGTTCGTCTATAATCTCTTTTGGATTTTTAGCTTCTGATAAAACCGCATTTGTGCACGGATAACAACCTAAAGAGCGGTATCTTTTGCCGTCTCCTTGATTGAAGTATACGGAAATTACGGGTATTTTCTCTCTTTCTATATATTCCCAGATATTAAGTTCCGTCCACTCTAAAAGCGGATGTACTCTTACGTGAGTTTTCGGCGCGAATTCTGTTTTGTATAAGTTCCAAAGTTCCGGCGGCTGTGCGCTTGCATCCCATTCGCTCTTTTCATCGCGCGATGAAAATACTCTCTCTTTTGAGCGGCTTCCCTCCTCGTCGCTTCTTACTCCGACTATAACTGCATTGTAAGCGGGTGCGTTTTTTATCTCGCTCCAAGTGTCTGTTTTGGGGTCATAAACGCGTCTTTCCCAAGTGCCCTCAAGCGTATGTTTTAAAGCTATGCTTTTTAACTCTTTACAGCAAGATATTCTATCAAGTCCGTCAACAAAGGTTCTTTTGTTCGCCAACGCTTCTTTGTTTTGTCCGACTACAAGGCGTAATTTTAACTCTTTGGCTATTTTGTCCCTATAAGTTATCATTTGCGGAATTTTAAAATTCGTGTCTACATGTATGAGCTCAAAAGGCACATGTCCTAAAAACGCTTTTTTGGCAAGCCACAATAAAACCGTACTGTCTTTGCCGATAGACCAGAGCATACCGATATTTTTAAATGATTTGTAAGCTTCTCTTATGATAAATATACTTTGGGATTCTAATTTGTCAAGTTTATCCATATTATTTTTCCTTTACATGTAAGCCGCACTCTTTGTGTTCGGGATTTTCCCACCACCATCTGCCCGCTCTTGCGTCTTCGCTTTTCTTTACCGCTCTTGTACATGGTTCGCAGCCTATACTTTTAAACCCTTTTGCATATAGAGGGTTGAGAGGCAAATCGTACTTTTTTATATAGCCAAATACGTCATCTTCGCTCCAAAAGATAAGCGGATTTATCTTAAAGACGTCAAGTTTTTCATCGTATTCTACAATTTTAAGCTCGCTTCTCGTAATGGATTGCGCTGCGCGAAGTCCCGTTACCCATGCGCTTTTATTTTTTAAAGCCTTTTTAAGCGGTTCAACTTTTCTTACATGACAGCAAGAACGGCGGTTTTCCAAACTATCTCTCATGCCCCAAGTTCCAAGTCTGTTTTCCAACTCCTTTACATCGCTTTTTTCAGGCGAGTATCTTTTGATGGGTATTTTAAAAAACTCTTCAATTTTTTGATGAAGTTCTTCACACTCTTTAAAAAGTTTTCCCGTATCCAGCGTGAAAACTTCCAAAGATTTTATTTCACACTGCGATAAAAGATGCAAAACTACCGTGTCTTCCGCTTGATAACTGAACGAGAGGGCAATTTCTCCATTTATCTTACTTAAAATCTGCTGCAGTGAATCTTTGCAAAGTTTATTATATGACATAGTCGCTCCAACTATCATCGGACGAATATATTTTTGCGCCGACAAAGCGAATATAAACGCTGTTTTGATTTGAGTTTTTTATATTTATCCAATCCTTCTTGTCTATATCGGCTTCTATCTCTTTGCCGCCTTCAACGGTTTTAAGCTCTACTCTTACGCGGTTTCCTAAAATTCTATAAGCGGCTATTTTTGCCTCTATGGATTTTTCATCCTCGTTTTTAAGAGTTATCTTAACATCGTGAGGTCTTACGAAAAGAAGATTTTCTTCTTGTTTGTCGGATTCGTCAAGACGCAAGGCGCCTTTTTCAAGTCTTGCGTGAAATAGATTCACATTTCCCAAAAAACCGTATACAAATGGGTTTGCAGGATTGTCATAGACATCCTCGGGAGTTCCTACCTGTTCTATTTTGCCTTTGTTCAGTATGACTATTTTGTCGGAAACTTCCAAAGCTTCCTCTTGGTCGTGGGTTACAAATACGCTTGTTATATGTATCTCGTCGTGCAAATACCTAAGCCAACGTCTCAACTCTTGTCTTACTTTAGCATCAAGCGCGCCGAACGGTTCGTCCAAAAGCAGCACTTTCGGTTCTACCGCCAATGCTCTTGCAAGCGCGACTCTTTGTTTTTGACCGCCGCTAAGTTCGCTTGGAAGACGATTTGCCAAAGGTTCTAATTGTACCATCTTAAGCAGTTTAAAAACTTTATCTTTTATCTCTTCCTTGCTTGGTCTTGTACGGCGCGGGCGGATTTTTAGCCCGAACGCTATATTTTCAAAAACGCTCATATGTTTAAAAAGCGCGTAATGCTGAAATACAAATCCAACTTTTCTATCTTTTGTGGGTTTGTTTGTAGAGTCTTCGCCAAAAAATCCGATAGTGCCGCTATCTGGGTTTTCAAGTCCGGCTATAATTCTAAGAAGCGTTGTTTTGCCCGAACCCGAAGGTCCCAAAAGGGCTGTTAATTCGCCGTTTGGAATAGTAAGACTTATATCATCAAGCGCGCTAAATGCGCCAAATCTTTTGCTTACATGTGAAATCTCTATACTCATAAAATTTCCTTTATCGCAGTTCAAGGGCTATATTGTGAAAAGCTCTTTTTCTTTGCAAAATCATATAGCGTTCAATAATCGTTTTTACGATTAAAGTCACAAGAGCCAATAGCGTCAATAACGATGCAACCGCGAAACTTGCCGTAAATAGATACTCATTGTAAAGCACTTCTATATGCAAAGGCATGGTCATCGTAACGCCTCTTATTAATCCCGACACTACGGCTACCGCGCCAAATTCCCCCATAGCTCTGGCATTTGTGAGTACAATTCCATATAAAAGCCCCCACTTGATATTTGGGAGGGTGACTTTGAAAAATGTTTGCAAACCGCCTGCGCCCAAAGTCAAAGCCGCTTCTTCGTCGTCTTTACCCATCTCTTGCATCAAAGGTATTAACTCTTTTGCCACAAACGGAAATGTTACAAAAGCGGTTGCCAAAAACAGACCGGGCAGGGCGAATACTATTTTTATATCGTATGACCTCAAATATTCGCCAAACCACCCGGATGCGCCGAATAGCAAAATAAATATAAGTCCGGCTATAACGGGCGATACGGCAAAAGGCACTTCAATAAGAGTGGTAATGATACTTTTGCCTTTGAAGTCAAATTTAGCAATAGCCCAAGCCAATAATATGCCGAAAAAAGTATTGACAGGTACGACTATAACGGCAACTGTGAGAGTGAGTTTTATTGCCGACCATGCATCCGGTTCTTTTATGGACGTGAAATACGCTTCCACTCCCCTTGCAAATGCTTGAGTAAATATAGTGTACAAAGGCAAAAAGACAAAAATCGTCAAAAATAGAAACGTTATGATTATGAGCGTAGTTTTTATCCACGCATTCTCTTTGGATGCGGATTTGCTTGTCGCAGAATCAGTTACTACATTTAGTATCGTGATAAACACAAATATCACATTGATAGATGCGATATTTTCAGTTATGATAACGTATATGGGCGAAACAACAAAAAGACCTATCAAAAATAACGCTAAAGATTTTACCCAACTTTTACTCGTGATAATAAATATGGCGGATATTATAAGAAAAATCGCTACATGTTTATATGTATTGAAAAAGCTGCTTATTTCAAACAGATAAAGCACGAACAAAACTGCCGCTGCAACAGATAAAACAATAGCTAAACCTCTTTTCATCAATCGCTCCTTTTTCTTCGTTTCGCGAAAGATTGCAAGAAATTGATAAGCAGCAAAAGCGCAAATGCTGCTATAAGCATTATTACGCCTATGACGCTTGCTCCCACATAATCAAACTGCATCAATTTTTTGACTATAAGAAGCGGGACTATCTCGCTTTCATACGGAATATTACTCGCTATAAATATAACCGAACCGTATTCGCCAAGACCTCTTGCAAACGCCAAAGCAAAACCTGTAAGAAGTGCCGGATAGATAGTCGGAAATATCACTTTTAGAAAAATTTGATAAAAATTTGCGCCAAGAGAGCTTGCCGCCTCTTCCAATTCTTTATCAAGTTCTTCAATGACAGGTTGAACGGTGCGCACGATAAAAGGAAGCCCTATAAATACAAGCGCTAATATTATGCCCGTTTTTGAGTAGGCGACGTTTAAATCTATAGCTTCTAAAGATTTTGCAAAACATTTTTCATCAACGAGGCATTTTTCTGAGTGAAAATATGGCGCCAATGAGCGCAATTTTTCCGACAACAGTTGTAAAAATTCGCCTATAACTCCGTTTGGAGAAAATATATACGCAAGAGATATACCGGCTACCGCAGTAGGTACGGCAAAAGGTAAATCTATCACAGAATCCACTATACGTTTGCCTATAAAATTGTATCTTGCTAAAATCCACGCTATGATAAGCCCGAAAAAACAGTTTATAAAAGCCGCTATGAAGCTTGCTCCAAAAGAGATTTTAAGAGCTGCGATGATTCTTTGGTCGCTCAAAGTTTCCAAAAACTTTTCCGCAGTCGTTTGAGTAGAGTAAAGAGCAAGCGCGCTTAGAGGAATAAGTATAAGAAGCGACATATAAGTTAAGGACAATCCCAAGCTTATGCTAAAACCAGAAAGTTTGGCGTTACTTTTTTTATAACCGACTTTGTTTGTTAATGCCGCTATGATGGCAAAGACAATGAGCGATACCCATGCTAAAGCGTGATTTGGGTTTTGATAAAGCGCTGTCAATATAAAAAATAATATGGAAAAAAGTATAACATTTATGACGATTTGACTTGCAGTCGGAGTATTTTGATTTAAAGCTGCCAAAGCGAATACTCCCGATATCAAAAAAAGCGTTACTGAAATTTTTATGTTTATAAATGCAAAAAATACACTCAGCAAAGCCATTGTTATGATTAGCACAAAAAGAGCCGTTTTGATATTCAGTCTTTTTATGTCTGAAAATTCTTTGAAATTAAAAGCAGTTATAAAAAATATGACAGACGTTAAAAACAGCACCACAGACGCTCTTATATCCGCAAAAACGGCAAACAAACCATATACTGCTATCAACGCCGATAATACAAATAAAGCTTTTTTGATACCAGGTTGTATATTTTCATTCATCATTATCCTTTATTAAAAACAGCTAACCGAACGTGTACGTATCTTCAAAACCAATCTGTCTACTTCTTTAGAAATTTGCCTCATCGTGCTCTTCTTAACCTTCGCAAATCCCGAAAATATTAAGATGCGGCATTATAGACAAAAAATTGTTTATTGTCAAGTATTTTGATAGACTTTATGTAGATTACTTTTATCTCTTTATATATTTTAGCGTGATAAAGGGCATTTAAGAGTAAAATATCATCTATATAAATCACAAGTAAAATACTATTGTATATCTTATCGGATACAAAGAAGAGTAGTTTTTGATTTGTAAGAGTTATTGTTTGTATTTATGATGCATTAGTAAGTAATACATACATATTGCGAGATACTTAAGAGCAATCCGTGATACTTTGCAATTATATGCAATGATTTGGATAGTAAGCCTTTTGCTGCTGCGAATTACCGCTTTCCTGTCATTGAGAAACTTTTCCTCTTTTGTCATTGCGAGCGTAGTGAAGCAATCCAGTCAATAATAAAAACGGTAGTAAAACGTGAATATACCACTTTTTATCATTATGAATATAATCCGCGGCAATCCCTCTCCATTT
The DNA here is from genome assembly GCA_031268335.1 of Campylobacteraceae bacterium. Lineage (GTDB taxonomy): Bacteria > Campylobacterota > Campylobacteria > Campylobacterales > Campylobacteraceae > JAIRKW01. The sequence goes on from JAIRXG010000014.1 coordinate 14,591, forward strand.
CGTTATTAAGAACATTACTACCTTTTGTCATTGCGAGCGTAGCGTGGCAATCCAGTCAATAATGGTTTTATTGCACATAACGTTCTTTTTATTAAACAAATTTTACCTTTCTGGATTGCTTCGTCACTTTGCTCCTCGCAATGACAAGGAATGTGTTGGTAATATTTTATGCTATTCTGAGGAACTTTTCCTCTTTTGTCATTGCGAACATAGTGTGGCAATCCAGTTAATAATAAAATCGGTAGCAAAACACAACACAGCGGATTATTTCTTTGATAGATAACGATATATCTTGAATATCTAAAGAAATCGGCGAATAAACGCCTGTAGTTACTTATTGCTCAATAACAATATATCTTGAATATTTTTGGCGCCTCAACAGTATAAGAAAATATTTTTTGATATAGACAATCCAAACAGTCAAATCAAGTATATGATAAATATCTTTTTGCTAAAAAAATCGGTTATAATTGTGGAGTTTTCAAACGAGCCTTTTAAAAATTCAATTTGACCCGAAGCATCTATCAATATCGCAAATGATATAAACAGCAGGCAAGGCGCGCGCATATTCCGCCTCAAGCGATAACTATTCTCTCATACGTGGCGCGACACAACGGTTGGTTTAAATAAAAAGATACTCTTAAAGTCTATCCGTTATTTTTTGATATCGGCTCAAACAAAATAAAGTCTTTGAAAGCTTAAAAACCTTCAAAGACTTTTTCAGCCGCATTTATTTTTTGTAGATTTTGTCAAATTCTCCGCCGTCGGAGAAGTGTTTTTGTTGAGTTACGCCCCAGCCGCCAAAATCCTTGTCTATCTCTACCAATTCCAATTTAGGAAATTGCGCCGCAAACTCTTTGGCTACTTCGGCATCTGTAGGGCGATAATAATTTTTAGCCGCTATGCGTTGACCATCTTTTGAGTATAGATAATTCAAATATTCAGTAGCAGCCTTTTGCGTACCTTTTTTCTTGACATTCTCATCAACCAAACTAACGGAAGGTTCGGCTAAAATGCTAAGACTCGGTATGATAATCTCAAATTTACCTTTGCCAAGTTCGTTTATAGATAAAAACGCTTCATTTTCCCATGCCAAAAGAACATCGCCTATGCCACGTTGAACAAATGTATTTGTAGAACCTCTTGCTCCGCTATCTAACACCGGAACATTTTTAAATAACTTTGCCACAAACTCTCTGGCTTTTTCTTCGCCGCCATATTTTTTATCGGCATAAGCCCATGCCGCCAAATAATTCCATCTTGCTCCACCTGATGTTTTAGGGTCAGGCGTGATAACTTTGACGCCATCCTTTATCAAATCATCCCAATCTTTAATCTTTTTCGGATTTCCCGCTCTTACCAAAAAAACAATGGTTGAAGTGTAAGGCGCGCTGTTGTTTTTAAGTCTTTTTTGCCAATCAGTCGCTATTTTGTTCGTTTTTTCAACTATAGCGTCTATGTCGCCTCCAAGAGCTAACGTAACTACATCGGCTTCAAGACCGTCTATAACGCTTCTTGCTTGTCCACCCGAACCGCCGTGAGACTGTTTGATGGATACGTCATCTCCGGTAAGCGCTTTATAATGCTTTATAAATGCTTCATTGTACTCTCTATAAAGTTCTCTTGTCGGGTCGTAAGAGACATTTAAAAGCTCAATTTGGGCGGCTTGGATTAGTGATGCCGCCAACAAAACAATACCTAAAAAAATGTGTTTTATCAAACTCATTTTATCCTCCTTTTGAAAAATAATCTTGGCATTATAAGTAAAATTTGTATTATTGTCAAGTATTTTTATAGATTTTATATAGATTATTGAATATATATCGTATTACTTTACTTGTATTTTCAATATTTTGTTGTAAAAATTAGTGTTAAAAGGGTTTTTAAATTCGTATAAAAAATATCAGGTTTGGTTGATTTGCTAAAGAATTGTTCATAAAATGACATTGAGAAATGACTTGATAATGCAATAAAATGAGATTTTAAATATATTGTGATACTATTCGTCAATTTTTTTACGATTGATTTTGGCTTTCAAAAATAAGCGGGCAGAAATTTAAAAAAAGGAGATTTATGAAAGGTTTTATCACAAAAGCGCTACATGTAACAAAACAGACAAAAGATATTCACGGCGCTCTTAGAATGCCAATATATGAAAATGCGGCTTACGAATTTGCCTCATCTGCCGAATTTAGCGATGTGTCGCTCGGGAAAATCGCAAAACATGTATATTCAAGGTCAAGTAATCCTACGGTTGAAGATTTTGAACTTCATATTAAAAGTTTGACAAATGCGCTTGGCGTTTTGGCTCTTGGAAGCGGTATGGCAGCCGTAACAAACGCTATTTTGACTTTAGTAAAAGCCGGAGATAGCGTTATAACCACAAAATATCTTTTTGGTCATACGCTTACATTTTTTCAAAAGACATTGCCAAATATGGGCGTTAATGTTAAATTTGTAAACGTTTTAGACGAAGAAGAGGTAAAAAACGCATTTGATAAAAATACTAGAGTGCTTTTTTTGGAGACTATCAGCAATCCTCAGCTTGAAGTTGCAAATTTGCAAAATCTATCCGATATAGCCCACTCGCATAACATCCCTTTTGTAGTAGATACGACTATGACCCCTTTTTACATTTTTGACGCCAAAAAATTCGGCGTAGATATAGAAGTGTTGTCGTCTACAAAATTTATAAGCGGTGGCGGAACAAGCGTCGGCGGACTTATAATAGACCACGGAATTTTTAGTTGGGATAAAGTTGAATTATTAAAAGATTATTATCAAAAAGCGGGACATTTTGCCTTTTTGTATAGAGCAAGAAAAGAGATTTTTCAAGGATTGGGGGCTGTTTTGAGCCCCACAAACGCTTATTTGCAAACATTGGGGCTTGAGACGATGGTTTTAAGGATAGATAGAGCCTGTCAAAATGCACTTGAGCTTGCTTCGTGGCTCCAAAATAAAAAAGAGATAAAAAATACAAATTATCCGTTTTTAGAAGAGTCTCCTTTTTGTGAATTGGCTAAAAAACAGTTTAGATACGCGGGTTCAATTTTGACCTTTGAAGTTGAGTCGCAAGAGACGGCGTATAAGTTTATGGACAATCTTAAAATTATTCGCCGCGCTACGAACTTGCATGACAATAAAACCCTCATCGTCTCTCCTTATCATGTTATATATCCGTTTAATTCCCACGAAGAAAAAATGGAACTTAATATAAAGCCGAATATGATGAGATTATCTGTAGGAATAGAAGACATAGAGGATATAAAAGAGGATATCAGTCAAGCTTTGAGATAAATAACTTTTTTATCCAAAAAAGCCTTACAAGAGAGGAATCTCTCTTTTTTCGTCATTGTGAGGAGCGTAAGCTCCGAAGCAATCCAGCCCCTCATTGAGAAAGGGTCAACCTTTTGTCATTGCGAACGAAGTGTTACAATCCGGAAAAAACAAACGTGAAGATATGTATATATTTTGCTCGATGAAAAAAACGGTATATTTGTGGAAGATTTGTATGATGAAATCATATAGCTGGATTACTTCACTTTGTTCGCAATGACAAAACCTCTTAAACTTGTATGAAATTTTTATATCTTGATAATTTTTTATCCAAAATAAATCAAGCGACATGTATAATGTCGGCTTAGGGGTGCTTATAATTAATTTTATAGGCTGAGATTACACCCTTTGAACCTGTACGGGTAATGCTGTCGTAGGGATTTATCAAACTTTCATTATTCCCGAAACGCATTTTTCCTGTTATATTAAAGGATAAAAATGCAATATTACACACAAATGCAAGCGGCAAAAAATGGCGTCATAACCGAAGAGATGAAAAAGGCTGCTTCTTACGAAGGGATAAAAGCAGATGCATTAAGGGATATGTTAGCCCAAGGTGTCGCTGTTATACCCGCAAACAAAAATCACAAAAGTTTAGAACCAAGAGCAATCGGCGAAAGACTGAAAACAAAAATAAATGTCAATCTTGGTATCTCAAAAGACAGCAGCAGCCAAAATGAAGAGCTTGAAAAAGTGATAGGCGCTATAAAGCTTGGAGCAGACGCCATTATGGATTTGAGCACATCCGACGACACGAAAGGTTTTCGCAAAAAACTAACGCAAGTTTCAACCGTGATGCTGGGCTCTGTTCCCATATATGACGCATTAGTGTTTTACAAAAAACCACTTCAGGAAATAAGCGCAAAAGATTGGCTTGAAGTTGTCAGAATGCATGCGATGGACGGGATAGATTTTGTAACTGTTCACGCGGGACTAAACAAGCACACAATTGAGAAATTTAAAAAAAGCAAAAGCAGAATAACAAATATAGTCTCTCGCGGCGGTTCTTTGATGTTTGCGTGGATGGAGATGACCGGCAATGAAAATCCGTTTTATGAGTATTTTGACGAATTATTGGAAATTTGTCGCGAATTTGACGTAACGATAAGTCTTGGAGACGCTTGCCGTCCGGGCTCTACGCACGATGCGAGCGACGCTTGTCAGATAGAAGAGTTGATAACGTTGGGAGAACTTACAAAAAGAGCGTGGGAGAGGGATGTGCAAGTGATAGTGGAAGGTCCTGGGCACATGAGTTTAGACCAGATAGAAACAAATATGAAAATACAAAAAAGCCTTTGTCACGGCGCGCCGTTTTATGTTTTGGGACCTTTGGTAACGGATATAGCGCCCGGGTACGATCATATAACGTCGGCTATAGGTGGAGCGATAGCGGCGTGGCACGGGGCGGCATTCTTATGTTACGTAACGCCGGCGGAACATCTAAGGCTTCCGACTTACGATGATATGAAAGAGGGCATTATAGCTTCAAAAATAGCCGCACATGCTGCCGATATCGCCAAAAAGATTCCAAATGTCAGAAATTGGGACGACAACATGAGTAAAGCGCGCCAAAGAGTTGATTGGGATAGTATGTTTAATCTTGCAATTGACCCTGAAAAAGCAAGACGTTATAGAGCCGAATCTATGCCTGAATGTGAAGATACATGCAGTATGTGCGGCGAATTTTGCTCAATGAGAAATATGAATAAAATACTAAACGGCGAGAGTGTGGATATCAATGTCGTTTGAGCTCATGTCTAAACGGGCGATTTGCCAGAAATTACCCGTTTATTTTTTTGATATGTGTAGCGCTTGATTGTTGTTGCAATGCCTGCAATTATAACAATCAGTAAAGTTTTACATGCAGCGTCTGATTAATTCATTCTCATAACGGTGTTTTGCTTTGTTATTGCCACGCTTTCTCGCAAAACGTCGCATAAAATTTTTTTGAAAATTTTGTGAAACCGATTGACATAATAAAATTTTTTTGATATAAATCATCAAGGAGTTTCATATGGAAATGATACCGCAAATACAGGCATATTTTGAAGCAAAAAAGGGCAATGTGGATTTGATTGATAATTATTTCGCTGAAGATATTTATATAGAAGATAGCGGTGAAGATGATGTCATCAGAGGTTTTGATAATTGCAAAAAATGGCTTAAAGACAAAAGTCAGCAATATCAAATGAAAACAAAAATTGTCGCCTTAAAAAATGAGAAAAGCGGAACGATAAAAGTCTCCGTAATAGTTAGCGGAAATTTTGCTCCTGGGGAGTATCCGTTTGATTATTATTTTTTGATAACAGATGAAAAGATAAAGGCAGTAAAAATAAAATACAAAGGATAGTAAATATTTTTGCAAGCAATTTACTTGTTAAAAGAATAATAAATGGTAAAATTTCCATTGAGATGAAAATTGATATCAGAGCGTTAGAAATTAATTTATGATATAACGATTGCGCAATAATAAACTTAAGGGGGAATATATGCTCGGTAAGCCTTTTAGACATTCCGCAGGATTTGGCAAAAGAATAGAATATTATGTGGTTAGTCTGATGCTGAAGGAAGGATTGGACATATTTTTACCCATGATAGATGATGACGCTATTGATGCGGTTGTAAAAAGACCCGATGGAAAATATATAGAAGTGCAAATTAAAGCACGCTCAAAAGATGTAAAATTTGGCGATGCAGCATTATTTGCCGGGATAGAACATGAATATAGGGAAAATTATTGGTTTGTGTTTTATTCTGAGAGGATTGATAAACAATTTTAATAATGTCTTCAAGTGAATTCATAAAAGAGGCAGCTCAAAATAAAACCGGAAGAAATATCGGAAAACGATCGATATGGCTCAACGGAAAAAATACAAAAGGGAAGCGAGAATTCATCAAACCTCAATTTCAAAAATATGTTGCTAAAGATTTCAGTAGATTACTAAAAGAAAATGCGAGCAATATAGACATAACATTGAAAAATTAATACACAAAAGGGGTACACTGGTGATACTTCATGCAACAGGTCTACATGTGTACAGGATTTTGAGACCTTTGATTGTCAAATCCTTACATGTAGCTGAACACTTGTAAACATAGTAGTACAATGTAAAATTCAAAAATTTATTTTAACAAGAAGTAGCATCATAAAACGGAATTTTAAAATAAAAGATTATTATAATGCTGATTGCGCCGAATTGTTATCTCAAAAGATAAAAACTGTTTGTCTCGATTTTGATGAAACAGCATTTATAAAATACATAGACAAAAATGTATCGGATAAGGAGTTTTCCAAAAGGATAGATGTATTTGCTGACGCTTTTGAATTGTATTTGCCAAAAAGTTATGAAGAAAATATAAAAACATTTGAACAAATATTGGGCGACGAGCTAAAACAAGAGAGCGGAATGTTCTCTTTAGGTTGGTGGTTATGGCCTGTTGGTAGATATGTTGAGAGGCGCGGGATAAAAAATGCAGAGGTTTCGCTAAATTTCATAAAAGAATTAACCAAAAGATTTACAGGAGAGTTTGCAATAAGACCGTTATTGGCAAATAAACCAAAAGAAACAATGAAAATAGTGGAAAAATGGAGCAAAGACGAGAATGTACATGTAAGGAGACTATCAAGCGAAGGAATGCAAATAAGTTTACCTTGGTCTAAAAAAATATATATAGCGATAGATGAGTTTGAAAAATATAAAGTTATATTGACAAATTTGAAAAATGACAAATCAAAATTTGTGCAAAAAAGTGTAGGCAACAATTTAAATGATTTATATAAAGAATTTCCAAAAAAAGCAAGCGAAATAATAGAAGAATGGAAAAAAGATAATCCGACAAAAGAGACGATGTGGATAATAAATCATGGATTGAGAAGTACAAAAAAGAATAAATTATAAATGTAAAAAGGGCTGGAACTTTGCATAACAGGACTGTTTGCGAAATGCAATTTTGAATTTGTTGACAAAATTATATTTTATGTATAATATTAAAAAGAGGTGGTTTATGAAAACACATGAATTTGACGGCGAGAAATATAAAAAGGCATCAAAACATCAAAAAGAATGGGGGAATGCAATAATCTCACAATTAAAATTAAGCGGATCGGAATTTATTCTTGATTTAGGCTGTGGTGATGGTATTTTAACAAAACAACTTTCCGAATTAGTTCCTAATGGCAAAGTTGTAGGAATTGACGGATCGGAAAGCATGATTAAGACAGCAAAAATGTGTTCTTCAAATAATTTAATATTTGAAAAAATGGATATTGATGATATGGCATTTGAAAATGAATTTGATTTTATATTTTCCAATGCTGCACTTCACTGGATTAGGGATCATAAAAAATTAATAAAGAATTGTTATAAAGCATTAAGACAAAATGGATTTATTTGCTTTAATTTTGCTGGCCATGGTAATTGTTCAAATTTTTTTACAATTATTAAAAAAGTAATAAACTATGAAAAATACAAAGTATATTTTAAAAATTTTGAATGGCCTTGGTATATGCCTTCAGTAAACGAATATAATAAAAAAATTGCAGAAAGTAATTTTTCTGATATAAACATTTGGGAAGAAAATGCCGACAGGTATTTTAATGATCAAGATGAAATGATTAATTGGATAGAGCAACCATCAATAGTTCCATTTATTAAATTAGTTGATGAACAATTAAAAAATGAATTTCAAAATGAAATTATACGATTAATGATTGAAAGAACAAAACAAAAGGATGGTAAATGTTTCGAAACATTTAGAAGAATTAATGTATATGCGGTTAAAAAATAAATATAAAAAATAAAATCGCATTTAATGATTTCCAAAAAAAGTAGACCGAATAATTAAAGGGTAAAGTAAAGATAATTTGACAAGCAATTCGCAAATTAAAAAATACGAAAAAAGACAAAACCAACTTCTTTATAATAAAATTATTTGCGCCTCATTGCCATTGATAATTAAATGTCCGATGACTTTTTAAATTAATTAATTCAAGCATTTTACAATTAAAAAAAATTTTTCATAAAATCTTTTTTAAAGCGCAGATTTCTCGTTTTTGCATTTTCAACCTGTACATAAAACAAATGTATATAATATTAATCTGCAATAAATGTCCTCGCCTGATACTAAATTGTAAGGCTAAAGTTTAGAAAAATCTTTTAGTCTTACAATATGATTTTTATTTCTTCGTATGTAGAGTTATATTGTTGATTTTCAAATTTTGCGATGCGATTTCTACTCCACTGTTACGCTTTTTGCAAGATTTCGCGGCATATCAACGTCATTGCCAAGTCTTACGGCGATTTCAAGCGCTAATAACTGTAAAATTATCATCATTTCAAAAAATTCACTCATTGCATGTAATGAATTTTTGGTTTTTATGAAATCATCGGCAAGTTCAAATTGTTCGGGGCTAATCACGAGTATAGTTGCATCGCGCGCGCTGAGTTCTTCTATATTGCTTTTTGTTTTATCGTAAAGCATAGTTTTGGGAAGTAGCGCCACTGTGAATAGTTTGCTATCCACAAGAGCTATTGGACCGTGTTTCATCTCTCCTGCCGGGTATCCTTCGGCGTGCAGATAACTTATCTCTTTTAGCTTTAATGCGCCCTCAAGCGCTAACGGATAAAAAATATCTCTTCCTATAAAGAAAAATCCATGTCCGTGCAGATAGCGTTTGGATAGTCTTTTTATTTTTTCATGAGTAGCATTGTCTACATGTAGGGAGGTTGGAATTTTCAAAAGAGTGTCTATCTCGAGCTTCAAACTCTCTTTGCTTGCCGCTTTTCGTTTTTGGGCTATAAATATTGATAAAAGCCAAAGCGTAGCGACTTGTGTTGCAAACGCTTTTGTACTTGCAACGCCTTTTTCAATGCCTGCTCGCGTTAATATGGTGGTATCGGCAACTCTTACTATGGATGAATTGTCTACATTGCAAATGGCAAGCGTTTTAAGCCCCGCATTTTTGGCGATTTTCAAAGCTTCCAATGTGTCGGCTGTTTCGCCGCTTTGACTTATAACTACAAATAGAGTGTCTTTTGTCAAAAGAGGCTCTTTGTAGCGAAATTCACTTGCTATAATGACATCGGTTTTTATCTTGGCAAGTCTTTCAAAAAGATAACCTGCCGTAAGTCCGGCATGGTAACTTGTGCCGCACGCGCAAATTTTGACTGCATTTATTTCATCAAGCAAGCACTCGTCAATCTCTTCAAGGATTATCTCATTGTCTTTTATGCGTCCCATTAATGTTTCGCCAAGTACGCGGGATTGTTCGTATATCTCTTTTTCCATAAAAAATCTAAATCCCTCTTTTTGTGCGAAAGATTTATCTTGCGGCAAATCTTTAAAAACAGGCGAGAGTTTTTTGGTATCTAGATAGAGCAGTATCTCATTTTTATTTAAAACGCCGTACTGTCCGTCTTCAAGATAGCAGACCTCTTTTGCATGTCCTATCAAAGGAGCATCCGAAGAGCCAAAAAATATCTCGTCGTCATTTTTTCCGATAATTAAAGGAGCGGCGTTTTTTGCGAAAAATATGCAGTTTGGCTCTACGGTAGTTATCAATAAAATAGCATAAGCTCCTTTTAATGAAATCACCGTTTTTTCAAAAGCCTCAAATGCATTTTTTGAGCTTTTTAAATTATGTTCAAAAAGATACACTACTACCTCGGTATCGGTTTGACTCAAAAATGTAACACCTTTATTTATTAGCATCTCTTTTATTTCGCGATAATTTTCAATAATTCCGTTATGCACTATATACGAATATTCGCCAAAATGAGGATGAGCATTTATCTCTGTGGGTTTGCCGTGTGTTGCCCATCTTGTATGACCTATGGCTATTCCCTCGCCGTTTGAGGTGAAATTCTTCGTCTTTTCTCTTAGGTTTGCAAGTTTTCCTATAGCTTTGAAAGCGTCTATTTTGCCATCTTTCATAACGGCAATTCCGGCCGAATCGTAACCTCTATATTCAAGCTCTTTAAGCCCATCCAAGAGTAGCTCTTTTTTCTCTTTTTTGCCGATATATCCAACAATTCCACACATAAATTTTCCCTAAATTCGTATTATCAATATAGTAACTCTATAACTTTTTTTGCATTATCGCACACTTTATCATCTTTTTCAATTAAAAACAGATTTCTGGCGCGGCGTTTTATCGTTTGTATTTTTGCACTCGCTATATCTATTCCGTATTTGTCAAATAAAGAGATGATATAAGCCATAAGTCCGGATTGGTCTTTTGCGTTTAGCGTGATTTTTGCCAAACTTTTTGAGTGATTGCAGTCAAGGTTTATCTCGCCTTTTAGTATCACGGGTTTTTTTATTTGCGCTTTTTTGTCTTCCAAAAAGGACTCTTTTATTAGCGATTGTATATACAAAAGCTCGCTGCTTTCAGCTTTTTTGCTAAACTCTATTTTGAAAAATTTTATATTATCAAAGAGTTTGAATATATCCATCTGTACCAAATCAAACACAACAAGTTTTCCCAATAAAAAGCCTACGTTAAAATTGATATTTTTTACTACATGTATACAAAGATGATGGTTATTTTCTATATTAAATGAGAAATCTTTCACCTCTTGCGCCCATTTTGCCAACTCAACTATTTGATGCGGGGAATATTTGAAAAAGAGCAGATTTGATGAACTGGAGAGTATTTTTCTTTTTAAAATCGCAGAGATAGCGATAAATTCGTCACTTTTTTGCAAAACTTCTTCTTTTTTAAGTCTTCTTGTTGTTTCGTCTATAAGCGTATTTTGTCCAAATGCATTTGCAGATAACTCATAAAGTTCTCTTAAAAATTTCGCGTTAAATCTTGAATATGCTTTCGGATTGACTGCATTTAAATCGCAATAAGTCAAAACGTACAAAAGTTGCAATGCTCGCAAAGAGCGTAGTTTTGACACAAAAGAGAGTATCGTCTTTTCGTTGTATATATCTTCTCTGCTTGCTACATTACTCATAAGCGTGTGATATTTTATAAGCAGCTCGCCCATATTCATCTGCTCTTCATTGAAGTTTAGTTTTTTTGCGTAGGCTCTAAATATTTTAGCGCCAAGCTTGCTGTGGTCGGTGTTTTTGCCTTTGCCTACATCATGTAAAAGTACGGTAAGACGCAGCATCATTCTGCCGTTTTCGCATATATCATCATATAAAGCTTTAATAAACATATCGTTTATATTTTCCAAAAAATAGAGCGTTTTTAACGAATGAATGTCCACAGGATATATGTGATAGCCGTCAAATTGCGGTAAATTGACAATATGAGACATAGGCTTTATCAAGTGCTGCAAAAGATTTGATTTATAAAAAGCATATAGCATTTGATTTAAATATTTTCTTTCAAAAAATTGTCTGAAAAGCGCGTATATCTCTTTTGAATTATGCGGCGGAACAGTCGTTTTTTTGAGCCAATTTATAACCGAAACATCATATTTCATCACCACATCTTCTAACTTAAGAATAGTTTTTAAGACTTCCTTGAGCGATGTTTTTTTTCTATGAAAAGATGTGTAAAGCGTATTTTCATATATACAAAAACCATTTTTTATATGCAGCTTTCTAATAATTGAAATGTTTTTTTTGTTAAAAAAAATCGGCGTTATCAGACGCTTAATAAAAATTTGCGAAGTTATTTTAAGTATCCATAAACTTTGAAGCGTTTTTTGCGCAACTTGAAGTTCGGCTGTTTTGGTTTTTGTATTTTTGAATCCAAGTTTTTTTGCCACGCTTGGAATCAAGTCAAGATTTAGAGTATCTTGTTTTTTGCCTGCGCTTAAATGAAGAGCACTTCTTATGCGGAACAAAAATTCAAGCGAACTTCTAAATTCTTTAAACTCTTCGTCGTTGAGGTATTTAGGGACGAGATCGTTTAATCTATATATTCCTATCATTATGTGCGCTATCCAAAAAAGAGTATTCGCGTCTCTCAATCCTCCTACGCCGTCTTTTATGTTTGGTTCCATATTTAGAGGAAATTTTTTACCTCTTTGCTTGTACGCTTCAATTTTTTGGCGGATAAACTCTTTTTGTTCATATTTTCTTATTTTTAAAAGTTCTCGCTGTATCTCTGTCCATAGATATTTTGACCCGCACAAAAAGCGTGATTCCAGCATCGCCGTTTTTATAGTAATGTCTTCATTACTGGCGCAAAAAAGCTCTTCTATCTCGTGCGTTCTGTGGCTGATTTTCATTCCGCTATCCCACGCAAGATGCAAAATTGACTTGATAATGGGTTCTATATTGTAACCGTCGCATTTTTTATATACTATCATCAAATCAATATCAGAATACACGCAAAGCTCTTCTCTGCCATAGCTGCCAAGCGCTATGAGAGTTATGGGCAGAGTGTTGTAAAGCGGCACGTATTCTTTAAAAAATCGGCGCAAAGAGTATTTGTAGATTATAGTTATCAAGCGGTCGATTTGTTTTGTATGTTTGACTAAAAAATCTTTTCCTTGATTTTGCGAAAAAAGTTCATCTAAAGAGTTAAGATACTCTTTGATATGGTTTTTTATAAGTTTTGATATTTCAAAATCGCTTTTGTGTTCTTGTATACGCTCTTCTATCTCAAGTTCCAAATCTTTCATAAATACGCCAAAAAGTTAAAATTGTATTATTGTACCAAAAGATTGAATATATTGTCGCGTTTTATCGAATTTAACATTTAAAACCATTAAATAGAATTTGTACATGCAAAAACAGTTGAGCAAAAAATAAAAAGCGTCAAAATAAAATCGCTACATGTAGGGTAAAAACAATATTTTATAGCAAATTTCACGCAATATTTTACATTATGATATAATTGTCGCTTCAAAAAGCGATTAGTCAAAATAATTTAATATATTTATGATGATGCTTTTAAATATTTGGACAAAAGAATGCAGATAAAGCTGGCAAAAAATTACGGTTTTTGTTTTGGTGTAAAACGCGCAATAAAAATCGCAGAAAATGCTCCCGGAGCCTCTACAATAGGACCTTTAATACATAATAATGAAGAGATATTAAGGCTTAAAAATAATTTTAACGTACATACGCTTTTGGACATAAGCGAAATTGAAAATATCAAAAAAGCTATTATTCGCACTCATGGTATCACAAAAGAGAATCTATCGGATTTAAAAAAGCGCAATATAGATATAGTGGACGCTACATGTCCATTTGTTACAAAACCGCAAAAAATTTGCGAACAGATGAGTAAAGAGGGCTATAATATAGTGATTTTCGGCGATAAAAATCACCCCGAAGTAAAAGGAGTGAAAAGTTATTGCGTTCACGATAACGTACATGTAGCGCTAGATTATAGTGAGTTGGAAAAAGTGGATTTAGGACAAAAAACCGCGCTTGTTTCGCAAACTACAAGAAAAATAGATGAATTTTTGAAAATAGTGGATTTTTTGGCGGCAAACTGTAAAGAAGTGCGCGTTTTTAACACTATTTGCAATGCTACTTTTGAAAATCAAGATGCGGCGAAAGAGTTGGCAAAAGAGGCAGATATTTTTATAGTGATAGGCGGAAAAAATTCGTCAAACACAAAACAGCTTTACAATATCGCAAAAGAATTTTGTAAAGATAGCTATTTGATAGAAAATGAAAAAGAGCTCAATTTTTCGTGGTTTACAGGTAAACAAATATGTGGAATTACAGCAGGCGCATCAACTCCGGATTGGATTATTAAAAAAATTATTGAAAAAATTAGGGAAATTAAAGTATAATATTAGCTTTCGGTCCGTTTATTTATGAAAAAGAGAACAAATCACACCAAAAAAGGATATAGATGGCAAAAGAGGTGAACAATAGTGTTCAAAATGGCAAGGATAAGGGCGAGTTTATGGAAGAGGTGGACTTCGCCAGTATGCTTGAGGAGTCTTTCAAAGAGACTGACAATGAAGTTACGGTAGATGGCGTTATCGTCGAGATTAGAGACGATATAGTGTTGGTTGATGTCGGCAAAAAGAGCGAGGGAAGACTTTACACTTCCGAAATTACCGACAAAGACGGTAATTTGACTTTCAAAACAGGCGATAAAATCAAAGTCGTTATAACTGGCTATAGAAATGAAAAACCTATAGTTTCTCACAAAAAAGCTATCAAAAAAGAGAAAATAAAAGCTTTTATAGAGAATTTTAACGAAGAGGAGAGCGCTCCTTTTTATGTAAAAATTGTCGGCAAAAATAGAGGCGGTTTGATAGCTGAAAACAGCGACGGCATAGAATTTTTTATACCGCGCTCTCATATAGCCGCGCGTGATCCGCAAACTCTTGTAGGCAAAAGCGCTAAAGTTTCTGTTATAAAGATAGATAAAGATAATGAATCTATAGTTGTTTCGCGCAAAAAACCTTTAGATGAAGAGCGTAAAAAACGCAAAGATATTATTCAAGAGCTTATAGAAAAAAATGAGACTATAGAAGGTATCGTAAGAAAAATTACAACTTATGGCATGTTCGTTGATGTGGGCGGAGTGGACGGACTTGTTCACTATAGTGAAATAAGTTATAAAGGACCTGTAAATCCCGGCACTTTTTTTAAAGAAGGCGATAAAGTTTTAGTAAAAGCGATAAGCTACGATAAAGACAAAAAACATCTTTCATTATCTGTGAAAGAGGCGCAACCGGATCCTTGGCAAGAGATAGAAGATCAACTTGAAGTAAAAGACGTCATACAAGTTACAGTAAGTAACATAGAACCTTATGGCGCATTTGTTGATTTAGGAAACGATGTGGAAGGATTTTTGCATATATCTGAAATCTCATGGGATAAAAACATCAAACACCCTAAAGATTATATCAGCGAGGGAGAGCAGATAAATGTTGAGGTTGTGGAGATAGATTTAAAAAATAGACGCCTTAGAGTTTCTTTGAAAAATATTCTTCCAAAACCATTTGAAGAGTTTTTGAAAAAATATAAAGTCGGCGATGTGGTTAAGGGCGTTATAACAACTCTTACGAATTTCGGTACATTTGTCAAAATAGGCAATGTAGAAGGGCTTTTACACAATGAAGATGCATCTTGGGATAGAAATGCGAAATGCAAAGAACTTTTTAAAGAGAAAGATGAGATAGAAGTTAAGATTATTAAAATAGACGCGGAAACGGAAAAAATCTCCTTAAGCCTCAAAGAACTTCAAGAAAGTCCGATACAAAAATATGCGAAAAAACACAATAATGGTGATATAGTTAAAGGCAAAGTTTTAGAGATAAAAGATTTTGGTCTATTTGTAGAGCTTGACGATAGCGTGGACGCGCTTATTCGCAAAGAAGATTTTGGCAGTTTAAATCAAGACGAGCTTAAAGTCGGAGACGAGTTGGAAGCAGCGATAGCATTTATAGATGAGAAAAAAAATCGCATTAGATTATCTGTAAAACGACTCTCAAAATTAAAAGAGCGAGAGGCATTAAACGAAATAAATAAAGATGATAAGATGACATTGGGAGATATTTTAAAAGATCAACTTAGATAATCCGCGCGCCGTTAAATTTACGGCAAATGCGGATTATTTATCTTTATATGTATCACAAAATACAGATTGACTTTCAAAAGGTTATGTAAATGAAGCAAAAAAAGATTGTTGTATGCGATTCTATTCATGGGATAGGTTTTGATATTTTAAGAAAAGAGAGCGATATAACGGTAGTTGATGCGACAAAGGTTGCTAAAGATAAGTTGGGCGAGGTTATAGCTGATGCGGATGTTGCCATAACAAGAAGCCCTACCGATATAGACGCTGCATTTTTGGACGCTGGTAAAAAACTTTGCGCAGTTGTGCGCGCGGGCGTTGGCGTAGATAATGTGGATTTGGACGAATGCAGCAAGCATGGTGTGATTGCTATGAACGTTCCTACCGCAAATACGATAGCTGCCGTTGAGCTTACTATGACGCATATATTGTCAACCGCCAGAAGTTTTCCTTATGCGCATAATGCTTTAAAACAAGATAGAGTTTGGAAGCGTGAAAAATGGTATGGCGTGGAGTTGTTTGGGAAAAAACTTGGCGTTATAGGTTTTGGAAACATAGGAAGTCGCGTCGCTATCAGGGCTAAAGCTTTTGGGATGGATATAGTAGCATACGACCCATACATACAAAGCAATAAAGTAACGGATCTTGGCATGTCATATACTGAAAATTTTGACGATATTTTGGCATGCGATTTTATAACTATCCATACTCCTAAAAACAAAGAAACTGTTAATATCATAGATAAAAAAGAGATAGCTAAGATGAAAGACGGCGTAAGACTTATAAATGTTGCGCGCGGCGGACTCTACAATGAAGAGGCTTTAGTAGATGGATTAAAAAGCGGCAAAATCGCTTTCGCCGGAATTGACGTTTTTTCAAAAGAACCGGCTTTGGATAATCCTTTGTTAGATCTTGAAAATATTACGGTAACTGCGCATCTTGGAGCGAATACTTTAGAGTCTCAAGAAAAGATTGCGATTGCTGCTGCCGAACAAGCCATATTGTCCGCAAGAGGAGTAAGTTATCCAAATGCACTTAATCTTCCTATTAAAACGGAAGATTTGCCAAGTTCTGTAGCACCTTATTTAGAATTGGTACAGAAGATAAGCTTTTTGGCTGTTCAGATATACAAACGTCCGATTTTGGGTATTCATATAGAAGGCGAGGGTTCTATCAGCGAATATATCAAATCTCTTCTGACTTTTGCTATTGTCGGAGCGCTGAAGGAGTCTTTGGGCGACAATATCAACTACGTAAATGCAGGATATGTTGCTGAAGAGAAAAAGATAGACGTGAGTTCAAAAATAGTGCCTTCGAGCGGTTACAGCAACAAAATAACAGTTAAAATCTCAACAGATAAAGGCGTAGCTGAAGTAAGCGGCACAGTCTTTGGCGAAGACGAGCAAAGAGTCGTCAATATCAATGGTTTTAAGACAGATTTCAAGCCAAAGGGCAAGATGATTGTCTTTAAAAACAGAGACGTTCCCGGTGTTATCGCGTCTATAAGTACGCTTTTGGCACAGAACAATATTAATATAGCTGATTTTCGTTTGGGACGCGGAAATGACGGAGCGCTTGCCGTTATATTAGTAGATCAGGATATCAATAAAGAGCTTTTAGCAAAATTGAACGAGCTTCCTAATTGTATTTGGGCTCAGAGCGTAAATATATAAAATTTTAAGGAGAAAAGAGATAATGGCTTCATATTCTATGGGCGATTTAAAAAAAGGTCTGAAAATAGAAATTAACGGCGTTCCGTATAAAATCGTAGAATATCAACATGTAAAACCCGGAAAAGGACCGGCATTTGTAAGAGCTAGAATCAAATCTTTTACAAATGGTAAAGTTATAGAGAAGACTTTTCACGCGGGCGATAAGTGCGAACAGCCTAATTTGGTTCAAAAAACTATGCAATATCTATATGATGATGGAGAGAATTTGCAATTTATGGATATGGCTAATTATGAGCAAACGGCTATATCTCATGAACAAATTGGGGATTTGCTAAAATGGATGATAGATGGTATGGTTGTCGAGGTGCTTTTCCACAACGGTTCGGCAATAGATGTTGAAATTCCTCAAACTGTAGAGTATAAGATAACAGACACTCCGCCAAATTTCAAGGGCGATACGCAAGGCGGCAGAAAGCCTGCTACGCTGGAGAGCGGCGCAGTTATACAAGTGCCTTTTCATGTGCTTGAAGGAGACGTGGTCAAAGTGGATACTTCACGCGGCGAATATTTGGAAAAAATAAAATAAATATTTTTATATTTGAGTCGTTTCGCTTTTAAGCTCGCGACCCATACATGTAGGATTTTTGAGCTTAAATCCTGCATGTTCCGCATCTAAAATTTAAAAATTACCAATCTATCTTATATGCAATATTCATCGTAAATTAAAATTAATATACGCAAGAAAAGTTAAAGTTTAGACTATATGTAGTGTTACATGTACGATCTCAAGATAAAAGTAGTTATATTATCCGCAATATTTATTAGTAATGCTTTAATTTTTCTTGTTATTTTTGCAAAATGGTTGCATAAATTTACAGACTTTTTGTATCATAGCAAATAGTTTTTCAAAAGGAGTAGTGTATGTCTAAAGTTTTGTTGCCTTTGGCAGATGGATTTGAAGAGATTGAAGCGATAAGCGTTGCAGATATTTTAAGAAGAGGCGGATTAGATGTTATAATAGCGGCTATTTTGACAAAAGAGGTTGTCGGAGCACATGGTGTAAAAGTGATTGCAGATACTCTTTTTGATGATATAAAAGATTTTGATTTTGATGCGATTGTTTTACATGGAGGAAATTTAGGTTATAAAAATCTCGCAAAAAGCGATAAGCTTTTAGAGCTATTGCGAAAGTTTGATGAGAAAAATAAACTCATCGGAGCGATTTGCGCTGCACCGTACGTTTTAGCAAAAGCCGGAATTATAAAAAATTCATACACTTGTTATCCGTCAATAGAGCTTGAAATTAAAAAATCCGGCTATATAGATAATAAAAGTGTAGTAATTGACGGTAATATTTTTACCTCAAGAGGACCCGCAACGGCGATAGAGTTTGCTTTGGAGTTATTAAAAAAGCTAAAAGGCGATGAAATTGCAAGAAATGTTCGCGAAGGTGTTTTGGCTTAAATTAGATTAATAATGCAAAAATCTTCAAGGCGAAGCCGTCTTAAACATAGAAGAACAAAGAGTTTGTCTTAAAAAGGGCGAATATATCTTTATCAAAGCACATGAAAAACACAGAGTTTTAAATTGCAAAGACAATACTCATTGG
>JAIRXG010000027.1 GCA_031268335.1 Campylobacteraceae bacterium
CTGACAGCGAATGGGTAGGATATGGAAGATCGGATATAAGCGGAGAAGAAGACAATAAAACCGGAAGAGTTATATCTCCAAATCCCGGTAAGAATTTAAATATAGAAATGGATTGGTAAATATAAATTTTACATTTAAATGATTTAAGAGGATTGGCGATAGCCAACTCCTCTATTATCCGTAGATCAAGAGTATACAAACCCGTACATGTATAGATGATTTTATCTATTGCTATGATAATAATATTTAAATTTTCAAATTTTTACATGTATAATAAAAACATTACATGTAAAAATTATCCCTTTAATTTAATATATTATCACAAGCTTTTATAACCATTTTTTGAGCATTCATAATAATGTCCACATACTCTTTGATAGGTTGAATATACACTACATCACGTTTATATTTATTCATATCTAATGTTTTTAATGACTCGCGTATGGTTTTTATATCGTTATCATTTATAGCCTCTTTTTTAAGCAATTTATAGAAAATATTTTTATCTCTATGTAAAGCAACGGCTATATCCGCTATGTCTCGCGATTTGTTTTGAGAACCTCTGTGTACTATTTTTTTAGCAATAATATCCTCTATACTCTCGACATAAACATCGTATTTAAATAATTTTTTTGAAGTATCTTTTAAGGGTTTATCTATAAAATCTTGTGCAACTAAAACATCGACTTTTATATTATCCTTTGTCATGAATTGTATGTGATTACTTATATCTTCTATATAATCGTCGGGTTTAAAATACCTGCTTTCGCCAAGCCAATATTTCGGTCTAATGCAATCAAGCACTTGCAAATCAGTCGCGAAAATATCCACATCATAACTTTTCCTATGCCAAAAGTAGTATATGGCAAGAGCTGTACCTCCTCCAAAACGCAATAACGATAAATCTTTATTCGGCAAAAGTTCCACGCATTCTTCAAAAAAACAATTTAAAGCGTTTATCTGGTCTTTGTATACATCTTTTATCTCGTCATTTTGCATACAAGACCTTATTAATTTGCTCTAATGATAAATTGTGAAATTTTGCAAACGCTTCTATTTCTTGAATCAAAGCCTCTTCCTTAATTGTATCAATGATATATTGTTCAAGACTGTTCCGAACTTTTCCATGCAAAAATATATTCGCTATCTGCTTGCTTGTCAAATGTTTTTTCTTATCACCGATAGAGCAATTTGCAGTCGCTACAAGCATTGCGTCGGTCATTATGTAACCTTTTATTTTGGTTCAAAAGCAAAAATTGTTTGAGTTCAATGTAGTGAGCGCTAAAAGCAGTCATATTTCAAAACAACAGTTTGTCTCGGTTTAACAAAATTGTAGCATAAAAAAAGCAAAATAATAAAGATAAGATTTAACGCGGTATCAAACCACATACATATATAGTTATTTCGACAGTATCCGAGCTTATTATACATGTAACTACGATTTCAAAAGTAAATATAATAAAACATATGTTTTATTTTGGTAGTATTAATATTTATATAAGATTGTAAAACAAAGTATGATATATTTTTTGCTATAATGACGACTTTTTAGCAATAATCTGCTATACTTACCATTATGCTTTAAATAAGGAGTATAAAAATATACTTTAGTATTAAGCTGATACAAATGTTGTTTTAGCTCTTATTTGTGCGAGGTGTGTTATGAAACAGATAGGATGTTTGGCAAGTATTTGCCGATTTTTGCTTCTTTATAAAAATCTTTCAAAATTTTTTATAGTTCTTTTTAAGAATTGTATTTCTATACTTTTCTATCAAAACTCACAAATAAAAAAGAAAAACATTGCAAATACTTTATCTTTAGTCTGCGTTGAAAAATCTATTTTTACGAAAATATTGTTTTTGCTATCTGTTTCTCTATTTTTTTCTACAAATGCTTATGCTTTTAATTTTCGATGTGATAGACTTTACTTTGCTTCTTTACATCATACTCGTGTAAGTGAAATAAATCCAAATGTTCCTAGTGAGATTGTTTTAACTACAGATTTTGGACAAGCGACATTAGCGATTGGTCCGATTGGTCCGAATTCACCAACATTAAGGTTATATAGATGGGGTTATGCATGGCACGGAAGTGGAACTACAACTGCAACCGATTATCACAGAAGGATGCAGTATTTAGATTCAGGTGGAACTAATACGTGGAAAAATCTATCTTATTCTGCCGTTACCGATCTTTCATCGACAAAAACAGGATGGTCCGGCGGAGAAGTTAACCAAAAAACCGGCGAAATATACATAAGCGGTCAATATGATGATACTATACAAAATGACTATAGAATGGGAATCATAGACGTGGCAAATGGCGGAACATTTAAACATAGTGGCAGACTTCAACCAAAAAGACCAACCGATTCTTTAACTGGCGGCGTTGTATCCGATATGGCTATAGATGCCGAAGGAAATGCCTATATTATGGTTGGTTTTGGAGGCTTTTGGTTACTTAAAGTTGAAGTTGGAAATAATAATGGCGGATGGAAATATAGTAGGGTAAAATATATTTCTACTTTAGGAGGAAATAACCTTGCAAATAACCAATGGGGTATGGCATTCTTAGATGGAAATTTATATACCGGTGATACGGAAGGAAGAATATATAGAACAAATATACTTCTTAATCAAACCACTCTTGTTGGGGACTTCACAGGTCTTACTTCATACGGCACTAGGGATTTGGCTGCTTGTCAAATGGCTCCGGTTATCAGAGGAAAAGTATTTATAGATGCTGATGGTGATGGGAAAATAAGCTCTACTGAGAGAAATGCTGATGGACTTGCCAATGTTGGCATAGGAATCTATGATATCAATAAAAAATACTTAGGTTACGTATTAACGGATGAGAGTGGCGAGTACTCTCTTCTGCTTCCAAGTTCCAAAACAACTTTTTATGTAAGAATGAAACAACCTCAAATTAGTGAGGCAAATGTAAAGCAAACGTGGGCAAGCGGAGGTAGATTTGAGTGGAGAGGAAACATAGGAACCAAAGGAAACAACACTGTAACTCCAGAATGCTACAACCCTTTTGTGATTCACGAAAACACAACTAGTTCTACACCATCGGGTGATTATAAAAACTATTACTCAACGGAATGTTATGGAGCAAGAGCAGATGGTATAGACGGAACTGATGTAAATAATTTTGCCCTTTCGAACTTTTACACTCAAGTCGTTATGACAACGGATTTGGCAGTTGTTGTTGCCGATTTTGCTATTGCTCCTGTTGACAGAAGCGACGCCCCTCAAGGAACTATAAGCAGCAAATCTTATAATTTTGGTAAAACTTCTCATACTCGTACAAAAGACGCCGTATTTTTAGGTCATAACATCAATGA
>JAIRXG010000029.1 GCA_031268335.1 Campylobacteraceae bacterium
GAAGCAAGGAGAGGATTGAAGGTTAGAGTAAAAGATATGATGGTAGAAATAGTTTGCTTAATAGTCATAAAAAGTATCCTTTTTATTAAATATTTTGAATGTTTGAGGATTTTATTCTATTCCGACAAAACTTAAATGGCTATTAAAATAATGCGGAATAGGTGAAAATTTTAAATTATTTTAGATACGGCGCTACATATACGATAGTAAAATCTAATTAAAATCTAATTCTAAAAGACGCGCCGAAGAATTTTTCCGCTTTGTTCACATCTTTTTTATATAACGGCATATCGTAATGCAAAGAGGCTTCAAGGTTTTTTGATTGTAGTTTTGTTCCGAATGAATAGCCTATGAGTCTGCCGCCAAAACTATCTTCATCGGAATTTATCTCTCCGCCGTCTAATGCTACGAAGTAACTATTGCTGATTCCGCCAAATATTTCGTAATGCGCATTGTATGAAAGTTCGTTTCTTATGTAGTATCCTTCATTGCCGCTCAATCCCTCTTTCCCAAAACCTCTGATACTATATGGTCCTCCTATGCTTATCTTATCGCTTCCAAATAGAGAATCATCGGTAAATTGTATATAAGCGCTCAAAGAGTACCTAAACAGATAAAAATCCTTCATAGCAGACAAACTTATATTGTAAATCTCATACTCATCGTTAAGTTCGGTTGAGTGATAGTTTTGAAATAAATCTACGCCTCTCACATAAGCAAAATTTATAAATGTATAAAATCCCGGTATCTGATACAGATAATCGGCAGATAGGGTGAGTTTTGACAATCTATAGCTTGACGATTCCAAATATATATAGCCAAAATAGTTTCTTGTTTTATAATTCGCCACTGAAGCGCCTATGTTTATACGATTTTTTTGGTCATGATAGAGTTTATATTGGGTATCAAACGTGTATGTTTTTGTTGCGCCTTGTGATAAAAATACGCTATTTCCGCTTCTTACTTTTTGCTCAAATCTGTTATTTCTTTGGGAAAACGTTATTGTTGTTTTTCCAACAGGAAACGAATAATCGTAACCGTTTCCTTTGCTGTTTTCATCTTCAAAATATCTGTTTGAAAAGTTAAAAAACACATTGGCTTGGTCGTTAATACCGATAACATTGTCAAAATTAAGTCTACTGTTTACTTGTGCTTTGCCCGTCTTTTCGCTACCATAGTTATCAACGCCGATAGATCCTCCAAAACGCCTTGTAGGACTGTTTTCAACAACTATATCCGTATATCCTACTTTTTCAGACGGATTTAATTTCATTGTCGCATGATTTGAAGGAAGTCTATTGATATTCTCTATGGCGCTTTCAACATCCCTTATATTAAGGTGGTCGTTTTTTTGTCCTATAAACGCATTTGCCACGTATAACTTTTGCGGATCTATATTGTTTACCCTGCCCTCTACGGCTTGAAAGGTCAAATCTCCTTTGGCTATATTTTGAGAAGATAAATAGACTTGGGATGTTATATATCCTTTATCTATATAAAGAGAGTTTATCTCATTTGTAAGATTTTTTAAATCGCTCAAAGAATCACATTTGTTTAGATATTTTGAAGTAACTTCATTTATGTGCGATTTGTTAAGAAGCGTTGCGTCTAAAACCACAATATTACGAATATAAAAACATTTCTCATCTTCGTTGGGTTTTGATGGCGTAACTTCCGGAACTTCAAAATTCTCAACATTTTTTGTCGGATCTTTGCTTAAACTCTCAAAAATATCTCTTTGTCTGTTGCGTTGTTCAACTTCGTCAAAAATATCGGCATTTGATATAGCTGCGCATAAAGCGAGGCAACATATTGTTCTGATACTAACTTTATCTATTTGCATATATAACCTTTTAAAAATACTATCGTAAAAAACAAATTATTAAATTTATTTGATTTTGTCAATTAATCTGATTTTCCATAAACTGCTGAAGCTACATTATGGCTCTTTAGCTGCTGATGTGATTTTTGTGCATAAAATCTTTTGTATCCTATTGCCGTCTACTTCTAAAACTTTAAATTCAAACGGACCGTTTTTTATGATGTCGTCAATTAACGGCGGCCGTCCAAGTTCATTGAATACCATTCCTCCAAGCGTTAAAATCTCTTCGCTGTCCTCAAGCTCAAAATCCAATATCTCACACACGCTCTCTATGTCAATCATACCGTCAAATTCGTAAGTATTTTCATCAATCTTTCTGAAATCTTCGCTTTTTGTATCATGCTCATCCGAAATGTCGCCCATCACCTCTTCTAAAATATCCTCCATCGTCAAAAGTCCCGCCGTACCGCCAAATTCGTCTATGACGAGCGCAGTGTGAATCTGCTCTTTATTCATTTGCGACAATATATCTGAAATCGGCATATTTTCAGGAACAAAGATAATTTTTCTCGTTAATTTTGATAAATCTTTGGTCGGATTTTCCGAAAAAACATTCTCCAGCAAATCTCTTAAATGTATCATTCCCAAAGGATTGTCCTTGCCTTCGTCACAATAAGGATATCTTGTGTGTTTTGTCTCTAAAACAGTTTTTATATTTTCCTCGTACGAATCTTCGGCATAAAGGCAAACTATATCTTTTCTTGGCGTCATCACCTCTTTTGCAACCGTATCTGAAAAATCAACGGCATTTTTTATTATTTCGCCTTCCACCGAATCTATAAAACCGGCATTCAAGCTTTCGTTTACAATCAACTTTAGCTCTTCGTCGGAGTGTCCTTGATCGTGTTCTTTTGAAGGGTTTATGCCTATTCTTTTCAAGAAAAATGCTGCTAAAATATCAAAAAGTTTAATAAATGGGTAAAAAATCACCCAAAATAATTGAAGCGGTTTTGCAATAATTAAAGAAACTTTTTCGGATTTTGCTATAGCTATAGATTTTGGTACAAGTTCGCCCATAACCACATGTACCAATGTTATCAAAGTAAAAGCTATAACAAAGCTCGCGCTATGCACAAGCGCTAAATTTTCAGGAAATAGTTTTAATATGGGGGCTGCTACCAATCTTCCTACTGCAGGCTCTCCTATCCATCCAAGCGCCAGCGAAGAAAGTGTAATACCAAGTTGTGTAGCACTTAAATACGTGTCAAGAGAACTTGACATTTTAAAAGCAAGTTTAGCGTTATCGTTTCCGCCTTTTACTAATTCTTCAAGTCTTGTGCGTCTGACTTTAACAATAGCAAATTCAGACAAAACAAAAAAACCATTCAATAAAACAAGAGATATCGCGATAATTAGCATAAAAACCGAATTAGATTCGGACAAAATAGATCCTTTATAATAAACTTCAATACAAATCTAAATTTTACTTTGTATTTTATACGTAAAACTTAAATCTATTTTGAAAATAGATATATTAGCATATTTTGTGCAATTTTTGCTGTAGATATGATATTAGAATTTGAAGATAGGGCTTTTGCAAGCCCAAATCTTCGAAAATCATTAGATAATACTATGAACTGTTTCCGGATTATCTAGCGTGTATTTAAACTTTTGCATATCTATTTGTTTATCCCACGCTCCAACAACAACTGCCGCGACCGCGTTTCCGCAAAGATTTCCAACGGCTCTCATCTCGCTCATAAATTTATCCACACCAAGCAGTATCGCAACTGCAACCGCCGGTATTCCATAATCAGGAACGGCCTGTAAAGTAGCCGCCAACACTATAAATCCTGATCCGGTAACTCCAACTGCTCCTTTTGATGTAACCATCAAGATAATTAGTATGCTTATTTGCTGAGTTAGCGTAAGCGGAACATTTATAGCTTGGGCCAAGAATATGATGGAAAGCGCCAAATATATATTCGTACAATCGAGATTGAACGAGTAGCCCGTAGGAAGCACAAGTCCCGTAACGCCTTTGCTAATACCGGATTGCTCCAATCTCTTCATTAAAGGAGCCAATGCACTTTCGCTTGAAGATGTAGCAAAAACTATCAACACCTCTTTGTGTATATAGTACATGAACTTAAATATATTGATTTTAAAGAACATCATAATAATGCCCAAAACACCAAATATAAATGCCAGACAAGAGGCAAGCATTACAAGCAATAAGCCGCCCATATTTATGAGCGCAACTATGCCAAATGTTCCTATCAAATACGCCATCGCACAAAAAGCGGCGACGGGGCTAAACCACATAAATACCTTAAGAATGAAAAAGCAGATATTTTGACAAAATTCTAAAGGTCTTAAGATTTTTTCTCTATATCTTCCTGCAAACGCTGAAATTAGTATCGCAAAAGTAAGAGCCATAACTAAAACTTGCAGCGTTTTACCCTTGTAAAACGGCGTTATAGGATCAGGCACTATCCAACCATTTGCAACGCCGCATTTTTCAGCTTTAACGCTTGAGCCTGCGAACGTTGCATGTAAAACATTAGCAGCGCCGTCGCTTTCGATTCTGCTCTTTTTAAAACTAAACGGTCCATCTTCTGTGGCAATATAACTCACAGGCGCCGCATTTTTGAGTATATCTCTTACCTCGCTCCAAACACCTGTCTCTTTAACTTCGCCGGGACACGACTCCGTATATCTTGCAACAGTTGAGGCATCGAGCAAGGATACATCGACGTTCATTCCTTTGCCCGGAGCCAAAACGTTTCCTGCAAAAATACCGATAGCAAGCGCAAATGTGCTAACAACCTCAAAGTAGATAAGCGCTTTTAGTCCAATTGAACCCACTTTTTTTAGGCTTTCAAGCCCCACAATACCTAAAATTATAGTCAAAAATATAATAGGACCGACAAGCCATTTTAAAACTTTAATAAAATAATCAATACCGTCTTTTATAACAAGCTTACCGCCGTCTTTATATTTATCTTGGACGCTTATTTGATCTTTTCCAAACTGTATGGTTTGACCATCGTCTTTGATGACAATCTGATCGGCATCTTGGGAAACTATGAGCCCTTGAAGCTTTGCTTGAAGAGCTTCGTTTCTCTCTTTGTCGCTATCTTTAGCAGCTATAGAAAGAACTAAATCTTCTCCTCTTACAACAAACTGTCCGCCATCTTTAATAACACTCTGCTCTTTGCCTTTTATAACAAATTGTGTTTGACCCGGAACTACAGCCTCTATTTTACCTCTGGAGGCAATATCCGGATACGCATACCCCAATAAAACACCGGCCGTGATACCCAAGATAACCCAAAAAACCAAACTTTTGACAGTATAGTCTTTCCAGTTTTTCTTCTTTTTCCTCACACCTTTTTTGATTTCCGCTTCTGTCTCCTCTTCGATTTTTGCCTTTTTGTCCACCTTTGTCACCTCTTTTGCTTTGGATTGCTTGCTGTGCGCGGCCTTTTTTTCCATTGGAGCCCTTTCTTACTGCTAAAAGTTAGTTTGATAATTTTAGCGATTTTTTAAAATTCAATTATTAATTATATGGGAAAAATATTTGATACAAGTTAAGTCAAAAACAAAAAAGGTATTTATCTGCTTGAAATGTTACCTTATGTAACATAAAATTTTGACAATATCAATACTTATATGAAATGATAGGGGTTTTACATGTAAAACAAGGAATTCTTGCATGTAATTTAAAAATCCTTTGACAACTTTTTGGGTATTTCAACTTATTTTGAACAAAATGGAAGCAAAATATAAACTCGCACCATTTCAAATGTGTGAGAAAACATCGCCCGCCTTTTTCAAACTAAGTCACGCGGATGATTGCAAATACCGCTTTTCGAGATTAAAAATACTCGATATGCGTTTCAAAAAGCAAAATTTGTCATTCGGTCAATTTGCAATGCTGACAAAAATATATAAGAAGCTATACATGTAGGCTTTTAAAATCTATAATATTGCGGCTATAAAAATGATTTGCAAGTTTTTCATCTTGCAACAAACTTTTGTACGACTTAAAACTGTGTCCTTTACAGCCATAGTTTTGTTGGTAATTGACAAGTATGCCCGAAAGCTTGGGCATCAAAATCTTTTTGCAACTTACCGCGAATGAGTTTCAACACAAAAGCTTGCTGTGCTTTTTTCCGCAAAACTCTTTGCCTATAGTTTATTTATACAACAACTTTTGATAAAACACCATCGATAATATTTTCTATTGCATTCTCGTCTAAGTATCAATAACGATTGGGCATGCGAGTTAACCGACCTTACAAGTCGTAAAGCAAAAACAACACTTTGAAAAAATTTGCGATATGCAGTGTTTTAGCGATGGCTTTACAGCACAAAACCTCAACTAAAACTGACAAATTTTAGTATATAGATATATTCTTTCAAACAAAATAATTAAGTTTCATCACGTAACTTGCAAAAAAATATCAAGATAAAATACGATATACATGGATACTGCTTATAATTTCCAAAGTTACGCTTAGTAACAATAAACCGCAACAACCTTACATGTAAACAGTCTATCGATGGCTATTTTATCGCATATTCTAATTTTTTGACAATTGCAAATTTCGGCAAACCATACCGTATTTACTTTCAAAAATAATAATCTGTTTTAGTTTTTGAAATTTACCTTTCTGAATAAAACTATTTTAAAAAAAAGTATGCCGATGATTGTAGCTGCGAGCGAGCTTGTCATAATGGTGATTTTTGCTTCGGCAAGCAAAGAGCCGCCAAATGTTAAAGTGGCAATAAATATCGACATTGTAAAACCTATACCGCCCAAAAAACCGGCTCCTAATATGTGTAGCCAGGATAGATTTTCATGCTTTTTGGCAATGCCAAATTTTTCGGAAAAAAATGTGAAAAGGAAGATTCCGAGCGGTTTTCCTATAACAAGTCCTAGAAAAACACCGATTGATACGCTATTGATGACAAAACTACCGCCTATCGTAACTCCGGCATTAGCAAAAGCAAAAACAGGCATTATGAAATATGCGCTCAAAGGGTTTAGCATATGTTCAAGTTTTATGAGCGGACTTCTTGATGCAGTCTCTGTTTTCAAAGGAATGGTAAAAGCCAATAACACGCCGGCTATTGTTGCATGTATACCGCTATGATGAACAAAATACCACAAAAAAATTCCGCCTATAATATAAAGGGTTGCACTTTTCACGCCAAATTTATTTAGCAAAACCAATATTAAAAATACAAAAATTGCCGATAAAAGATAAGCGACTTCTATACCTCCAGAATAAAATAGAGCTATTATGACAATCGCCCCCAAATCATCTACGACAGCCAAAGTCACCAAAAATATTTTGAGTTCGATAGGTACTCTTTTGCCAAGCAGCAATATGATTCCAAGCGCAAAAGCAATATCGGTCGCCATAGGAATGCCAAAACCGTGTGCATATTCACTCCCGAAATTTACGCCAAAATAGATGCAAATAGGCAATATCATGCCGCCAAATGCCGCTATTATCGGAAATGCCGCCTTTTTTACGCTTGCCAAATTTCCTATCAACATCTCTTTTTTTATCTCAAGTCCGATAGAGAGAAAAAATATCGCCATCAAAACGTCATTAACCCACTCTTGCATAGTAAGAGTTGCGTTAAATCCTTCAAACACAAAACCAAAACCGCTTTCCCAAAAAGAGTGATAAATGGGCGCTATGGATTCTATATTTGCGATAATTAAAGCTAATATAGTAGTGAACAAAAGCAACACACCGCCAAAGCTTTCCATGTTGATAAACTCTTTGATTGCATTTAAGGCTCTATTGTTCATTCTCGTCGCTTTATTCATTATCTAACCTTTACATGTAGTCTGTCGCTTAGAAATTTTGAGCAAAATGATTTTACTTCAAAATTTGTTGAAAATACCTCATCGATGCTATCTACTCTTACATGTTCAAACTTTTCCACGGCGCTCATGATGCATTCGGATATATTGCTGAAAGCTATTTTCTCTTCTAAAAATAGCTTTGTCGCCTCGTCATTGGCTGCATTCAAAACCACGCCCAAATGAGGTTTTTTAAGTAAAACTTCCCGAAGCTGCCACACAGGATAACGCAAAATATCTATAGCTCTAAACTCCAAATTCTTTACATGTAAAAGGTTTACGTTCGGTATAATCGGCTTGTCTATTTTATTAAGAAGCGCAAAAGCTATCGGAAGTCTCATATCCGTATTCGCCAAATGCGCCGTCGTACTGCCATCAAAAAATTCTACAAGCGCATGAACGACGGATTTTGTCTCTATAAAAGCATCTATCTCCTTGCAGCCAAAAAGCCAATACGCTTCCAAAACTTCAAACAGTTTATTCACCATTGTAGCGCTATCTATCGTTATCTTTTTACCCATTTTCCAATTAGGATGTTTGAGTGCATCTTTTAGTGTTACAAAGGATAGTTTTTCTATCGGCGTATCTCTGAACGCTCCCCCGCTTGCTGTTATCAAGAGTCGTTTCGGTTCTCTTTGCCCCAGAAGATACCAGAGTCCGAAATGTTCGCTGTCTATAGGAATTATATCGGAGGTATTCAAAAATCTACCTGCCGCCACTAAAGACTCTTTGTTTGCCAAAGCAACTTTATAACCAAGCGCATTTGCTTTAATTGTCGGAGCAAGTCCTGCAAATCCTACAAGTGCATTTACTAAAATTTCGTTCTTTTCATAAGCGGCTTCCAGCATTTCCAAAATGCCCTCGTCTCCTGCATACACATTCGGATGGTTTATCTCTTTAAATTTTGTTTTGTCCGCAATCGCAACAAATTTCGGTCTAAACTCTTTTATCTGTTTATTTAAAAGTTCCGTATTGGAGTTAGCGCACAAAGCCTTTACATGTAGAGAGTATTTTTTTGCTATATCAAGAGTATTTTGACCGATTGAACCCGTGGAGCCTAATAATACCATCTATTTTTCCGCAGCAATTTGCGAAGAGATATTATCTTGCAAATCGGCGGGTAGGTTTTTGACATCATCTGCGGCAAATGCAACAAAAATATTCAGCAGCATCGCCATTATAACCGCTCCGAATAGATATCCGTCAACCCTATCGAGCATTCCGCCGTGACCTGGAAGTATGTTGCCGCTGTCTTTCACACCAGCGCTTCTTTTTATATAACTTTCAAACAAATCGCCGAAAATAGATGCGATAGAAACCAAAAGAGATACGATAAGCGCAACTAAAAATGGGGTTGAAAAAAAACCTATTACTGTACCCATCGTTGTTCCGGCTATCACTCCACCAAAAAAACCTTCCCAAGTTTTTTTAGGAGATACCGGAGAAAATTGGGTTGAGCCTATGCTTTTGC
This sequence comes from Campylobacteraceae bacterium, assembly GCA_031268335.1. Classification (GTDB taxonomy): domain Bacteria; phylum Campylobacterota; class Campylobacteria; order Campylobacterales; family Campylobacteraceae; genus JAIRKW01. The sequence goes on from JAIRXG010000029.1 coordinate 9,181, forward strand.
CGACATAATATGCAGCCGTGTCTGTCGCGCCGACTATAAAAATCAGCCATACAAGCGTCCACATTCCAAAATAACTCACAAGCGTCCATATAAAAATCATAGGAGCTAACGGATATAAAATAGGAAATATCTTTTTGTAATTAACACTATTCTTGTAAGCCATGTGTCCAAGCAATATCATCAAAACAACAAATATCAAAATTTCAGGACGCGCATAAAAATAAGCTGTAATCCATGTAATCGCACCATATATATATAGGTCGTTATCCTCAATTTTTAACATGCTAATTACTTCGCTAAATGCAAAAAAGGTTATGACTCCAATTGCAAACCACGTAATCAAATCTTTATTTAACAAAATTATCACTAAAGCTGCACCAAGCAAGGCAAATCCTGTTATTAACCTTTTTTTGCCGCCGTCTATTTGCTTATCCATATAATATCCTCGTAAAATATCATTTTATAATATCAAAGCTTGGCTTGAATTTATCCTAAAAAAGAGCAAAAGAGCAAAAAATCACTCCTTTTGAGCCTTAATCGTCTTAAAATCAATATAGTTCACATGCGCTTTTTCTACTACTTTTACATTTCGTCTTTGGGTATAATCCACCTCATAAATTCCCGCATTCACACCGCTAAAATTCAAACACAATTTTGCGCAAAAAGCGATAGTTTCGTCATTAATATTGCTTTTATCGGTTTTCAATACTACATGTGAAGAGGGAGTATCTTTTACGTGAAACCATGTATCGTTTTTTTTAGCGGTTTTCAAAAGTTCGATATTGCCCTTCTCATTTTTTCCGACCATGATTTTATAGCCATTTGCAAAAAAAACGCCAAATATACTGTTTTGAACTTCATTTTTTGTTTTCAAGGTTGATTTTGGCAGTAAAATATCAACCTCTTCTTTGCTTTTTGCGTTCAAAACAGCATCTAAAAGCTTACTTAAAAATTCAACCTTTTCGCTTAGATTTTCTTTCTCCACATGTATGGATTTTGCGCGTTGTTTTAATCTTTTGGATTTGGCAAAAAAATCGTCTATAGTATCTTGTATACCATTTTCACTCAATGTGATTTTATGGATATTGCCATCAAAATCCTTTAATTCGCACTCCTTTATATCCTTTGTCAAAAAATGTCTGTTTGACAACAGCAGAGTCGCTTTTGAGCTAAAATCTTCGGCTTTAGTTATAAGTTCTTTTTCGTTTTCAAGCTCTTTTAAAAGCATTTCAAATTTGGCGATTTTTTTCTTTAGTGTAATACTTTTGGAATTTTTTAAATTCTGCAAGCTTTCACCTTGCATCTTTTCGTACTCTTTATACAAAAAATCCTTCACATCATTTATTGGTTCAAAATTTCTATCCACTTGATATTTTGGCAAAGGAGCAAGCTTCTCACCCGTTTTTACCATTCTATACGAAACGCTTTTATCTATATGCCTTAGAGCCTCGATAACAACCTCATTTTCGTCTAAAATTATCGCGTTTGTATTTCTGCCTGTAAACTCTAAAAGCAACACAAAACGCACTATCTTGTAGCTGTTTTTTTGCGAAACTTTGATAACCAACACCCTATCCTCGCCGCTTACTTCCAAACTATCTACAAATACATTTGAAAATCTTTTGGCAAGAGCGATGTCGAAAGGAGCTTGATAATGTTTGCCTTTTTGGAAATTATCACACATGAAAAGCGCGGATGCACCTCTTTGCATACTTGCATAAAGTGAAAGGGTTTGAAAATCTATTTTTAAAGTGTTGTCTTCCACTCTTGATATGCGTCTAATAGATTTAAATTTTTGCAGAAATTTCGCACATTCAAGCAATTCATAATATTTCATAAAAAGGTTTTGATTTTATCTAACGATCTGGGCTTATTCGCCGCCCATATCGTTCATATCACCTTGACCTTCGTCTATCTCTCTTAAAATTTGCGATTGCCTGATTGTCTGCGCCCCCATCAATTTGGCTTGTATCTCTTCTATAACTCTTTTTTTTTCATCAAACGCCAAATCAGAAACCTTAACTTGATCCAGCAAATTTTTTAACTCGTGCGGAGTTCTGTTTTCAAGATTAATTGTCATTCGCACTCCTCTTTAATTTTGCACGCAATTATATTAGAGTTTTTCAATAAAAGCAATATTTTAGTAAATTTTTTTGCAAATTTTATATAATTATACGTTTTATTTCATTTTATAACTCTATTTATCAAATTTGATTTTATATAAGTATTATCTAATTCTTAATAAATCTTGATACTTATTGTAATGATGATAAACTAAAAGAGCAAAAATATAATATTTCCTTTGCGATAAAATAATTTTAAATAAAAATACATGTTTGGTTTTTGAGAGTTTAGCTTATGCGCCTTTTGAAGTTTATCATACACATGTTTATTGCAAAGCAAAAAACCATCATGTATATAATCTTGACATATTCTCTTAAAATTCACTTTGCTTTAATACATAAAATTAGATATTAATTTAAATAAAATATTTTTCAAATAAAATTACATTTGTCTATTTTTTTATTTAATGTTAAAAGATAACTTAAGAATGTTTAATAATTTGGCTATAAATATTATAGGAGATATACCGTCTGATGTATTCATCACCAAATAATAGCAACAAAACAGTTATTTACTTCACGGATAAAGAGACGCGAATGGAATTGGGTATTGATATTATTAATTAAAAAGGAAATGATTTGATAAAATCCGGATATTTGACAAGAAACAACAGTACAATATATGTCTTATTGACGTTATTGGCGATATGTTTTTTGGCTACAGGCGGTATTTTTGTTAAAATGAGCGAACTCCCCCCTATAAACACTGCATTTTATAGGATTTTGCTTTCTTTACCTTTTTTGTTGCCTTTCACATTTCATAAAGTCATAAAAGTAAATAGAAAAGTCTTTTTAAATATTTTATTGGCTGGCGTTTTCTTGGCGCTGGATTTGATTTTGTGGAACATATCATTTCAGTATACTACGTCGCTAATGCCAATTTATTGGCAAATTTGACGCCATTTACCGTTATTCCTATAGCTTACTTTATATTCAAAGAAAAAATTCCGAAATTCTTTTTTATTGGCGCTATTATAGCGCTGATTGGAGTTGTAGTGCTGTTGTTCGGCAAAATTCAACCTAGTATTGATAACCTCAAAGGCGACTTGTTGAGTTTTCTTACATCTATTTTTTACGCAGGTTTTATTATAAGCGTTTATAAATTAAGAGATAATGTCGGGAGTGACGTCATAATGGCAATCAGCGCCTTTGGGAGTCTGGCTGTCCTTGCAATAGTTGTGGTTTTTACAGAAGGTTTTTATTTCCCACATACAATAAAAGCATTATTGCCATTATTGGGATTGGCGCTAATACCGCAAATTTTCGGTCAAGGATTACTATCGTTTTGCTTGGGAAAAATCAACGTTTCACTATCTTCAATTATAACTTTGACTCAACCGGCTATAGCTGCCGTCTATTCGTTTATAATATTTTCGGAAATATTATCTAAAATGGAAATAGCAGGGATATTTATTGTGCTTATCGGCGTATATTTGGCAAAGGAAAACAGCAAATGATAACAGAAAAACTGTATTATAAAAACATGTATTTAGCAAGTTGCGAAGCGACAATTATTGCGATGGCACAAGATGGCATCATAACCGATAGAACAGTTGCATTTCCAGAAGGCGGAGGGCAGATAAGCGATATTGGCATTATAATCAAAAACGAAGAAAGGATACCGTTCTTTGATACGACTAAGGGCGTTGGCAAACCTTTGATAATAGAAGATTTTCCAGTTATTCAGATAAATACGCCCATAATTCACAAAGTAAATTTAAATGATTTAAGTAAATTTTCGATAGGCGATAAAGTCATTATAGAGATAAATATTTTGCACAGAATCAAAACTACTATACACCATAGCGCTTTACATGTAGCATTAATGGCGGCAAAAAATGTAGACCGGAAATAGTTCGATACATTAAAGGATGTAATATTGGCACGGATTCTGCCAGATTGGATTTTGCTTCACAAGAGAGATTTTTGGACTCCGACATGAAAAATATAAACGATGAAGTAGCCGGAATAATAGAAGCGGATATGGATATAGAAACTTTTAAACATAACAATATTGAGGACGCATGGGATTGGAAATGCGGCGATTTTATTATTCCGTGCGGCGGCACTCACGTAAGTAAAACATCCCAAATCGGTAAAGTAACGGTAAAGAGAAAAACTAAGGGCAAAAGTCTTGAAAGATTGATAGTAGTTGTGGAGGAAGAGTTGCTTTTTGCAAATGAATATAAAACAGCAGTGGTTCAACACATATTTTAACCTAAGGATGCAAAAAATATGTTACTTTGATAAAAATGTTATGATTATTTATGTGATAAAATAGCAATTATGTAATGCAACATCCTGTTTTGGGGCAGTTATGGGCAAAATGAGACAAATATTTTGGGCAGCATGTTTAATCCTTGCCATGTTGGTTGCATGTTTAAACCTCTTCTATTTTGGTTTTGAAAATACAAAAAAGAGAGACTGCGATGGCGGCAACATGAAAAGTTGTCATGACTTGGGTTTTGCATATTACAATGAAATTGAAAGAGTTAAAAAAGATACCGTATTGGCACTGAAGTATCTGCAAAAAGCTTGCGATAATAAATATGCACAAAGTTGTCAATATTTGGGTGATATACATGTAACAGCCGACCCACAAAACGGTATGAACTATTATGGTTTGGCTTGCAATAACAACTTATCGGATTCATGCTATACATTAGGGCTTTTATATATGAACGGGATTATGAAAAATTTGTCCAAATCATTCTTATATTTTAAAGATTTATGTGCAAAAGATTATAAAGACAGTTGTTTTAATATTGCTTTAATACATGCAAGATACGATACTCCTTCTGACATAAGAAACTATAAAAAAGCATTGTCAATATTTGATGAGTTATGCAATAAAAACGATTATGCAGCTTGTTATAGAGCGGGTTGGGTATATTATGATAACGATATGGACGAACCGGTTAATGCAACAGAACCGATTAATTATTTCAAAAAGTCCTGCGAAGGCGGTTATGTGTACGGCTGTCACTCTATAGATATGCATAAACAAGAGCTCAGGCAGCTTGAAGAAAATCAAAAAATGTGCGATGATGGTTCGGCTGAACATTGTGACAAGGCGGCATATGCTTATATGAGAGGAAAAACTATTCAAAGAAATTTAAATAAAGCAATTCAATACTACTCAAAAGCATGCGATGAATATGGCAATGGTAAGTCATGCAAATATGCTTATGATGCCTATGGACAATACGATCTTATAAATAAAATGAAATATGCCAAAAAAGCATGTAGCAAAAACATATATGAAGCTTGTATAAATGTAGGAAATCTATATCTACATATATATGAGCATAGCTTGAATTATAGGATGGTTTATTTGACAAATCCCAACATTTTGCCAAAAGATCCGCAAAAAGCACTTGAGTATTTTAAAAAAGCCTATGAAAACGGATTGGACGATGGTTATTATCAAACGGGAATGGCATATTACAGAGAGAAGTCTGTACGTAATTTAAAATTAGCGGCAAAATATTTCAAGATTGTATGCGATAAAAACAATGGATATGCCTGCTATTACTTGAGTGAGGTTTATAAAGATATTAACGATATATCAAACGCTATGATATATGCCAAAAAAGGATGTGATTTAAACAATAAAAATTCATGTCAACAATATGAATGGCTTGAAAAAAAGCTAAATAATTAATAGGATATTATATGAGAAAAGGTCTTATCGTAGACATGCTATTTTGTCTCGTATCGGCGGTTGCAATTATTTACGTATCAAAACTGTATTACTCTCCAAATAATACTTTAACTAAATGGTGCGATGGCGGGGATGCGATAAGTTGTTATAATGCGGGATATTTGTACGATAAAGGTTCTAAATATATAGAAAAAGATGAGGCGAAGGCTATTGCTTATTTTAAAAAGGGCTGTGATGCCAATCATGCACAAAGTTGCCAATATCTTGGTGATTTGGACATAAACGGCACAGACGATTTGATATACATACAAAAAGCTTGTGACCACAACAATGCAAAAGCTTGTTTTACTCTTGGACAAATGAGTAAAAACAGTAATGAGAGTTCTAATGAAACGGCTAGTTATTTTAAAAAATCTTGTGAAAATGGAAATACAAAAAGTTGTTTTGAACTTGCATCTTTATATGTTTTGGAAAAATATGACGATGAAAACAATATCAAGAAAGCCTTTTATCTGTTTGAGAACTTATGCGAAAAAAATAACTATGAGGCTTGTTATAATTTAGGTAAACTTTATCACAAAAACAAATATGCCAAATATCAAACACGCGCAGTATATGCCATAAAATATTATCAGTTGGCTTGCAACAAGGGAGAGATTGAAAATGCATGCAAAGCGCTTAAAAATTTAAATGATTATCTGCAGGATATATTAAAGTTTAGAAAACTATGCTCTTTAAACGACGCATACTCATGCAATAAACTTGCCCATATATATGCATCTCCAGGTACTGTTATTGATTATGATTATGCAATAGCTGCAAAATTTTATAAAAAATCATGCGATGAGCTAAATGATAAAATAGCATGTTCACGTATCGTAAGTTATTACTACTGGACGCATGATGATATAAACGAACTAAAATATGCTGCTAAAAATTGCGATGAAGGTAAAATATCATTTTGTTCAACTGCGGCTAATTTATACCTTTATAGCGAACACTCTCACAAGACTTCGTTCAATATGGTAGATGAAACAATTATGATGTTTCCAGATCCTCTTATAACAGACTATGTGCCAAAAAATGTAGACAAGGCAATATTTTACTTCCAAAAAGCATGCGATAAAAATAGTTGGAAAGAGTGTAATGAGTTGGGAGATATTTATAGTAAAGAGACTGGAGTCAAAAATATTGGAAAAGCCCGATTGTACTATACAAAAGCATGCAATGCAGGAGATGAAAAAGGTTGTCAAAAGTTAAAATCTTTAAAGCAAGAATGATTAACTACGCCATAAAACTATAAAAATAGCTTTTAATTGTTTATTGTGGGTTTTGATGCTTTCTGGAAACAAAAACCCATTATTCTGAAATGATTACAATGTAGAAATAGATATTTATGTTGAGCAATAATTTGACGTGAAAATTTAATCAAATCTTTTAATAAAATAAGCCTTTGAATATTGTTAAATCTAAATCCATTTATGATGCGATTAGTAATATAGATAAGAGAAATTGGAGTAAGAGAAGAAGCTTCAAAAACTTGACTAAATAACCTTGCCGTAAAAAAATGAAAAAAGCACTGTTAGCTATATCTGATTTTTTCATTTAAACAATGGGGTAAAAATTAGTATTTCTAATGGAAAACAGGGGCAGAATATTTATGAATTAAAAATGA
>JAIRXG010000031.1 GCA_031268335.1 Campylobacteraceae bacterium
GAAGCAAGGAGAGGATTGAAGGTTAGAGTAAAAGATATGATGGTAGAAATAGTTTGCTTAATAGTCATAAAAAGTATCCTTTTTATTAAATATTTTGAATGTTTGAGGATTTTATTCTAATTTTACTTAAATAGTTATAAAACTTAATAAAATAATAAAAAGCTATACCATAAGTTGTTTTAAATGCAGTTTAGAACTTAAGCTAACGAGTAATTGAAAGTATCAGAAATTAGTAGACTATTAACTTAATTTGTTAAGCCAATTTTCCATATCTTTTATCTGTAACAGCGTCTCATTTTTTGCAGTACCGCCTTTTGAACTTCGCGCATTCATAGAAGCTTCAAGACTTAAAAACCCAACAACGTCATCGCCTATTCTATCGTCTATTTTTTGAAGCTCTTCAACGCTGATTTGAGAAATATCCACGCCTAATTCTTCAGCTTTTGCAACTGCTTTACCTGTTATGAAGTGAGCTTCTCTAAAAGGAATACTGCTATGCGTCACAAGGTAATCGGCCAAATCGGTAGCGCTTAGATGACCTTTGGCACAAGCTTTAAGCATATTATTTTTATTGATACGCATCGTCTTAATAGTCTCATTAAGTATGCGTACACAAATAGATGCTGTCTCTACACTGTCAAAAACGCCCTCTTTGTCCTCTTGCATATCTTTATTGTACGCTAAAGGCAGTCCTTTTAAAACTGTTAAAAGACCCATAAGATTGCCATAAACTCTACCGGTCTTTCCGCGCAAAAGTTCCGGGACATCGGGATTTTTCTTTTGCGGCATAATAGAACTTCCCGTAGAGTACTCATCACTCAAAGTCACAAATCCAAACTCCGAACTTGACCAAAGTATCAACTCTTCGGACAATCTTGATATATGCATCATCAAAACAGATATATTAAACAGTATTTCCAATGCGAAATCCCTGTCGCTCACGCTGTCCATGGCATTGCTTGTAACTTTTCCGAATCCAAGTGTTTTTGCGACCTCATCTCTGTCTATAGGGTGAGGCGTCCCGGCCAAAGCCGCACTTCCAAGCGGTAAGAGGTCATTTCTGCGATAAGAGCTTTCAAATCTCTCTACATCACGCTTGAACATACACATGTAAGCAAGAAGATGAAAGGCGAAATTGATTGGCTGAGCGTGTTGAAGATGAGTCATGCCCGGTAAGAGTGTATTTGTATTATTTTTGGCTATTTCAAGGAAAGTTGAGATAAGTTCTTTAATAATAGAGATGAGATGGAGTGAATTTTTTTGCACGTACAGTTTAAAATCAAGCGCAACTTGATCGTTTCTGCTTCTTGCCGTGTGAAGTTTGCCGCCTATCTCCTCGCCGATAACCTCACTTAACCTCTTCTCAACCGCCATATGAATATCTTCATCCATTATGTCAAATATCAATTTACCACTCTCTATCTCGCTCAAAACCACGCCAAGTCCGTCTATGATAGCTTTCGTCTCATTTGTATTTAATATGCCTTGTTTGCCAAGCATCATAGCGTGAGCTTTTGAGCCTTCTATATCCTCACGGTACAGTTTTAAGTCGAACGGCAGAGATGCGTTAAATTGATTTAAAAGTGTGGAGGCTTCTTTGTGAAACACTCCTGAACGAGATTTTGCCATATATTTTCCTAAAATATTATTTTAATTCTACACCTGTAAAACACAAAATACATTATCTCTATAACTGCCGAAACCACCGCGAGAGATAAAAAAAGCGTTCCGCTACTACAGTCTGCTACAACGGCATAAACTAAAAATGTTCCCAAAGCCACAAATCCGCCATATCAATAAATAAGTGGCGCTACAACTATCATGATAAAAACCAAAAACAAAAGCGATAAAATATATCCCAATAAAAGTTTCGTTACGGCTATCTTTTTATAAAAATTTTGGCCCGGCTTTTGAATAGTCAAATTCACTATTTTGAGTCGTATATTTTTTAAAATTTTTAATGAACATTTCGGCTAATTTAACTCTTGTCTCATCATATTGCGTTTTATCGCTCCATGTATTGCGCGGATTTAAAATAGCGCTGTCAACGCCATTTAACGATTTTGGGATTTGCAAATTGAAAATATCCAAAGTTTCATATTCGCTGTTATTGATACTGCCGTCCAAAATAGCGCTTATGCAACCTCTTGTAGCTTTTATGCTCATGCGTTTGCCTACACCGTAAACTCCGCCGTTCCAACCGGTATTTACCAAAAAGACATTAACTTTATGCTTATCTATCTTTTCGCCTAAAAGTTTTGCATAATCAGTCGGATGAAGAGGCAAAAACGCTTCTCCGAAACAAGCGCTGAAAGTCGCTACGGGTTCTGTGATACCTCTTTCCGTTCCTGCGACTTTTGCAGTATATCCACTTAAAAAGTAGTACATTGCCTGCTCTTTATTCAGTTTAGATACTGGCGGCAATATGCCAAACGCATCCGCTGTTAAAAAAATGATGTTTTTAGGGTGTCCTGCCATAAGGCTCGGTTCATGGTTTTTGATATGTTCTATAGGATATGAAACGCGTGTGTTTTCAGTCTTTGAAGCATCTTTAAAATCCACAACGCCATCTTTATCTATAACTACATTTTCCAATAAAGCGTCTCTTTTGATTGCTTCATAAATTTCAGGCTCGCTATTTGAGTCAAGATTTATGCATTTTGCATAGCAACCGCCCTCAAAGTTAAATACTCCCTCATCATCCCAGCCATGCTCGTCGTCGCCTATCAATTTTCTTTGCGGATCTGTAGAAAGCGTTGTTTTTCCAGTGCCTGACAATCCGAAGAAAAGAGCCGTATCGCCGTTTTTTCCGACATTTGCGGAGCAATGCATGGATAATTTGCCCTCTAAAGGAAGCCAATAATTCATCATGGAAAAAATGCCTTTTTTCATCTCTCCGCCATACCATGTGCCACCGATGACGGCAATATTGTTTTCAATATTGAAGATGATAAAAACTTCCGAATTTAACCCATCCTCTTTATAATCTTCATTTGTACATTTGCAAGCGTTATAAACCGTAAAATCCGGCTCAAAGTCTTTTAACTCATCTTTGTTCGGGCGAATAAACATATTTTTCACAAAATGCGCTTGCCATGCAACTTCCGTAACAAATCTAACCCTCCTTCTGCTCGCCAAACTTGCGCCGCAGTATGCATCTTGTATATATACGTCTTTGTTTGAGAGTTGTTTTTTTGCTTTTACCAACAATTTGTCGAAAAGCTCTTTTGTGATGGGTTTGTTTATATTTCCCCACGCTATATATTTTGAAGACGGATCTTGTTTTACAAAATATTTATCTTTGGGGCTTCTGCCGGTAAAGATTCCGGTATCAACTGTGAACGCGCCGAATGTTGTCACTGCACCCTCACTATTTTTCACTTCGTGCTCAAAAAACTCTTGATAACTTAGGTTATAAAAAACTTTACCTATATTTTCTATCCCCAGCTCTTCGATTTTGTTTATATCTAAACTCATCATTTCGCCTTTAATTCAATGATAGCCAAAGCGGCTTTTTTTGGACGCTCCACCTTACGTAATTCGTTAAGCGATAAATTTTTGAATTATAAACTATATTAAGTAGCATATTGCTTAATTCTTCGAAAAATGTTTTCAAAAGAGACAAATTTTTGTTCTGCTTTTTAAAATTTTAATTGTGTTGGAATATTATTTCAATATTTAAGCAGTATGTTTATTGATGCTATAAATAAGACAGCTTTTTGGGGTAAATTTAAGCTGAAGCAAAACCGCATTTATATTTTAAAATGATACGATTTTACTTCATATGTGAGCAAATAATTTTAATTTATTGGATAGCGCACAAAACTCCTCCGCTCTCAACGGCTTGTCCTTGCGATACAAAAATTTTTGCTATTACGCCGTCTTTGGACGCGCTTATCTCTGTTTCCATCTTCATCGCCTCAAGCAAAAACAGTATTTGTCCCTCTTTGACACTATCTCCCTCTTTAACAAAAATCTTTGAGACAGAGCCGGGAAGTTCGGCTTTTATCTTTAAAGCATTTGAGTCAATCGTATCATCAGCACTTTTTGTATCCTCTTTTGCTTCATAGTCCGAAGACTCTCCGATATTTGCAGCAACTTTCGTGATTTTACTTACATCAATCGCCGCACCCTCTCCTTCTATAACTTGCACATCATACTTTTCACCGTTAACTACGACCGTATACGAACCGACCGACGTTTTTATGCTTTGTGCAGCGGAGATTTTTTTCTCCTCTTGTACAACATTTATACTGTTGTTTTTGCGGACATTTACTTTTGCCTCGCCCTTCAAAAACGCCAGCCCTTTCTCTTTACAGGCGGCAACTATAAAAATATTTTCATCTGTAGCTTCAATGCCGGCCTCTTCAAGTTGATGCCTTACATAAAGAACCGTTTTTGTTATGTCTTTATCCGCTATATCCACAGGGTCTTCGGTAGTTATTGGAAGTTTCAACTGCTCGGAAGCTATTCTGATAATATCCTCGTTTGGTTTCACGGGAGTTTTGCCAAAATATCCTAAAACCATTCTGCCGTAGCCATCGGCTATTTTTTTCCATTTGCCGAACATAACGTTATTAAAAGCTTGTTGAAAATAAAATTGCGAAACCGGAGTTACACTTGTGCCGTATCCGCCAAGTTCCACAACCTCTCTCATAGCTCTTATAACTTCAGGAAATTTATTTAAAATATTATTGTCTCTCATCATTTGCGTGTTTGCCGTCAAAGCGCCTCCGGGCATCGGCGAAAATGGAATGAGCGGTAAAACCTGCGTAGCTTCGGGTGGGAAAAAATAATCTTTCAAGCAATCTCTCAACACCTCTTCGTATTGTAACACTTTATCTATCTCAAGTCCGCCCAAATCATAATCTTTACCCTTTACGGCATGAAGCAAAGTTAAAATATCTGGCTGACTTGTTCCTCCGCTCACAGGGGCAGCCGCTAAGTCAATACCATCTACGCCGGCTTCCAACGCTGCTAAATAACAAGCCACGCTTACTCCAGCAGTTTCATGCGTATGAAGCCTTACATGTACGCCTTCGGGGAGCAATCTTTTTGCCATTTTAATAGTTTCGTATACTTTTTGCGGGCTTGATGTGCCGCTTGCATCTTTAAAGCAAACGCTATCGTACGGAATGCCCGTGTCCAATATCTCCCTCAAAGTCTTTTCATAAAACGCAACGTCGTGAGCGCCTGCACAACCGGGCGGTAAATCCATCATAGTTACAACAACTTCGTGTTTTAAGTCATGTTTTTTTATGCGTTTTGCGCTGTAGCGAAGATTATTTACATCATTTAGCGCGTCAAAATTTCTTATCGTTGTTGTTGAGTGCTTTTTGAACATTTTTGCATGTAGGTCTATAATTTCTCTGCTTCCCGTATCTAACGTAACAGTATTTATTCCGCGAGCCAATGTCTGAAGATTTGCGTTATGACCGGCGGCTTCTCTGAACTTGTCCATCATAGTAAAAGCGTCTTCATTTAAATAAAAATAGAGGCTTTGAAATCTAGCTCCCCCGCCAAACTCAAAGTGATTTATGCCCGCCATTCTTGCTGCGCTTACGGCAGGCAAAAAGTCATCCATAAGTACTCTTGCCCCAAATACAGATTGAAAACCATCTCTAAAAGTCGTATCCATAATGTCGATAAACTTCTTTGCCATTAGATCACCTTTGCGAATTTTGATTTTTATATTGGTTGATAGCTGCTATTATCACAGCGTACAAAACAGGATTTTGGGTCTTTTGTAGCTCATTTTCTATCTTTTTATCTTTTTTATCGTAAGCTTTTAGAAAAGACACTCTTCGTATAAGTCTTACTTGATAAATCAAAACCGCACACAAAAGCACAATCAAAACCAAAGCTATAATTATAAAAACTATACTCAAATCGGTTTCCCCTTGTATTTAATAACTAAATAGTAATTTTAAACTAAAGTATTTGATAGTTTGCTTTTTTTGCCACTATATTTTCGCTTTATTTGAAATATCTTCATTTGTGCTACCAAATTTAACACTGTCTGTCTGTTTGCATTTTTGATTTAAAAATAGTATTTTTGGATTTTGCACTATCGTTGCATGTTCGGCTATAGCCTCATCTTTGCTGTTGTATCGCTCGTTGTACAAAGGTTTTACATATAAAATCTCATTGTCTAACATCTCAAAAACCATAGTTTCGTATACTACGATATTGTCATCTTTTTCAAAAAACTTATGCCTTATTTTCATGCTTATTGTTGAGACGAGATAGGATTTATCGTCAATTTTAATGATATTTTTCAGCTCAAGTTTTTTCATAGCAAAATCCTTATTTTGAAAGTTTGGATTGTACCACAAAGCTTAAAAAAATAAGATAAAATTTCTTCTGTTCTTATACTATCAACGACAACAGTCAAAAATCCGCACTCTTTTTATACTTTATTATATTATTTTTCACATGATTTATGTTTTTAGCTTGTTTATATGTAATATAGCAATCAATATATTTGCATTGCTATAAGAACAATATACTTCCTAATTATATTATTTAAAGGGTTATCTAAAAAATGCGGAATGTGTTTTTAAAGTTTAAGCAGAAATTAAATATAGAAAGTAACCATTTGATTATTTTGCTAACTTTATACTTTGGTATTGTTCTGAATCTCAGCCTGTGGCGATTTACTTTGCGGCATATTGAACTGGACTTCGGCGGACTTTTATTTCTCTCTTCTTTTGTTCTTCTGATTTTAAGTTTGTTATATTTGCTGTTTGCTCTTATGGTTGTGCCTTATGTAACAAAACCATTGATTTCCATCCTTTTGTTTATTTCAAGCTTTGTAAATTTTTTAATGTTGCGTTTTGGCATTTTTATAGATATGGATATGCTGCACAACGCTTTTGAAACAAACGTACATGAAGCGTCTGATTTTATTACATTGCCTTCAATTATAGTTTTTGTTTTGACAGGTCTTATTCCTGCGTTGCTTTTAATTTTTATGAGCATCAAATATAACTCTTTGCAAAAAGAGGTCAGAAAAAGAGCTGTTTTTGGCATTACGTTTTTGCTGATATCCGTGATATTTGGCGCTTTTATCTATAAAGATTATGCCTCTTTTGCGCGTAACAACCGAGAGTTTAGAAAACTTATAAACCCGAGTAATTATATTTACGCCGCTTTCAAATATGTCAAATCTTTACATGAAGTAGAAAAAACTTTGATACATCTTGACAAAAAAGCCGTTCACGCTCCTTATAGAGACGACGTAATAACAACGGTTATCTTCATTGTAGGCGAAACTGCAAGAGCAAAAAACTTCTCCTTGTATGGATATGAAAAGGAGACAAACCCTCTCACTGCAAAGCAAGATATTATAGTTTTTAAAGACGTAGAAGCGTGCGGAACTTCCACAGCTATCTCAGTACCTTGTATGTTTTCCGATAAAACCCGCAAAGATTTTAAAGCAAGCGAAGCGAAATATACGGAAAATCTTGTAGATTTAGCCGCACAATCGGGCTATGATGTTATTTGGCTTGAAAACGACAGCGGATGCAAAGGAGTTTGCAGCCGCATTTATACCGAAAATATGAGGAAAATAAAAAACTTAAAATATTGCGATGATCAATATTGTAAAGATGAAGTTTTAATATACGATTTGGAAGAGAGACTCAAGAAAATAAAGAAAAATACTTTTATCATACTTCATACAATAGGCTCTCACGGACCTGCTTATTATAAAAGATATCCTGATGAATTCAAAAAATTTATGCCGACTTGCGAAACTGCGGATATACAAAAATGCTCCAAAGAAGAGACGATAAATACTTATGACAATACCATTCTTTATACGGATTATATAGTATCAAAAACGATAGACACAATAAAAAAATTCTCTTTTAGAAGCAGCGTTTTATATGTGTCGGACCACGGCGAGTCTTTAGGTGAAAACAACATCTACCTGCACGGTTTTCCCTATAAAATAGCTCCCAAAGAGCAGCTACAAGTACCTATGATTTTGTGGATATCTGAAAATATGAAAACAATGAGTTATATTGATGATAAATGCGTTAAAAAAGAGGCTCGCCAAAAGACTTACTCTCACGATAACATATTTCACTCTTTAATCGGGCTTTTGGAGATAAAAAGCAAACTTTACGATAAAAATATGGATATTTTAAGCTCTTGCAGAACTAAATAGTTGCCTAAATACACTAAAAAACTGCGGAAAAATACGGAACATAACAACCCATATGTTCCGTATTCATATTAAAGTTGCCCGATATTTTACTATCAATATATATCTGCATAAACATCAACAAAAAATCAAAAAAACAACCGCAACTTTATCTTACCCATCGCAATACTCTTACATGTATAGTATCTTGGCAGCTTCGCTATTTATCCTATAAACAAGCCTGTTCATATCATTGCGACAAAACTTTAATTATTCGGATTTGTTATGTCATTTTGTGCTTTTTTGAGTTTGCCAATAGAGAATTCCCAACCATCGCTCGTAAGAAAATTTTATTCATTAGTCGTTTGTTCCAACTCTTCAATAATTTTAGATACACCCTTTCTATCTTTTAGTTAAGGTTTTTTCTATCTCTTGAAGATTAACAAATAAATATATTTATAGCGATTGTCATATTGAATCGTTAAAAAACACTTCAGCCTGTTTTTTCAAGTCTTCATCTATACAGATATTTAAATTTGTTATATTAAAGTTATCGGCTATAAAAATGGTTTATTTTTAACCATTTTATTGTATTTTTAGTATGTGTCACATGTAGGTAGATTAATGTATATTAAAATCCATAAATAAAAATATCACTTGATTTATCGCATTTTTAGTATATGCGACATACATATAAGAGTAAAAATAGGCTTTGAAATTTATCCCAAAGCCTATCAAAAAAGTTATACAGCCTCTTCGCCCTCTTCGCCCGTTCTTATTCTCACAACGCCGACTATATTGGAGATAAAAATTTTACCGTCTCCTACTTTTCCCGTTCTAGCGCTTGCTACGATAGCATCTACGGTTTTTTTCACCAAATCGTCTTTGACGATAACCTCTACTTTGATTTTCGGCAAAAAATCAACTACATATTCAGCGCCTCTGTAAAGTTCGGAATGCCCTTGTTGTCTGCCGTAGCCTTTGACTTCGCTAACAGTCATTCCGGTTATTTCAAGTTCATTGAGCGCATCTTTCACATCGTCTAATTTAAATGGTCTGATAACAGCTTCTATTCTCTTCATTTTTCAATCCTTCTATCTTAAGTTAAATGCTCTTTCGCCATGCTCCGTTTCATCCAATCCTTGAGATTCAACTTCGGCGCTGACTCTTGCTCCGCCCGTGATTAAAGATGCGGCTTTAAACACTATAGCTGTTGCGATCGCCGTATAGACGATAGTTACTACAACGCCTTCTATCTGAGTAACAACTTGTCCGGGATTGCCGTATAATAAACCCACACCGCTTTCATTAATCTCAGGGTTGGCAAATATTCCGGTAGCGATTGCGCCCCAAATGCCAGATATTGCATGTACGCCAAAAACATCAAGCGAATCGTCGTACTTCAAAATCTTTTTGAGTGAATTTACCGCATAAAATGAGAGTATACCAGCACCCAAACCGATAACTAAAGCGCCTATAGTATCCACAAAGCCCGCTGCGGGCGTTATGCCTACAAGTCCTGCCACAATACCGGAAGCTATGCCGATAAGCGTAAATTTTTTATATTTGATATACTCTACTATCATCCACGCTAACGCTGCCGCTGAAGCTGCAATATTTGTTACAAGTACAGCATTTGCGGCTATACCGTCGGCTGCAAGTTCGCTTCCGCCATTAAATCCAAACCAACCAAACCATAATAAAATCGCGCCAAGCACAGTAAATGAAACGGATGAAGGAAATATGGCTTTGCCAAAATCTGCGCGTTTGCCAAGCAGCAATACTATCACAAGTCCCGCAACACCGGCATTTATATGAACAACCGTACCACCCGCAAAATCAAGAACGCCATCTCCTTGAAGGAAGCCGCCGCCCCATACCCAGTGAGCTATCGGCGCATAAACGGCTATAATCCATATAGCGCCGAAGATTAGCCACGTGCTGAACTTTAGTCTCTCAATAGGCGCGCCGCTGATTAGAGCAAGCGTGATACCTGCGAAAGTCATCTGAAATGTAGCGAAAAGTATGGATGGAATAGTTCCACTCACATCACTAATAGCGATATTGCTAAGAAAAAATCCGTCAAATCCTATTAAGCTTCCAATATCCGTTCCAAACGCCAAAGAGTAACCTACGACTACCCATACTAATCCCGCTACAATATATCCGCCCACGCTCATTGCTATTGTGTTCAAAAGGTTTTTTGAGCGTGACATGCCGCCGTAAAAAAGCGCCAATCCTGCAGGCGTCATAAGCATAACTAATGTAGTCGCCACTATGATCCACGCGGTATCTCCCGCATTGAGCACAGCCTCATCTTCAGCTGCCAACACAGAAGACAATGATGATAATGCCAAAAGATAAAGTAATCTTTTCCTCATTTTTACTCCTTATTTGGATAAATTTTGGAAAATTTTAACATTTGACATCTATACTTTTATGCTATAAGTTGCCTAATTTTTAATCATATAGTGAAATTATTATTTATACATGTAGGATAATTTTACCGCGATAACCATTTTTGCGGTTCTATAAGTTATTTTAATTTTTATATTGTGAATATGGTTTTTTTATAAGCAAAACGGGTCGTGCGCCTTGTCTGTGTTCCAAACATACTCTATGTGTTTTGCAATTTGCATTGCTTTTTGAATGCCAAATATATCGGCGACAAAACCTAAAGCCATATCAATTCCGGCACTCACTCCGGATGAAGTATAAAATTTACCGCTTACTGTCCATCTAGCACTTTTTACCCAACTTACATGTGAATTTTGCGATGCTACCCACTCAAAAGCTTTTTTATTTGTAGTAGCCTCTTTGCCGTCAAGTAACCCTGTTTTTGCAAGCAATGCAGAACCTGTGCAAACAGATAAACAGTAGTGCGATTTGTTGCAAATTTCAAACAAATTTCTTATGAAATTTTCATCATCAACCAAAACTCTCGTACCTTTACCTCCGGGTATCAAAACAACATCAAAATAAATCTCTTTTGCGGATATTGTATAAATTTTCATCTCTCCCGCACTTTTTACAATACCGCCCCTCAAAGAGATGTAGTGTAAATCAAATTCATCTACTTTACCGAATACCTCAACCGGACCAAATGCGTCAAGAGTTTCAAAATCGTCAAATAGCAATACGCCTACGTTCATTCTCTTTCCTTAAAAAATATATTATACCGCTTCCATGCTTTTAATTATTCAAAAATACAATATCAAAATATTTTTTAAGTTTCTATTTGCCGATGTCGGATTAAAATATGCAAATTGGTTTTTAGAACCAATAAAATTTCCAAAGGAGGAATAAGACCATGGCATGCTGCGGAAAGAAAGATGCTAAAGCAACAAAATCTGCCGATAAAACGGACAGCAAAAAGAAATCAAAATAATTTGATTTTTAAATAATAACTGTGTCAAATTTTTGGCGCAGTTATTATTATCTACTGTGAAATTTTTCTCAATTTTTTAAATTATAAAAGTTCAAATCACTTTTCAAATATATATCTTTATACATGTAAGGATGTTGCTGCTTTTGCCGTACAAAATTGACATAAATTTAACACAATACATGTGCGCTGCAAAACACGCGATACATTCATATACTTATAAAAATTTATGCCGATATAAGACTTGTCATTTTAAAAAACAACAAATACTATTAAAAATAAATTAGGATTGAGAAGAAATCTGTGCAAAATAAAACATTTAAATCCAAGCAAATATTGCATGTAAAAAATTAATGGGTTAAAAAATATTGCTTAAAATTTCTTATGTTATGACTTAATAACTAGCATTAATAAATTATCACCGCGCAAAAACACAAATTTAATTATATGGTATTGAGGCTAAAAACGATGGTGCGGTCAACGAGACTCGAAGTTATATACCCATCTTAAATAGTTCAATTGTATTGACAATGTGCGTATTGTTGTAGTATAATGTACACATATTTTATAAGGAGCATAAAAATGACTTCCAATACATCAAATTTAAATATTCGTGTTGATAAAGATATAAAAAATCAGGCTGAAGTGTTTTTTGGCACAATGGGACTTACAATGTCAGCTGCAGTAAATATATTTCTGCGCCAATCACTCATACAAGGCAAAATTCCTTTTGAGCTCAAATCTGACCCATTTTACAGCGTTTCAAATATGAAAGCTTTAGAGCGTTCTTTACAACAACTAAAAGATGGAAAAGTTGTAACTAAAACCATTGAGGAGTTGGAGCAAATGGCTAATGAATAGAGTTTTATTTACGGGTGATAGTTGGGAACATTATCTCTATTGGCAAACTCAAGATAAGAAAACTTCAAAGCGTATAAATGACATTATCAAGGATATTTCACGAAATGGTAATACTGGTATAGGTAAGCCTGAACCGTTAAAAGGCAATTTGTTAGGTTGGTGGTCTCGCCGTATAGATGATACGAATAGACTTGTTTACAGAATAAACAATGAAGTTGTTGAGATATTGCAGTGCAAAGGGCATTATGACGATAAATAATGCTTAAATTTCTATATTTGCATTCCAAAGAAAATAACCCTTGCCTTCTCCGATCTGCTACACTTTACTTGTTTGTGATATTCCCATTTTATCCTATTTGTTCCGCTACAAGGACGAGTTAAAAAGTACGAATGTTATTACAGTGATGGTTGAGATATTGAATGTTTCAATCAATGCTACTGAATAGCTATTTTCTGCTTCATAGGAATAAAGCTAAAAAGGTCAAACAATATGTGTTGCGAAGCAAAGAATGCAAAAACTCTTTTGAGTGAGGCGAAGCCAAACGAAAAAGAGTGATGCTCTTGGCTAATTATAAAAAAGATGTGTAACCTAATTTAAAAAATTTAAAGAATTTCTAAAGATAATTGCGATACTATCGCATTATAATATGGTGTGTATTGGTGTGCAATATTTAAGGCTCAATATGATTAAAAAAACATCTTTAAGAATAACAGTTACTTTAGATAAAAACCTTGTAAGAAAAATTGATAACAAATGCAAGAGAGATAAAAAAACAAAAAGTGAAATTATTGAGTTAATGCTTAAATTATACTTTAACAATGAAGAAATTGAAGATAAAAAGTTTCAGGAATTAATTGAACAGGTTAAAAGATTAGTTTTTAAGCTAGACAAGATATATAAAGATCGCAATCAAAATATGTACGATAATTTCTTTTAAAAAGGATTGAAATGAAAGCTTATTTAAAACAGGATTTTGTCAATTTGGATGAGATTGAGGATGCTTTGAGGATTAAACTAAGTATATATGCCAATCTTTCATCTGATATTACGGATGATTGTGTTTTATTTTTACAGCAAAATGCTTTTGAAATTCAAGATGTATTAGACCAACTATTTAAACAAATAAAAGACTTTCAGAATATTGATGTTTAAAGATTTTAATTTGGTGCGGTCGACGAGACTCGAACTCTAAATAAATATTACTAAATGGCTAAAATAGCCTAAACTGCAAGGCATTTTCATCAAATAACACTACTTAAGGCGATTGATTTGGGCACAATTTTAGACACAAATTTTAAAACATTTTCCTTTGATTTTATGGTAATTGGATTACTTGGATAGGATAAAAACTCTTTAAAAATTCTAAGTGTTTACTGTAACTTTGTTGTCTTAAAATGAGGTTAAAATACCCTCGAGCGATTAGCTCAAGAGGCTATGATGTATTGCTCAATTGTCATTAAATAAATCTATATAGTCTCGGTAGACCCATTTTTGAGCATAAATATTATCACCACTTTTAACGGGATATAAGATATTCATATTAACAAGTCTATCAACTGCTCTGTATGCGCCCCGCGGCGTATAATTTGTCCATTTAGTAACATCGGCTATACCAACAATAGGCATTTTATATAATTCTTCCAATATTTTTACTGTAGCTTCGGAAGCGGTGCGATTTAAAGTTTGTACTTTTATCATATCGTTCTCACGTAGTTTAGTGATGGCAGAGCAAGTTTTAATCGAAGAAAGCGCTGTTTCTGTAATGCCGTCCAAGAAAAAATCCAACCAACCAAAAATATCTCCATTATGATAATTATTAAGTTTTTCATAATAAATTTGCTGGTATTTTTTAAAATATGAAGATAGATATAGTATCGGCATCTCTAAAAGTTTTTTTTGCCATAAAAACATTGTAATAATTATCCTGCCCGTTCTGCCATTACCATCGTTAAATGGGTGAATGGTTTCAAACTGAGAATGAAGCAAGCCCGCTTTTATAAGAGGTAGAAAATTATCGTTATCGTGTATAAATTTTTCAAATTGGTCTAAAGCTTTATTCATAGCATCAGCAGGCGGCGGCACAAATCGCGCATTATCTGGGCGTGTTCCACCAATCCAATTTTGAGAGCGTCTAAACTCTCCAGGATATGCATTATGCGAACTTCTCGCATCACTCATCAACTTTTTATGAAGCTCTCTTATGAGACGTAAAGAAAACGGCAATTCTTTTAAGCGTTCTAACCCGTAATTTAACGCTGATATGTAATGTAAAATATCATCAACATCATTAGGCAAATTTGAACGTGGTTCCGCATTTTCACTTTCAATGGCATCCATCATTGTAGCATTTGTGCCTTCTATTTGACTTGAACTTGCCGCATCTTTACGAATAAACATCAATAAAAAAAGATCTTTGTCCGGCAAAAGCTCCGTTATACCGTCTAACTTGCCAAGTAACCTAATAGCTTCAGTATGCTTTATCATTATCGAGTTTGGAAGCCCTAAATTGTCTTGAGGAGGGAAGTCGGATGGAATAAAAGACTTATAGCCCTGAGGTTGCTGTACTAATTTACCAATAACAAATTTGTTCATATTCACACTCCAATGTGAACATTTTATCAAAAATCGTTCTTATTTGCAAGTAACATGTGAACAAAATTTATCTTTTAAGAGAAAAGCAAGCTTTGCCGAATCCTCAACCCTTAAAAAATAATCACCTTTCTATCATCCTATTAATAAGCCTTTGTGCGCGTTTTGGCGTTTGTAAATACCACTTGCTGTTTTTCATTTCGTCTGCCGTACAAGTGTAATCCTTATTCTCAAGTGCTATCCACATTTTTTTAAAACCAAGAAGTCCTTTGGTGCCAAGTTGATAGACCATATTATAAATTATCTCTTTACGATTTTCATTCAAAGTTTTTATAATATCGCCTTTTACAACGTTAAGCTCTTTGATTGCATTTTCAAGTCTAAACTGCAATAGTTTTTCTGCTTCAAATTCAGTTATATTATTAGGATCTTTGACGTTTGCAAGTTCTGATTTACTCAAGGGTAATTTCGTTCCATATCCGATAGTTAGAAACCCTTCCGAACATTTATAAGGCTTTGCTCTAAAACCTTCGTCCCGTTTTACTTCCCGTATCAAATCACTGTAGTTCATTTGCATCCTTCCAATGCAGATAAAAGATTGTTGTAATCAACTATCAAAGCCTCTTTTTTTATCAAAATACATTTTGCTACTTCACTATAGTTTCCCTCGCATACCTTATCGTTGTATAGCCTTGCAGGCGTTTCAATCTCGCAAAGAACGGTTATAGTTACTAACTTTTCAGAACAACCGCTAAAAGTTAGCGCGCAGATACTCAAAAGTGCTATTGCAACTATTTTCAATTTGTATCTCCTTGATATATTTGACCTTGTCTTGATACTTAATCACCTCTTTTTCTATTATCTTCTCTACGTACTCTTTTTTGGTATCTGCTATTATCTTGGCTTCGTTAAGTTTAGCTTCTATGTTTTCTATGCTATTCCTACATGTAAGATATTTATTCTCTTCTTGCAAAAGCATAAAGTGTAAAATACTAATATAAATAACCAAAATGCCAATTACTATAAACGTCCAATACTGTTTTATAGTTGGAAAGAAACTTACAACCTTTGCAACCCAAGAGAGTTTGGAAAACCAACTCCAAATTGTTAAAAACCAAGCTATCATTTTTTACCTCCTCCATCTAAAAGTCTGTCAAGCTGGTTTTTAATGGCTTTTAGTATGTAACTCGTTGCGTCTATTTCGTGTACGCTTTTGCCTGTGCGAAATGTATAAATATTCGCGATATTTGAATAGGTTTCCGTTAAAATCAAAGCGTTAATGGTAAAAGCTATTAACCATTCGCCAAACTTCACATCTAAACCTTTCATCGCAAGAGCAATAATTAAAGGTACTAACAGATATAAGAGCTTGGATATACACCCCAAACCCATTCTGTGAGACGTAATATTTCTTTTGTTAAGCCTATAAGCCTTCGCTATGCCCGTCAACATGTCTATACCCATAAGGCTGGCTAAAATAATGAACTGTATTTCATTAAGTCCTAAGAACGCAAATATACTTGCGATGCCTGCCGTGATTACACTTAGCCCTACGTCCACTTGTGCTTTTTCCATATGTTTTTCCTATAATCCATAAAATCCAACTGGAGCAAACACACTACTTTTATACTGCATGTAAGTTCCAGTATTCATAAGATTAAACACATTGGCATTGTCGCCCACGTAACCTATCGGAAGATATACTTTACCGTTTGCCGAAGTAGGTATAACTGTTGTATACCAACTCGTTACGCTTGTTTGGTCAAGTTTAAAACCTCCGCCGGTGATTGTTCCTACCAAGTATAATTGCTTGTTAAAATCAGCAGATGCAAAACCGTTGAAAGAATATTGGATATTTCCACTTGAATAGTAATACTCATAATAAAATCCGTTTGTCGCTTTAGCTCCTGCAGCGATAGAACCGCTTCCCGTCCAAAATAGTACGGGGCTTGAAAGGTCAAAAATTTGCGTAGAAGCTGTCTTAGTTGCAGTTGTAACGTCTCCTATAGATAGAGGATATAATTTACCGTCTATACCTTTCATGCAAAGTTTATATCTTGTTATTTGTACTCCCGCGATAAAATTATTGCCACCCATATTTGTATTTGGAATAGTGTCATTATCCGACCAATCGGGCAGATGAACAAATTGATAAGCCGTTCCATCAAAACGCACAAATATCGTTTGATTTGCGGCAAATGAATAATTCGCGCTGGAGGTTAAGTTATTGTTATTCCATCTCAAATAATAAGAAGTTCCGTTGATACTAACCTGCGGACTTGCCACTGTAGAAGCAACTGTAAACTTCAGAACCAAGAAATCTCCGCTTTTTGGCACATAGTCAGATTGAATACCATCTACTATTTTTATGGCCGTAGCTGCTGCTGTAGAAGTAGTTCCTGACATTATTACGCTTGGAGGAACTAATGTCCCACTTGATAATGCACCTACCTGAACAACGGGTACAGCTATCTTTTTACCATCTTTATCGGTTACTTCCTGAACTTTAAAATTACTGTTTCCGCTCACGTCAACGATTGGCGTTGAGAGTAGATTTCCATCTTGATTTGGCACGCCTTGAATAACATAATCAGCCATCGTTTGCCTCCCATTTGATATTTTCTATCTCTTCTTTTGTTTTGGCTTTTTTTAAAGCGTCTTTTAAAACTCTGCCTTTTGCTACTAATGAGGCACTTCTTTGAGCTATCAAAAAACCAATTTCCGTAAGTTCTTGAATACTAAAAGTAATCAGTTTATTGTCAGCGCTCCACCAATCATAACTATTTATCCCCATCGCTTGACACAACAATACTGCGGAGGAAAGTTTACTTTGACTATCCGCATCGGCTTGAATTTCATAACTTTTATAAGTTATGTTAGAATATTCGGCTTGCTGTTTTAGTAGATTGATTTGTTGTTTTTTTTGTTGCTTCAATCTAACTAAATAAGCTTTTTGTTTTTCTTTACTGATAACAAGTTTATTATTAATAATATCCCAAACCTCTTGGGGTTCGTTTGGCAACTTATCCTCATCTATAACCAAATACCCTTCGGTATTGCTATAATCCATAAATGTATTTAAGATAACAACACTATCATTATCCTTATAAAGAGTAATTTTCATTTTTTTCCTTTAATAATAAATAGGAACCGCAACGGCTCCATACCCTAAATCAGTACTATCTACACTTACTATTATTGAAGTGGGTGTAACATTAAGAGGTGAGAGATTCGTACTGCATTTAAGGTATAATCTGATATGGTCAATAGTGCCTGCCAGTGTTATATCGTCAGAGTAAGTGGCATTTGAAGTGAAGGTTCTTTCTACTAAAACAGGTTCTTCACTTGACGTCACTCTAACCCATTTCATACTGAATGTTGGGGAGGCAGGAGAAACAATGTTAACAGAAAGTTCCGTTTTAACTCTGATAATGCCTTTTCTAAACATTCTAAAATCAAATACTTTTGTATAATTATTGGAATATACAGTACTTAAGTTTTTGGCAAAAAGCACATTAGTATTTCCGGAAGCAACAACGGGAATCACCTTATCTGCTATCTTCGGAGCCCCGCTCGCCCCCTCAGCCAATGCTAAAATATCCTGATATATCGCCCAAATGTCCGCTGCTCGTATAGGTTTTTCAGGTTCTATATTTGCTTGCGGTATCGTTGTCCATGTTGCCATTTTTTCTCCTTATAAAAATTAACTGTATAAATATGGCTCGTCGCCTGCGACTAAACCGTCGTTATCAGCGTAAAACGCTTTGCCTCGTCTCTCCGAAGAAGTATAATCGCCGTAATCTAAGGCATCTGGATATGTGTAAAAACCATATCTTTCGCCCTCCTCAAACTCAAAACTTTGCAGTTCAAGCTGTATCGTCTCGCCATGCGTAACTTCATTAACGCTTATGACTTGCCATATATTTACGATATTGTCGCCAAGCTCGTCTTGTATGCTATTTGTGTCAAGCATTACCACATCCGATACGTTTATCGCTCTATCTTTAGCGTCGACTTTAAGAGTTACGTATTTTGGCGTCCACTTATATCTTTCTATAAACCTTACCGACAATTGATGAGCTTGCGCTTCTGTTGTAAGCCATCTTGAATAGATACGCTTAGTTCTTGCCTCGTTATAAGCAAATTCGCTGTCAACGTCTACTCTTAAAGTTGCGTTCGCATAGTTAGCTATCTTGTCTTCGCTCTCGGTTGGATTTTTTCTGTTAAAATAGATAACCACGCGCGAAGCTCTTTGATTTGGGTCTTCTCTTATGCTAAGGCTTGTCTTTATGATATTGCTCGTATCGTCCATCGGATAAACTGTGTCAATTTCAGGGCGCACGGCTCGCATTTTTATCTTTTGCGCTCTCTCGTCCCACCAGATATAAAACAAGCACTGTTCGCATAGTTCTCCAAGCAACTCGTCAACTGCTTTTGGTTCTTCAATCACTCCCGAAACTATAAAAGTATTTAACCAAGTATTGCCCTCTAAGTCCCAATCTGTCATATTTATATATTCAGATGGAATAGAAGCGAAATTAACGAGTAAATCATAAGCTACTTTCCAGCAAGGATAATTCTCATACGCAACTACTCTTTGAGCGTTCTCGTCTACGTCGTGCTCTGCGGCTTCAGTACCAAGCTGCCCTCTTTGCACTCCTGCGAGAGTATACAAAGTATCGCTTTTGGTAGCTCCCGTGTAAGACAGTATCTCGTCGTCTATTCGTAGATAATAAACACTGGTATTACCTTTGAGAGCCAATATATCATCTTCGCTGTTTTCTATGACAATTCCAGTTGCTTGCGTATCGGTTATATGCACGGCGAGTCTGCTATCTGAAGTATTTGGAGCTAAGGCTCTTTTGTCGTCGGCTATCCTTAAAATATCTTTAGCGGTTATCGTTACTTTACCGCCGCTAGGTCCTGCTATCTTATCTATGATGTAGCTTCGTTTTTGCATTTGCTGCAAACTTTGCCCTTGATAACCCTCGTAGATATTGATTTTCCACTGAACGTAGTAAGGATTACGCGCCAAGAATTTTCCCCAAAAAGTACCTTTTGTAAGAGGGTCAAATCCTCTATCATTCAGATAATAATCATTGCTGTCGTCAGTTGGATGATCGGCAAATGTTATCGTACATGTAGCACGTCTGCCAAATGGACTTTCGGTCTCACTTCCGCCGCCTATATTTATTTTTGTCGGCGTTGTGGATACCGACTGAACGGAGGGTATAGCGTTTGTAAAATTAGCGTCGGGCTTACAAAACCTCCAATAGATGATATTATCTGTATTAAAAGACAAATGACTTTGACAAGTTTTAAATGTGTTATAACATTTTTGAACGCCCGTTTTGCCAAGTATAGCTTTGCAGGGCGAAACCCCGTAACGCAAAGAACATACGGGTTGCTCTATCTCAACTATAAGCAGAGGTTCTCGTCCGATGTCAAACTCATTCATCGTAGCCAAGTCCTTTCACGCTTATTTTCACGCTCATAAAGTCCTTTCTGCCCATATTATCGGGGTGAATATCTGTAGGCGCATAACAATAAGCCGTCTCATTTGGAAATTTAAGTGGTCGCCAAGCGATAAAAAACGGTTTGGTTCTTGCATGTAAGATAAACGGGTCAAAGTTTTCTCTAACCCATTCGGCTTCCAAATTATCCCAAGAAAAATCGCTCTCCAATCCTTCCCTTACTATAGAAGTTCCGAGCCACTGACCTCTTTCGCTTTCGTTTGTTCTCTTGGTTGTAATACGCGACATAGTAATAGGCGAATGTCCGCCGTAAATCTCTCTTTGCATTAAAAGAGCCTTACCGCAAAATACCACCCCGACCAGCGCTAAGCCTAACGGCACGCCGGTTATTACTATTCTTACCTTATTTGTGGTGATTTGATTAAATTTTAGTATTATCGGACGCCTGTCTGTTATAACTTCCGTATGTCCTATCTCCGTCCAATTGTTACCTTGTTGAAGTGTGACGGTGCAACCTACTAACGTATGATTTGCTATAGCAAAATAGTCTATAACTTCATTTTGACTAAATGTAAGCGTCCATGTCGCAGGCAATGAAGCAGGTTGCCAATAAGAATAGGTAAGTTCATTATTTGGAGCGGATGCCGGAAACATATCGACTTCACTTGTTGCGCTGGCAACGCCTTTTTTCTTGTCGTAACAAATAATCGCCCTGTTATCAGTTATTGAGTTATTTATATTTACTATCATTTTACGTTTAACCTCACTCCATCAGCCATTAGTTCATTCATGCTTTCCATCAAACCTATAACTTGATTACGTCCAAACATATCGCCGACTAAAGAGATATTGGCTACTTGTCTTTCGGGTTGTGCCCCAGCTGCCACAGGAGCTGATGCCGCCAAGGCTGAAGCACCGGGGTCTCCGCCAGCACTTCCTCCGCCTTTAAATTGTTGTGATTTTATCGCGTTTACCCTCATCATTCCCGAAGCTATCGCGGCGGCGGCGGCAGCAGCACCGAGCGCTGGTCCGACATAAGGTATGCCTGCCATTGCGGAATAAGAGCTTTGCGCCGCTTGATATGTACTTATCACGGTTTCTGCGATAGATACAGCTTTATTTAATTCAAAAGCTTTTTTACTCTCTTTCGCTGCATCTGCCAAAATACCTCGCATAGCATTATATGTTTTTGCATAAGCCTCTTTTTTTATGCTTTCTTGTTGTTCTATACGTTGCTTCTCAAGACCTTCATAATTTTGTTTCAACTGATCTTGTGCCGCAAGATAAGCCTCTTCGTTTATTAAATTGTTTGAGTAAGCTTCGTTGAGTCTTGCGGATTTTTCATCGAAAGCTATTGTGTCAAGCTCTTTTTGCTTTTCTATCGCCTCAAATTGCTTTGTAAAATTATTTTCATTCTCTCTTAACGTGCTCTCAAGCGAAAATTGCTCTCGTTTATTTAACTCTTCAACCAATGCATTAGTTTGCTTTTTTAAATTTTCAATGTAAGGATCTTCTTTTTCCTTTTCCTTCTTTTCTGCTATTTCTCTGCCTTGCGGTAAGGCTGCGTTCATAGCCTCTCTTTGCACTACTGTAGCTTCTGCTGCTGCCTCTGATACCGCACGCCAATTTGCAATCAAAGCGTCCAGTTTTTCGCTTGGCAGCGGTTCGTCCATAAGACTTCTTATCTCGTCCGCAACAGTTGCAAGCTCGATATTTGCTTCATTCTTAAAGTTCGTTACTGCTTGCAACGCTTCGCTTGGTTCAACATGTATTAGGTCTATATTAACGCCGGGTATATTGTTTGCAGCAGATATAAGAGAGTTGATAATATCAACTTCGATTGTTTCCAAATCCTGAAAAGCTTGCATTATAGCTTCAACAACTGACGCAGCAGCTACTTGAATACCATACCAAACACCTTTTAAGCCTAATAGTATGTATTCAAATCCTCTCCATGCATCTGCCAAAAGTCCTGCTCCATTTATACCTATATCAACAGCTTTTTGTATTGCGCCGTCAAACAGACCACTCTCTTTAGCAGCATCTGCTATCTCTTTTGATACTCCAGTTATAATAGGAGCAAACTCAACGGCAAGTTGATTTTGAATACCTTTTGTCATTTCGCCAAATACGCTCATCTCATTATTCGCTTCTTCTATTTGAGCAAGCTGAATTTCGCTAAGAGCTATACCGAATTTATTCACTTCCTCAGCTGCTCTTTTTAGGCTATCAGGGTCAAGATTTTGCATAGCAAGAGCTGAATGTGAACCAAATAAATCAGCCATAGCAGCGGCTCTTTGGGAAGCTGGAACTGTCTCATTTATCTTTTCGGTTAAAAAAGCTATCTTTTCAGCTCCGCTCATATCGGATAAATCGTTTAGCGAAACGCCGAGTTGTTCAAGCAAATCTTTAGCTGTTCCCGTTCCTTGCGCAGCTTGTCCAAGTCCTACGATCATAGTTCTCATAGCCGTTGTTAATTGTTCGGTTGAGATACCCGATAAATCTGCGGCACGTTGGAGCTCTTGCAATTCGATACCCGACATTCCAAGAGCTCGCGATTGCTTAGCCAAAGCATCCGCACTATCTATGCTCATTTTAATAAAAGCAGCAGCCGTTACGGTAGCTGCTTTTACGGCTGCAACTCCCCATTTGGCAAAATGAGTAGTATCTAAACTACCAGCCAAATTATCGGCTTTTTGTTTTGCTTCTAAAAACTCTTTTGTGAGTTTTTTAACGCCCGTTACTGCTTTATCCATATCGACGATTACAGTGGCTTTAGCCTCTTTATTTGCCATTAAAAAATCCTCTCGCTTTTGCGAATTTCTTTAGACTATCCATATCGACATTTGATTTTCTCTCCGTAATAGCGTCTATAATCGCGTAAGCTTCACCTATAGTCATTTGTCTAACCTCGCTTGGAGGGAGTTTTAAGTAATAAATACAGACCCCGTATAACTCCCTTATCATTCCGTCGGGGTCTGCTGTTTTTTTCCATCACTCTTTTTGTTTGGTATCGGTAGACAAGATTGTAATATCTTGGCGACAATAACAATCACTTCACTTCCATTACCAAGTTCTTCAAGAATATCTTGAGGGCTATCCTCAACTCCATTACAATTTAGAACATAATTTATTATTTTTATAGCCGTTGAAATGGGCAAGTTTCCTTCGCCAACCTTTGAAAACAGAGAGTAAAGAGAAGTATTTAATCGACTTTCCAATCCATTCATAAATTCAAAATCAGGCTTTTGTCTGATTGATCTCCCCTTATACTCAAATTCAATATTTCCCCAGATATACATTATTCAACTACCGCCATTGCTATTTGTCCGCTACTGTTAAAAGTTGCGCTGAATGTTACTGCCTCGCTTGTACCACCGCTTATTTCATATGAAGCGATAGCAAAATTACCTGTAATTGTCCAATCAGGATCGCTTGACGGGTCAGGGTTGGCGGTATCCCATACCTCTATCGTTAAGGGTACAATTATACTTGCGCCCCCGTTCCCATTCGTTAATGTTTTGTACATTAAACTTCCTGTTAAATTCGCTGCCGTAGTATCTAAAAGACCTTCTGCAGAAATATCTACGGATTTAACGCCTACTTTTGACAAATATGTTCTCCAACCACTGTCACCATCAGATGTAATATCCAATAACTCGTTATTGATTGTTATTGATTTGCTTTGACAAACTGCTATTTTGGCAGTTCCTTCTTTGAGGACGAGCATTCGTCCGACTTTTTCGTTAGCCATTTTTTACTCCTATAAATCTAAATTGAGAAACTCCATGCGTTAAAACGCCGTCATTCTCTAATGTCGTATCTGAAAATTGAAAATTTACCGACACACTAAAATAACCCTCAACATCAAGACATTGTCTATGAAAAAGGTCATAAACCTCTTGTTGAATTTTTTTACACTCTTCGTGTCCTAAAAAGTTGTTAATTTCTCCTTATGACTTTTTATAACGCTATCATTTGAGAACCTCACTTACAGCTTCTTTTATTAAAGCCTCTACTCTTGCACAGTTTTGTTCAACAATAGGCGCTATAAAAGGATGCGCTTTATTTTCGGGCAAACCAAACTCTAAATCCCAAGCATATTCAATATTGGTTCCAGCTTCAACGTAAGTGCCATAATGTTTAGCCTCGTCAGCACCTAGCGGCTTCATTGTTTGAGTGCTTTTTTGCGACTCATATTTTTCAAAAGGTCAAACATGTACAAGCTCTTAATTTAATCATTTGACAAGGATATAACTTTTTGAAAAAAAATGTAAGTACCTAAAAATTTAACGTCCGTAAAAAATTGACGTCCCTCTTTTTTTAACGTCCGCTAATTTTTTAGGGTCTTGACTTTTGCGGGATTTTATGCTATGGAGGTAAAAATTTTAGATATGAAAGTTAAAAAGTCTCAAAAATGAGTGTGGAACTGTTTTTCGGAGCGTAAGCCATCACAAAAGCGTCTGCCATATTTGGACTTGCTACGCCTCGTTTTTTTAGACTCTCTTTGCTCTCTACTTTGGTCAGCCCATTTGGCGTATACTCTTTGCGAGGAGCAGTAAGTTCGTAAATCAGTTTCTATATTATCGCAATTTGAACTTATTGATATGATGTCATTTACGTCGCAAACATTGCCGTTTTTGACGTAATCGTAAGTCTTTCTAAATCTATCGGCTAACGTATACCAGGCTTGCGCTTTGAGATTGAAAAAGTGGTCTTTGTTTTTCTTGTTTTCAGTGTAAAAAAGTTCGGGATTAAGTATCTTGCCGCCTGCATTAAACGACATGTAGGTTATAGACTTTCCTTTTGCCTCGTTAAGCTCTTTAAATTTTGCTCCCGCACTTGCCCCTATGCCTATGCTGTCGTATATAATCCCAGCTTCTAATCTTTCGGCTTCAAGATATACTCTGGTGCAGGATTTGAGCAATTCGTCCTCTTTGCCTTTCCAATTTTCTATACTCAAAGCTAACTGACCGTGCCTTGCGACAAGAGCGTTCAAATCCTCACCGCTATCCGCAACGTCGTAACCTACGACCTTATCGCCCATAGGTTCAATGCCAAGCTTTTTATGAGCGTCAATCGCAGCGTTTATCCAATCCGTTTTTATGATACTCTCATCGTCCGAACTTAAAGGCACTCCAAGATAGATATGTTCGTATTCATCGGGTCTACTTCTTTTACAATCCTCTATGATACTGAGCATAGTTTCACTTAAAAAAGGATTTTCATCATAGTTGATTTTTCGTATCAGTCTATCCTCTTTTTTATCAACCACAAAATGCTTATATACAAAGTCAGTTGCAAAGCGAGGGTTAAATATCACCCATATTTCGCTGTTTTCTTTACGAATAGTAGGCTCTAAGACGCCCCACATATCTTTTGTTAGACTATGAGCCTCTTCTATCCAAAGTACGTCTATGCCCTCAAGCGATTTTATCTCGTCAATATTTCTTGCAAGCCCGTAAAAGACAAATTCGCTACCCGTTACATCATTCACGATAGAGTTATTTTTAAATGTGAAGTTTTTATCTACTCCAAAACGAACGGCTTGATTTTTTAGGACAGTATATACGCTCTCGTCTATCCTGTTTTGAAACATACGAGTACAGAGAAATCTTACTTTAACCGTACTTGCTATCCTGATAGCGTTAGCGGCGGCATCCCAAGTCTTAGAGCTTGCCCTGCCGCCGTAAAGTATCTTTTCGCGGCTTTTAGTTGCCCAAAAAGACTTTAAGGCAGGGTTCATCGTAGGCAATCAGTCGCCTTTAACAAATTTATAAAACGTTTTTAAGTTGACAATAAACTCCGCATTTACTTGATACTCTGAAGTCAAGCTATCGCCTATGACTGTTATTTTCAGCTGTTCAGTACTTACAAGCTTGACAAAATCGCTTTCACTCATACGAATACTGCCTCTTTCAACAAGTTTAGTATAATTAAATTCGCCGCCGCACGCGTAATACTCTTTTTGACCGACATCGTAAGTAAGCTTTTCCGTACCTATATCAAACGTGATACTTTTAAGCTTGTTAAATGCTTCCGCATCACAAGCCCCCGTGATACCCAAAAGCATAGCGAAATTTATGTTTTTATTAAATATCGTCGCCGAAGGGTTAAAATATATGCTTTTATTGTCCGATGTGGGCAAAATATTATTAGACGACGTTATGGTTTTGCCATTGATGTTATCGCTCACACTGGCATTTGGCATAAATCCCGTAGCGCACCCACCTAAAAATAAGACCGTAAAGGTCAACATTAAGACTTTTTTCATTCTGTTAACTCCTTAAATTTATTATAAACTTCTATTAAAGTCGGCTGAAATGTATCCTCTATCGTCGTATCCTTATAAGCTCCACCGTATAATAAGCCTTTTTTATACGCTATTTGACCGCATTTGACGGAAAGCTCTTTGGCGTTAACGATTTTCTCAAAATCCGCATCCGATATTAAGCCGCTTCCATAAGCCACTACGTCCACACTGAGCCGTTTACTGCCAGGATTACCTACGACATCTACGTCTACATCGCTTCTTTGACGGCTAAGTTTAACGGGGATATTTACATCGTCCGCTCTAAAAGTACATAAGCCTCCGATATAAAAATCATAATCTTTGATTACGTCTCCGTACCCATTGTGATAATACGAAGCCAAAACGCTCCAAAAAAGCGTATTTCTACTGTAAGTTTTGGACACGTCCATATAAAGACCTGCTTTTTGCATAAGCCCCGACAATCCACCTACGCGGTTATCTTCGGTTCTTACCGTTTTAACCGAACTGAACTCGTCGCCCGTTGTTGTTATTTTAGGACCCGATGTGCCTATAGCGCCCGAACACCCGCTTAAAATCAGAACTATAAATGCTAAAAGCAAACTTGAAACCATCTTTTTCATCTATTTACTCCTTATAGAAATTTTTTATTATTGTACCGTTTTTTTTTTTTTTGTAAATCTTTAAAAAGCTAAAAATTTACAATTTTTTTAGCAAATTTTTTACCTTCACTCCATCATCTGATGTTTTGGTAATCTTTTGCACTGTTCCCCAACGCCTTGATGGTTCTTGAAGCGTTCTTGTATTCTGCTTAAGAAACTTTCAGCAGTATTTGCGTAATAATCCGCATATCCCGCTAACTCCCTCATAGTCTTTGTGGCTCTGCTTATGTAACCTATAAAATCCAAAAAGTCATTCATTGCCCAAGGGGTGCTAGAGAGACTATCCATTAGCGTAATCCTGTTCATTGCACGTTTGAGTTCAATGTTTTCACGTTCAAGTTGATAAGCACCTAATCTTTTGAGTTCTTTCTCGCAAGCGATAAAGTATCTTCTTGCTTCTTTGCCTTTTTCATTGTTTTCAACCATACAAAGCTCTTTTGCCATATCAAGAGTAATAAAATAATCATAAGCAGTTGCATTACCAACCTTTCTAATTGTTTTTATGTAGTCCTGATTTTCTATGAAGCCGTATTGTTTAATACGATTTTTAATCCAATCAGCGAATTTACTATCAACTTCTAAAAAGTCAAATAGTTTTTTGCTGTCAGCTGGAAAAGTACCTTGTAGCTCTTGTTACGGAAAATATTGTGAAAGTTGCATTTTCAACTCCTTAGGTTGTAATTTTTACTTTATGTGAGAATTATAGTATAAATTATAGACTATTGTCAAGAGACTAAGTAAAAAATATTTACTAAAGAGTATTTTTTTGGTTTGCATTAATACTTTTTTGGCTTTCTAAAAAATTAGAAAGTAGCAATTTAAAAGTATTAAGTATATTTTTTAATTATTGATGTAAGTGTTTTAAAGTCTGTGAGCACTTCTTTTAGCCTTAGTATTTCTAAGTATAATTCAATGGCTTTTTTCATAGGCTCGCTTATATTTCCTGTGGATGAAGCTGTTTTTAATGCTCCTTCACTGTATCCTATTTTTTCACCGAGTTCCTTGTACGTTATCCCCAGCTCTTTACATGTCTTTTTGACGATGTTTTCACTCATTGCTATCCTTCGGTACTATGTTGTGAAGTTTTACAACTCTATATAGTTTTACTTTTCCATCCATTCTATTGACATATAAATCAACTAAAAAATAATTATTGAAAGGGTCGTTTAGTATCTCTCTTTTTGCTTCAACATCAGATATTTCTGTTGGTATCGCCTGGTGCGGTACTATCTCATAACAATACGCAGCATCCTTTACCACCTTTTTTGAATCTTTTACCGTTTGCATTTGTATCAAAACATTCTCATAAAATATTTTTTCTTCTTTGTCATATTCTTTTATTTTGCCTATAAGAGTAATGGCTTCTTTGAATTGTTTTATATTGGTTGGGTTGATATTGATTACTTGACAATTTGTGTTAAATTGAAAAGATGCTCCTTGATTATTTTCTACAACTTCTATGATATTGTTTATCTTCTCAACATTTGTTTTTGTTAAAAACTTATCTTCTTTTATCTCTTCAACTGGTTTTTTAAAAATATCTTTCAAATTTCTTATAAACTCAAAAAGTCCATTTACGGAATCTATGTAGCTACCTATGGGTATTAAGCTTGCAGCAACTACTACTTCCATAAAAAAGATGTCGCTTCCTTTTTCAACGCCTTTTAGATTTAGTTGTACATCAGCTGAGCCTGAGTTTTTTGTTAAATAATCCTTTAAAAGGCTATCAAAAGATGTCAATGCAAGAGATAAATCTTTTATGCTTATATTGTTATCTCTTGTAATAGTTAGTTTTATTTCATTTTCTTCCATTTTATTTTCCTTATTTATATTTTCTTTTTCATTCATCTGCTTCGCCTTTTTCGTTTGGAATTATCTTATGAAGTTTTGTTATAGTATATAGTTGGATTTTATCATTAAATAAACGAACTTCCATATCTACTAAAAGTAAAGCGTGAAATGGATTATCCAGTACCGTAGCTTTTTCTTTCTCATTTTTAAAGATAGTCGGTATCGCTTTACCTTTTAAAATATCGTCGCAATATGCGCTATCTTTAACTTCTTTAGTGGTATTTGTAACTCTGTGCAACTCTATCAAAACTTCTTTATAAAATTTGTGAGTATCATCATTTTTGGGCTGTTCTTCACCGCGTATCTTCTTTACTATTCCACTATTTTCTAATATTTTGGCTTTATCTTCGGATTTGAATACAAGCACATTTACAGAGTTATTGTCGCCTTCAACTTTTATTTGTATCTCTGAATTATCGCTGCTGTCTTCAATAGGCGATATAAAATTTTCAACATTTTTAACGCTTTCCATACTGTAATGCCTGCTATTTTTTACATCTTCTATCGGTTTAGTTTCTATTGTCAAGAACGAACGGATATACTCAACAAATTGTCCTACGGCCGTAATATTTTCCACAATAGGCAAACTTGCGGCTGCAAATTGAATTATGAGTTGATAAATATCGCTCCCCTCTTTTACGCCGGTTAACAGTATTTTTGTATCTTTAATACCATGTTCTTTGCTTATATGCTCTAATGCAAGATTATTAAGTGCTATAAGAGAATTTGCCATAGTAATAACATCAACTGGTTTACTGTGCCTTAGTTTGATTTCCATACTTACTTCATTGTTTGTGTTTTCAGTCATTTGTATCCTTTTTGGATAGCTTTTTGGCGTCTTTTTTTGTTAAGCTTTTTTCGACTTTTTTAACCTCTTTTGTAATTTCATTAATATCCGATTGTCTTGTCAAATATTCAGGTTTTACGCCGTCATTTTCAATCATAATATTTCTTACTTTTCTACCAACTTCGTGAGCTGCATTTTCTAATTTTTGTTGTCCATAAATTTTATCAGATTTAATTTTAGCTTCTGTCTCTGACAATCTAAACAGGTTAGCTGCTAACTCTCTTGAGCCCATAAAGTCAAGAGGACTTTTATCTGCCTTTATGCCTTTTATTTGTCTCAATTTGGTTATGCCCATATTATACATACCCATATAACCTGCATTCATAAAATTAGCATAACTTGTAACTCCTGCATTTTTTGCTGTTGATGTCAAAGAGGTATTTTTTTCTTTAATTTTGCCTCTTATTTCTATTCTCTCTATTTGCTCTTGTTCTATATATCCTTGAATTGCATCAGCTAAAGAAGCGAGATAAACTTGTGCTTTTGCTACATTCTCTTTTTTTACATCAGAATTCATTGTTATAAGATAACACGCAAATCTCGTAAGCTTATAATCACCATTTTCGAGAGGTATAAAGTGTTGTAAAATCTGCATATTTAAGCTTGTGCAAACGCTTATGGCTTTATTTATACTTTTTAAAAAAGATTTATACTCTACATATCCAAGTAAGTTACTTAATTCGCTTGCCAACCAATACCTTATACCGTTTTCGTGACAAGATAATTCAAATTTATCGTTTTCAACATTTGTTACATCAAACAATGTGATTTCCATATTATCTCCTTTGGATTTTATATTTTACCATTTTCATATTTGTCAATTGCTTACGTCCTCATAAAAATCCTTCAGCCCCTCTTTTGCATTTACCTGTGTGTTGCTTTGCACGTTTATCTGTTGGCTTGAGTGCCTTGCGTTTACTCCAAGCGTCAAAGAGGCTTTATCGGCTAACTCAATAATGGTTCTTAAGTCGTTTGGATTGTTTATCTCTTCTATCAGCGCTTCTACTTTTTTCAAGGCTTTGGTTGTTACGTTGTAAATAAGTTTTTTGTTTGATATGGTTTCGTCTGCTAATTCGTCCAAGATTTGTATCTCTGTTGCTTTTTTTGTTGCTTTTTTTTCAGAAATAGTCAATTTGGCATCAATATAATCGGCATTTGCACCTTGTTGCCAATGTTGCATTTTTGCCTTTTTTGAAATAACCGCATAATTAATGCCTACTCTTTTCTCTATGTCCCTTAACGTTAATCCTGCTTCATAATATGCTTTAGCTCTTTGCCATTGCTCTTTGGAGTAAGCCATCAGACAATCTCCTCGCTTAACTTTTTCCATTTTTTGACTTTTTCAACCCATTTGGGCGAATCATTTAAAAACTCAAGCAATACCTCACCTTTGGTTTTACTCTCTTTTTGGGCTATTTTCTCTATAAGATTAACCTCGTCTATCGGCAAAGAGAGTTTGATTTCACACTTGTATATTTTTTTGCTCATGTGTTCTTCCTTTTGCATTCGCTTTCTATCTCCTTGCACTTTTGCCTATAAGTCTGTATCAAGTCTTTCAGCTCATCCACTGTCCACTTTTTGACTTCGTTATTGTTCTCTAACTCTAAGACTGTCTCCAAACCTATTTTTTTAATCAAATTTTCTCTATATCTGACCAAATTTCCAGATAGGTGATTATTACAAATTGAACACTGTTTATGACAGTTAAATTCGCAAAATCTCAATGCCCCGTTCCTGCCTTGAGGTCTGTAGTGTCCGGCGTGCCATTGCCTGTTTTCCCCTTTGTATCCGCAAGATATACAAGGAAGGTTTTTGTCTCTTAACCTGATGTATCTGTTAAACAACGCTTGAGCTTTAGTCATCAGCGTTTTTTTATCGGACATTCTAAAAACCAGCTTCTCTTTTCTCTGTTTTTTTGCTTGACAAATCTTTGAGTATTCTTGTGCGCATTTTATGGAGCAGACTACTTGAAATTGTCTTACGGGTGTAAACTTGACCTTACAGACTTTGCAGACTTTTAACTTCATGCCAAAACTTTCTTCACTAAATTTAAAACTCTGTTTTTTGGTTGTGAGAGATTTAGCTGCTCTTGTCTTTTCTTAAATTCAATCAGCGGGATTCTTTCCGTGTGTTGCCCTATCATAATCACAGGAGTTTCGCTTATGTCATAGCCCGCAAATCCGTTTTGTTGCTCAATCAAGCCTACAAGTCTACTTGGCGTCCTCATTCTTTCAGGATTTCTTGACAACGCTTTATAGAGTTTTAGAAAATTATGTCTTTCAAATTTCCACTCTTCGCTTGTCGTATTGCAAAGCGTTATCCACCCGCCCATACTGTCAACGCAAGCCATAATGATTTTATCTTCAAAGCACACTGAGTTATACCTGCCGTGTTTGGCTATCGCGTGTTCAAGTTCTCTAAGCGCTATCATTGCCATATCATCGGCATTACCCGTCATTGCTTCAATAAAATCGGCAGGCATGGGAAAATTTGAATATTTGCGAGTTGATAAAATTTCCATACAAGCTTTTTTATAATCTTCAAAAGGAAAATCTTTTAAAACTTCATAGTAAGTTTCAATCAAAATTTCATATAACGGCTTATTGTAAACTTCCGCCATGCCGGCAAAAGATGGGTAAAACTCTTCTTTTGTCATTCTCCGCCTCCCATACGTTCCATTATCCGCAGGTTTTGAGCGGTTACTTTGCTGATTTTCCCCTGTTCTGCCATGATGTCGTATTTGTCTTTTGGCGGCTTGGTTGGTTGTGAGGTTTGTTTGTCCAACTCTTTTTTTTGCCATGTAAGCGCTTTTTGCTTCCAGTTTAAAACTTTTTTGCCATTGCTATCAACCCATCCGCTCGTAGTGAAATAATCAAAAAAGAATTTAGCGTTTACCAAAAAAGAATTGCCTATAAAATATTCTTCAATTTCTTGTAGAGTTGGGGGAATGAATTTAGATTTTTTTTCTTCACTTTTTGGAATATTATTTATAATATTCTTTTTATATATATTCTTAATACTACTCTCTTCCTTTATATGCAAATTTTGCAGTGTATCATTTTGCAAATTTTGCAGTGTGTCTGCACTATTTTCCTGCAAATTTTGCATACCCTCTGCATTTTTTGCAGTCTCATCTTTGCAAGAGGCTAAATTTAGCCATTTACTTGTAACTTTTAGATGATTAAGTTCGGTTTTTATTAGCCATTTATCCTTTACCAATTCATCAAGCAAAAGATAAAGTTTGCGTTCTGAAATACCTAAGTATTCGGCTAAACTTTTTTTACTTGAATAACAAGCGTGATAAGTGTTGTTTGATAAAAAATAGATGTTTTCAAGTAACGCCCATTTTTCAAAATTTAATCCATTTTGTTTCATTGTTTGAATGTCTACTGAAATGTAACGTTTCATGCTGCTATCCTTTTATATAAATATTCTTGTCCTTTGGCGGTTACTCTTACTTGCGAATAGATGACGTCATCGCCGGTCGTTGAATTTTTGTAAGTAGCTTCTTTTAGAGTTAAAACTCCCATATCAACATATCTTTGATACGGCTTATTTTTATTATCCAAAATGTCTAATTCTTTAAGCTTTTCAAATAGTCTGTTTTGTCCGATTTGAAGTCCTTTGTCGCACAATAATTTTGCATAATCCCTTAGCGATAAAGTACCCTCGCTTTTTAATAATCTGTCTGCAAATTCAACTCTTGGTTTTTGATATTCTAAAACCTTGGTTTGTTTTTCAATTTGTTTGGCTTGATTAGCGGCTAAAAGCAGAGCGTCTGAAAAAGTTTGAGGAATTTCAAAAAGCGATGGTTGTTTTAGAGCTTGTTCCATTTTATTAAAACCATTAATGTATGCTAATTTCCACTCTAAAGCTTTATCGCCTGTAAACCCCATCGCTAAAAGTGTAAAACCGTCTCTTGTCATTTCATAAAACGGCTGGCTTCTACTATAAGTATCCTTATATTCTCGCTCAATAAACATCGGCGCAATTTTGCGCTCATCTTTTGACATTAAATTTCTAATATCTCTAATCACTTCTTTGTGATTTTTTTCAAAAACCTTAGCTACTTCAAGTGAAGTTGTAAAGACTTGCCCATTTTTTGAAGTTAAATTAACCTCAATGTTATTGATTACTAACATTTGCAATTCTCCTTTACAGAATTACGATTTATCAAAACAACCTAAAGCCACTCCCGACTGTAAAGGAGAGAGTGAAGTGGCTTTGATAAATACTCTTGTAAGCCTCTTGAGGGTAGAATTACTACGCCCTTTAAGGCGACAAATATAGGGATAGTTCGTGTCGGTAAACTTGAAGCTATCCCTATCATACTAAAGGAACCGGAGCATAAGCTCCAAAAAGCGTTGCTACGAAACGCTCATTGCAACTTAGGCAATCTTAACTTTTGGATACGCTCCTTTATCCTCTCCAAAAAGTCTTTAGTCTTATCGTCAGCGATATTTTTATATGACACTATCGCTTTTTCTATCTCTTCCAAAGCTTGGTCGGTATCCTCTATATGCTTTAGTATCTTCTCCTTCGCAGTTGATTGGATAGTAGTTTTATCGCCCTCAACTAAAATCGTTTGTAAATTCGGTCTGTTTTCCAGCATTTTCACCCCTTTGTGACTAAGTCAAACGCGACGGCTTTCGGATTTTTGGCTATCAACTCTTTTTGCTTCAAGATAGACTGGATAGTAGGCTGAATGAGCAAGTTGATTACCTCACTATTGCTTATATTTTTCGCGTCTGCTATCTCCGTTACAAATTCCAAGTCCGTACAGATAAGCGACACGGTTACGCGGCTTATCTTTTTACCCTCGCAATCCACGCTTTCACCGTACAGACAACTCATTCACACTCTCCATCCACACTTTGCGCGTCGTTACTCCCACCCTCACTCTCTCCGTCATTGCAGGCGTGGCAATCCACACCATTTTCACTCGTCTGTTCACTATCGTTACCATCATCACACCCAGTAACGCCTCGTAACTCTTGCGCACGCTTTTTGGGTGTGGTAGTATTGCTGTTGATGAAGGATTTGATGTTGGACCAAGCGTTAAGAGGAATACCCTCTTTAGATAGCTCAAGCATTTTGCTGTACGAAGGTTTGCGTCTGCCGCAAAGAATAGATTTAACACTATTATATGAATAATAGTTCTTAAGTACTGTTTTTATTTTTTGCATTTCCATTTCAAAAGTGTACATCACGAACACTTAATAAAAAATAAAACGTAGTGGTCTATATGTACACTACTCAAAGTGTATAATTCTAAAATTAGGAGAAATGAATGACATTCAATAGTAAACTTCTTAAAGAGCTTATGAAAGAAAGCGACTATACTCAAGAAAAATTAAAGAAAGAATTTGATTTACGAGGTAGCGAGATAACTATTGACGGCATAAAAAATTGGAATAGAACAGATAATCCGAGAGTTCCCGAACTTGAAAAAATTATTATTCTTGGAGAAATTTTTAAGGTCAATCCATTAGATTTTTTAAATGACAAAAAGGTCAACAAATATAACTCACAACAAAATGTAGTTAACAACGTCATACTCCTTGACAAAATAAATCTGCGCGCAAGCGCCGGAGGCGGAGCTTATAGCGATTTACCTATTGAAACCACAAAAATGGCTATAGATAAAAGCGCGATCGCATTAGAAAAAGGGCTTGACCCGAAAAATCTTAAAGTTATTGAAGTTATCGGCGATAGTATGGAACCGGAGTACTATGAAAGCGACTTTGCTGTTGTTGATATGGTAAACGGACGCTATGATTTTACTAAAATAGGCGGCGTATATGTAGTCCGTGTTGCTGACATGATATACATCAAAAAAGTTGAATTTTTACCAGAAAACAAAATCAAACTAATATCCCTCAACAAACAATACGGCGATATGTATCCGCACAAAGACGGATACGAGTACGAGATACTCGGCAAAGTCTGCGGTAAGATACACTTTTCAAAAGGACTGTTTTTTGATAGGCAGGGGATAGAGTAAACTAATCAAAATTTAAGGAGAAAAAGTGAGTTATATCAATGAAACTCTCATTAGTGGCGAAGAAGTGGTCTATGGAGGCAAGATAAGCGTTTGGTTTTTATTGCCAAAAATACTTTTAGGAGTATTGTTTCTGGTTTTTGCGATAGCTTATGTATGGTTGATAGCTATTGCAGTACTGTTTTTTGCTCTGGCTTATATTCAGTATATATCTACCGAATTAGCTTTTACAAATAAAAGGGTTATAGCCAAATTTGGATTTATCAAAAGAGTAACGGTAGAATTAAACATAAATAAGATAGAAAGTATTCAAGTAGAGCAAAGCATATTAGGTAGGATATTTAACTATGGTTCCATAGTTATAGCAGGCGCTGGTAATCCTCAAGCACCGATAGCAGGCATCTCAAAACCTATGATATTTAGAAATAAATTTATGGAATACACAAGTAAGTAAAGTGAAATAGGAGTAAGACATGGTTGATTTCAAAGACCAAATCAAAGCGCTCGGCGAACGCGTTGCTAAGCTTAAAGAACAAGTTTTAACCGAAGAAGCTACAAAAACGGCTTTTATTATGCCTTTTATCAGGGAATTGGGTTACGATATTTTTAATCCTGCAGAAGTTGTTCCCGAATTTGTAGCGGATATAGGAAAAAAACAAGGTGAAAAAATAGACTATGCGATACTGAAAGACAACGAGCCCATTTTGCTAATTGAATGCAAAACGGCAGGTAACGACTTAAATGTAAATAACGAATCTCAACTGCTTAGATATTTTCACACTACT
This sequence comes from Campylobacteraceae bacterium, assembly GCA_031268335.1. Classification (GTDB taxonomy): domain Bacteria; phylum Campylobacterota; class Campylobacteria; order Campylobacterales; family Campylobacteraceae; genus JAIRKW01. The sequence continues at coordinate 36,877 of JAIRXG010000031.1, forward strand.
AAAGCAAAATTTGCTATTCTTACAAATGGTATAGAATATAGGTTTTACACCGATTTGGTTGAAAAAAATAAAACGGACGAAAAGCCATTTTTTGTGTTTGATATAACGCGCATAAAAGACAATCAAATTGATGAGTTGAAAAAATTTCATAAGTCATATTTTGATTTCAACACTATTTTAAGTGCAGCAAATGAATTAAAATACACAAGTGAATTAAGACAATTAATGAACAATGAAATCTCAAATCCATCGCCTGATTTTGTCAAGCATTTTGTAAAACAAATTTACCACTGGCCAATAACGCAAAAAATTCTCGAACGATTTACAGGACTTGTTAAAAAATCATTTCAACAACACCTTAATGATATTGTTACCGATAGATTGCAAGTAGCATTAAATAAAGAAACAGCCGAGCAACAAAAAATACAAGAAGAGAGTAAAAAAGAGAGCGAGCTTGACGCAAAAATTGTAACCACCCAAGAGGAGTTAGACGCTTTTTATATCATAAGGGCTATTTTATGCTCCAAAGTCAAATTAGAAAGAGTAGCGCACAGAGACGCTCAATCATACTTTGCTATTCTTTTTGACGATAACAACAGAAAAACTATTTGCAGACTATATCTCACAAGCACAAGAAAACAGATAGGCATATTTGACAGCGAGAAAAAAGAGACAAAATTTGAGCTTGAAAACATTGAAAATATCTACAGTTATGCCGATAAGTTATTGAGCGTAGTTGAATTTTATGATAAAGGGTAATGAATGTTGGGTAAATGTGCATCTTGCGAACATGAAGTAGATATAAATGCTGAATATTACCCAAAGTGTGGTAGAAAAAACCCGACTAGCACCATATTGAGTACTATACTTGGTAATGCAGTAATAATATGTATTGCAATAGCAATATTTTTTGCTTTTTTCTATTTCTATTTTGACAAATGAAAATTGGCAATCAGAGATATAATATGGCGGCAAAAATGTATTTATTCCGATGTCTTTACGTGATAGCGTAGTTTTAATTTACTACCTATATAATTCATCTTATTTTATTTCTTAATATATTTAAAAATACTTGATTTCTTGCATCTGCTTCTACTAATAGTTGATCAAACGATAAAACGTTAATATGAGCTTTAGAATTTTTTGCATAATAGTAATAAGATGAAACATTGTTTTCTTTATCTCCAAAAGCATAAGGATCAAATTCTTCTGCCTCTACTAAAGCTTCTCTTGTTTCCTCATCTAAGTCAATAATTGTATAAGTAAAAATACTACGAATATTTTGTCCTTCTAAAACTTTTCTAATATATACGGGATACCTTCTTAATTGATTAATTGCTTTCATTTTAGCATCAATATTTTCATATAATCTTTTGAATTCTATTAAAAGTACATCTCTATAATTATCTTCATCTTCAGAGAAAAACATTAATAAATCTGGTTCTTTGCCTTTGTGATAATCCTTTATTTTATCGCTTGAAAAATCATCTCCTTGAATTTCTTTTGCTATTGATTGAATTGTTTTATCACTTGCAACATAAATGTAAGACATAAATTTATCATCAAATATCCATATATTATTTGCATATCTATTATCAATATTTGTACTGGACTTACCTCTTTCTAAAAAAAGATCATGTATATCTCCTTCATCAAACGCTTTTTTATCTAATTTTGTTTTTTGAGAAATATTCATGAGCATGTCAATAATAGTTTGTCTATATGCCATATAGCTTGCTAATTGCTCTTTTCCAACAGACGTAAATTGATTTTTAATTTCTTCATATTTGTCTTTATTAAAATTATCATTTTTAATTGAATTAATAAATTTTTTAATTTTTTCTTCTGTCTGTTCTCTTTTTTTATAAAAATTTGTTCTTGCTTTATCCAAAAGGTCTTTTATTGGCATAGTGATTTGAGTATACTCATCTATATAGTCTATAAGATATGGATATTCTTCACATAATTTATTTTTTTCTTTTTTAAAGTTTTCTTCAAGTTCTGGAAATTCAGTTTTGATTATGTTGCTTAACAAATTTCTTAATTTTTCATTTATTTCATGAAAAACAATAGGAGTTTCAAGTGAAACATTATTTTGATCAGCCTTAATAATAAAATCTGTACGAGAGTCTTTTACTTTATCATTAAAATAATTTGATGTTAAGCAAAAAATTCCGCTATAGCCTTCTGGTAATGACAGCAATCCTGTGTCATTTGGAAATTTAGTAACTTTTCTATCAGATGCTCCATAAAATTGCTCAAGAGAATCCTTTTCTTCAGATTTTTTAATTTGATAAGTTAAAATAAATGTTTCTTTGATGTTTATATCTTCAACATTCTTTTCAATAACAAAACTATCGACTTTGAACCCATCATTATCAAATAATTCCTGTAAAATTTTTTCATCAATAATTTCATTATTATCATCAAAACTTATTCTAAATTGAATTTTCTTATCTCTAAGCCATATAAATAACGGCAATAGATTTATAAAAATTTTTTCTTTTATTTTTTTAATTTCTGATGATCTATTTATATTTCCCTTGTGCTCTTGTCCTTTTTTGTTATCACATTTAATTAAAAATTCCATATAGTTTTTATTAATATTAGCATATTGGCTGCTGGTCCAACTTGTATTGCTATTGCTTGAAATTCTTTCTATTTCTTCAACATTATTTTTATTAAAATTTTTATTAAAGTTAATTTTTACTTTTTGTCCCATTTTGCTGTTAGTATCTTTTGTTTGACTATCAATAGTAATATCATCAAATACTTTTAAACACAAAACTCGACCACTGCCTAATCCACCAATTCGTATTTTCGAATTACTCCATAATGTTAAAAATGATTCAATATTATCATCAGTAAATCCATCCCCATTATCTTTTACTGTGTATCCGATAAGTAAATTATCTGTATCTTTTTCAAAAGTAATACCTATAGTATCGGCATGTGCTTGAAAAGCATTAACTATAGCTTCGCACAATGGTTGTAAAAACAAAATATCATCATTAATATTTTTAATAGCTCTTTCTAAATTAACTTTCATATCACTATGCCTAAATGTAGATTCTAATAACATATTGTATACCTCCTCCCCTTAATTTCTAATCTAAACTCTTCTAAACAACAAATACAGAAGAGTGTTACCCCCCCCCCGCCATTATAGCATAAAATTTCAATAAAGTGTACTAAAAGACCATATATTTTAATATTGCTATAAGTGTTCTTATTGTACACTACTATCAACAAAACATCAAAGGAGTTTCAAAATGAACCTACGTTTTACAAAGTCTTTACTAAAAGAACTTGAAAAAGCTAAAACGAATGCTGACGAGCTTTTGGTGCGTATCCAATACATACTGGATGCGGCGAGGATAATACATGGGATTTTGTAAGCGTCATAAGCCGTCATTTCGGCGCACAAACACTTAGGGTAATAGTAGACAAGACCAATTATAAAATCTTGCCTAATGGCTATATATCTATATTGGAGGCTAAACAATGATTTATCACACTAAATTTTACATAAATGAAAAGGGTATAGGTTTCAGCGTCGCCCGATTTGAAATCAAAAAAGGCAGGATAATAGACCGCATTAGTGGCAAAGACGTTGGAGAGTTAAGGAGAACAAAATGACCATCCGCAACAACTTAAGCCAAAATGACTTACACGTGATAGAACCAAAATGTTACGACACAGATGAAACCAAAGCTTTGGAAAACTTTGAGTCAAAGCTTGAGGATTTATTGGAAGAGGTCTTGAACTTAGGCATTGACAGCGAGGACGTTAGCGGAAGTATAACTGGGACTTTTGATTTTGTTTTAGCCAAAAGAGCCCAAATGCGTAGAGAGTGGAACGCTAATCCATTCAAATTTTAGGAGTTAAAAATGCTAAGAAAAAAATATGACAAAATATTCAATGATGTATTAAAAAAGCCAAGATTTGATTATTGGCTAAACGAAAATTTAGACTTTAGAAAGTACATAGGGAAAAATGTATCTATAGATTATTTGGGTGATAAATATAATGGAATGGTGAAAGACATAAAAATAATAGAATACTCAAAATCTGTGTCTTTTACTGTACTTGAATTAGAGTTCGGGGGGATACAAAAGATTTTAAAATCATTTATATTGATGATATTGAAGTATATCCATCATAAATTAATAGCTTAAGGATAAAAAATGCAATTTCTTAAAAAACCTACAAATAGACAAGCTTACGCAAAAGTAGGTATATATGGAGACACTGGAAGCGGTAAGACTACTACTGCGGCAAAGATAGGCATAGGACTCGCCCATATCAAAGGAAACAGGATAGCTTTTTTTGACACTGAAGGCGGTTCGGACTACCTAATCAAAACTTTTGAGAGCAATAACGTTGAACTGTTTGTATCGGACATAAGCAGGGACTTTCGCTATCTTTTGAATTTTGTAAAAGAAGCCGTCAAAGAAAACATTGACGTCATTATAGTAGATAGCATTACTCATATCTGGAAACAATTACAAAAAGACTATCTGGATGAACTGAACGAACGAAACTTAAAGAATGGACGCAAAAAAAGATTTGCGCTTGAATTTCAAGACTGGAGATTTATCAAGGATAGATGGCAAGAGTTCACAGACCCTTACCTTACAAGTCCAATTCACGCTGTTATTTGCGGTCGTATGGCTCAAATATATGATTATCAGGAAAATGAAAGCACAGGCAAAAAAGAGCTAATCACAAACGGTACAAAAATGAGCACCGAAAAAGAGCTTGGCTATGAACCCTCGCTTTTGATAGAGATGATGAAAGAGTTTGATAAAGATAAAAATAGACTCGTCAATAAAGCTATCATAGAAAAGGATAGAACGGACCAGCTAAACGGAAAGATATTCTATATGCCCGATTATCAAACTTTTAAGCCCCATTTTGATTTTTTAAATATCGGCGGCACACAGATGAGCATAAAAGCCAAATCCGAACAAGTTTTCAGCGACGATATAGGCGACGACGGATTTGGCGCAGAGAGACGAAAACGCGACATTTGGTGCGAAGAAATACAAGGACTTATACTTAAATACTTCCCGTCTCAAAGCGCGGAAGATAAAAAAGCCAAAGCGGATTTGATAGAAGAGGTCTTTGGTACGAGAAGCTGGACTAAAGTGGAAAGTATGAATTCTGAAGATTTGAAACTCAAATTTGACGAGCTCAAAAATGTTCTTGATAAAAAGTTTCATTCGTGAAGACCATATATCAAAACCGTCTTTATCACGGACTTATCAAACAGTTACACGAAGCTCAAATGATAAAGATTCAGTTTGAAAATGATTTTTTCAAGTTTAGACCACAGGCAATAAACAAAGATAGCTTTAGGTATTTGCTTAAAGTTTTGGATGGTGAATTGAAAGCGACAAATACTTATTTCCCTGAGGCATCGCAAAATAAAAATGAGTTTTGCGATGCCTCAAAGGAGGATTTGCAACACCACATTAGTTGGTTAAAAGAAGTGCTTTGGGATAACAAGATTGTCCCATTTGACGACGAAGCTTTTTATAAGGACTTTTGAAAGTTTTTACAAAAGGTTTTAACCTTTAATCCATTTCATGAGGACAAGAAAATGTCTGAAAAAGTCAAAGCATAAAGGATACAAAAATGAATACGATTAAATTTAGTCATAGATACCCAAAATTACACGAGCAAACATATGCGGAATTGCTAAAAGTTTACCTTATAGATTTGCCAAAAGATATGAACGAGAGGTTATACGAATATGACACTGCCTATCGCAACAGCAAGGGACTAAAACAACATTACAAATTAAGCGATGGTGAGTATATACAGTTGGTTTTTTGTGGAAATTATCATATTCCTTTTTGCACAATAAGGAAAAGATTTAACTACAGATATTGCAACTATGATAAATTTGCTTTTTATAATAGCAAAATTGGACAGAGATTTAATATTGAGGTGGAGGAAAAAAAATGAAATTTCCTGACAATTTTTTTGGCGCGATAAAAATAAAAGATAAGGTAATATTAGGCTATTTTACTAAAGGATTTTTGCAACCCTTTATTTTTACTGCTGAATTTGACGATACGAAAAGAATAAGATTAGTAAATCCGAAAGATATTCACTTTTATAAAAATAAAAAAGGCAAAGTTATTTTTTGTAAGGAGTTGAAATGAGCACATGCGGCGATTGCAAATATCTCATACAAGAAGATGGCGAGTGGTTTTGCGACAATGAAGAAAGCTTTTTTGATGGAATAGGCTTTGACCCGAGACAAAGCGTTGCCCAACTCCAATGCTCTGTTTTTTGCCATAAAGATAAAGAAAATGAGGTTGAAGTTGAATACAAAAGCCCAAATCAAGGGCATTTTGAGTTTTGAAAAGCAACTATGTTAATAACTAAAAAAAGATTATCAGAACTTTCAGGGCTAACGATTAACAGCATTGACAGACTAATAGCACAAGGTATATTCAGAGAAAATTTACATTACCGTAAGGTGAGTGAACGTAAAATTCTATTTGATGAAAATGCCTTGAGTATTGCCAATCTAAAGGATATTAATGACAATATATATAAGGAACGGGAAACTATGGGTAAGCTTATATCAGAATGGACGGAGGGTACGAAAATCCACAAAGCTTGCCGATACAAGAGAGAATAGGCGGCGAATTAAAGGGGAGTTATTTCCTCTTTTGAAAAAAACGGATTTTTCGCCCAAAAAAACTGTTGAATACTATTATCATGAAATGATGAAATATAAGCACATTAAACATACCACTTTAGAAAGGTATGTGTCTATATATGAAAATCATATCAGTAAATTTAAGGATTATGCGATTAATGAGATTAAGCCTGCGCTTGCGAAAAAGTGGGCAAATACTATTAATCTAAGCCCTAAATCCATAAGAATGATAGTTAATGTATTCTCTCAAATAATAGACGAGGCTATACTAAATGAGGAGGTAGAGAAAAATCCTTTTAAAACCGTTAGGCTTCCAAAACTCAAAAAGTATAAACCGCAACCATTTAGCGAGGAGGAAATCAAGCTTTTACTTGAACGCTCTCAAGGCTGGTTTAAAAATGTGCTTGGGTTTTTGTTTAATACTGGCATGAGAATAGGAGAGGTATTGGCTTTGAACTGGAGCGATATTCAAGACGACTTTATAGTTGTTGATAAAACTATTCGTAAAGGAGTAATAGGAACCGTTAAAACGGAAAATGAGAGAAGGATACCGATTTTTAACGTATTACGCTTTTTTATAAAGTCTCAACGGTCTATCTCAAGAGGACAAAGGATTTTCCAAAACACAAAGGGTGCTGACAGCTTGCAAAAAAAGTGGCAAAGTCTTTGTAATAAATGCGGGTTAGAAGGAAGGGTGCTTTATCAAGCGAGACACACGTTCGCCATCAAAGCGTTGGACAGCGGAAGATTTAGAGCTAGTCAAGTAGCTTATATGCTTGGACATACGAGCCTAAAAATGCTTTTTGAAAAATATGCTAAATTTATAAAGTCCGAAATAGAAGAAATCGACATGACTTTTAATGTTTTGGACACAAATTTAGTCACAAGATGTGCATAAAGCCCGAAACAATGGTGCGGTCGACGAGACTCGAACTCGTACACCCGAAGGCACTACCCCCTCAAGATAGCGTGTCTACCAATTCCACCACGACCGCAATAAAAGAGAAAATGGGGCTTGATTTAAGCCCCTTAATTATTTAAGCAAGTACTATAAACGGATTTAAGAAAAGCAAAACAAGCGCAATAACAAGAGTGTAAATAACTTGTGCTTCAATCATCGCAAGAGCGATAAACATTGTCCCCATTAACTTTCCGCCAAGTCCTGGATTTCTAGCAGTTCCTGCAATAGTAGCCGCTGCGGTATTTCCCATACCTACAGCACCTCCAAGCGCTGCTATTCCCAAACCAACACACGCTGCAAGAGCAGAGAAAGATTTTAACATCTCATTGACAGCCGGAACTTCCGTCAAGCTAGCTTCTTGTCCAAAAGCCGCCGCCATACATACAACCATAAGAAAAAGAATCTTTTTCATAAATACTCCTTAAGTTCTCTGCAAAATTCGTTCGGATTGCGTATCCCTACTTGTAATTTTGCAAGTTGCGATTATAACCTTTGGGAAGTTAAAATCGGCTTTAGAATAAATCGCTTATATAAGCAAATAATGAAATTTCAGATGAAATCATCTTTGTGCTCAAAATTCATATCGCACCCATTTTGCACATGTAAAAGCGAAATTACTTTACTCTTTGCTCTCCAAAGCCAACTCTACTTTAGGACCTTTTTGAAACAGTACCTTGACTTTGACTTTATCACCTACATTTATTACGTCGGTTACTTTATCTACTCTGCCCTCAGCCAATTTTGATATGTGTAAAAGCCCGTCAATATCCCCTGGAAGCCCTATAAATGCGCCAAAATCTGTTACTCTCTTAACAGTGCCTTCAATTATTGCGCCCTTTTCAAACTCTACTATTTTGGCTTTGTGATCTCTATCGTGACTGCCGCCCCTACGGTCAAAACCACGTCCCGCGCCGCTATTTTTTACTATGTTTAGTATATGCTCTTTTGCCATATCTACTCTATTTCTATTTATGCCAGAGAGTTTCACTTCGCCGTTATCGCGGTTCAAATCTATTGAAACAGAGTATTTTTCTATAATCTCTTTAATGGTTTTGCCTCCCTGACCGATGATGTCTACCATTTTGCCGGTATCCACACTAAATAGTTCAAATTTTGGCAAAATCTCCTCGTTTATTACTATCTTATCGTTTGCCTCTTCCATTAGATTTAGTATGTACTCTCTGCCCTCTTTTGCTTGATATAAAGCTTCTTTTAAAATTTCTGGCGCAATGCCTCCCAATTTTATATCCATTTGCAAAGCAGTTATTCCGTCTTTTGTTCCAGCTACTTTAAAATCCATATCGCCGTCATGGTCTTCAAGTCCCATTATATCGGTTAATATCGCATAGTCCCCGTCTTCAAAAACAAGACCCATGGCAACTCCGGCAACCAATTTTTTGCTATCCACTCCGGCAGCTCTTAGGGCAAGAGAACCTCCGCATACCGTAGCCATAGAAGATGAGCCGTTTGATTCTAATATTTCCGAAACCAATCTTATCGTATATGGGCTATTCTTGCATATCGTCGGTTCAAGCGCTCTTCTTGCAAGATTACCATGACCGAGCTCTCTTCGTCCCGGCGACCTCAATGGACTTGCTTCGCCTACTGAAAATCCGGGAAAATTGTAATTGACCATAAACTTATCGGAATTAGGCAATTTTTCAGTTAACAAGTCGTATGTTTGCGCATCTTGATCGCTGCCTAAAGTTGCTATCGCCAAAGCTTGCGTTTGACCTCTGCTGAAAAGGCAAGAGCCGTGAACGTTTGGCAATATATTTGTAGCGATAGATATCGTTCTTACATCTTTCAAACCTCTTCCATCGGCTCTTGTCCTGCCTTTTACTATCATCTCTCTCACTATATTGTGTTTGAAAGTCTCAAGAGCATTTTTGACTGTACTTTTATCCCACTCTTTAGCCAACACAACATCGTCTTGCATAATCGCTTCAAGCACTTTTTTGAGTTCAATCGCACGTTCTGATTTTGCCATTTGGGTAAGAGCGTTGTAAACATTCGGCTTATAATTTTCTTTTATATATTGATAAGCTTCTTCATTTAAAACGGAGGCTTTGTATATGAGTTTAGCATCTTCTTTTTTTATAGGAGTAAAAACTTGTTCGTATAAACCGGAAGCGTCGGAAATTTTCTCCGAAGCAAAATTTATAGCTTCTACCATCTCTTCTTCATTCATTTCATTTACAAATTGCTCGTCTTCTTTTAAAGATGATATCGCTCTCATCTCTATCATCAACAATTCCTCTTTGGTGCCGGCAACGTATAAATCAAGGGAACTGTTTTTAAGTTCGGAATTTGTGGGATTTACCACCAAGTTACCGTCTATTTTTCCTATTCTCACACTGCTTACACATTTATTGACAGGAATATCGGAAAGATATAAGGCTGCCGAAGCGGCATTGAGAGCAGCAACTTGTAGGTCAACTTCAGGATCGCAACTTAACACAAAAATAACTATTTGCGTAGGATATGCGTAACCTTTTGGGAAAAGCGGTCTTAGGCTTCTGTCTATAATTCTTGAAGTAAGTGTTTCAAAATCGCCCGGTTTTGTTTCTCTTTTTATATAGCCTCCGGGGATTCTGCCCGAAGCATAGCTTTTTTCTACATAATTAACCGTCAAAGGTAAAAAATCCTCTTCAACCGGCGTGTCATCTCTTGCTATCGTAGCCAAAACGACTGTATTTTTTACTCTTAAAAGAGCTGCTCCGGCGGCATGCTTTGCAACGCTGCCAATATCATAAATTTCCTCTTGATTGTTAATCTCAATCTTATATTCCATCTATTCATCTCCTTGTGATTTTTGAAACGATATGTAATGTTTGTTGGATTCTAAAATTTTTAAAATCTCATCTTGACTAAATTCATTCTCTTTTTTGTAATAAAAATCCGTACTGACAAAGTTTGCAACTCTGCTAAAGCAAAAAAGCCCGTCTGTTTCGCTGTCTAACATTAAAGCGGTATCCTGCGCAATAATCGGCGTGGCAAATGAGGCTGACTTTACATGTTCGGCTATAACGGTTTTCAAAGATACCAGCGCTCTCATGCCGCTCTCGCAACCATCGTCTATAAGCAAAACATTTTTGCCCGTAAGCAAAGGCAGCGAGGCTCCTTTTCTATATTTATAAATATTTTTTAATATATTCTCCTCATACTTTCTTTTAGCCTCTCCGTAAATAAAATCAAGGTTTATTTCAAATGATTTTACAAGAGCTTCTTGCATAACTATCTCTTCGTTTTCGCTAACTATCGCTATCATACATGTAGGATTATTCGGCGCAAAAATGAGTTCGTTAAATAAAATATCATAATCCAAAGCGCTTTTCTTTGAGATATAATCCGCTATAAAAACAGCGTCCAAAGAGAGCGCCAACAATACCCAATTTTCATCTTGCATCTGTTTTATAGGTAAAATCTCAAACATTTTTTCAGCAGCTTCCAGATGAGACTCAAATCTGTACGCGGACATTCACTCTCCTACAAATCTCTTGAATTTTCCACAGAATACTTATATCTCACTCCGCCCAACGGATATAAGTTGAACAAAAGATATATGCCTTTTTTATCAATGGAACTGGCTTTGCCTGAACTTGTTAGTTTCGGCGTGGTATCTTCTCTATAGATGATTCTATAATCCCAACACCTTTTACTCTGCATAAAACCGATATTCCAAGACTTTGCGAAACTATCGTCAATATCATACTGAATTTCTGCAAAAATAGAGCTGTGGTCAAATATATTGCTCTCAAAATTTAATGCAAAATAATTATTATCCTCATCTTTATTATAAGTGTGTGAGAAATACATCTGTTGATTATCGCCTTTATACGAGGCATAAGTGAGAGATTTGACAAGTTTGCCGAACTCGTAAGAATATTGAATTTCATTTGATAAAGAGACACGTGATGTAAGCGCTAATTCTATCTTATTTTCTATAGGTGCGTATTTATATCTATCATTCTCAAAATAGTATGGCTGCCTCAAAGAGTGAATTATCCGTTTTTCACCCTGCGTATCATAAAAATACTGCTTAAAATTCATCGTTATTTGTTTCTCTTCGGTATTTATCGGAACAAATTCATCTCTGTCGAGATACCCTTTTTGATTATCAAAACTTGGTATGATATATTCGGCGCCAAAATATATTTTATGATAAAACATTTCGTACGCTTTTGCCAAATCCGTATAAGCAGATAAAATATGATAATTTCTCAAATACTGTCCATAATCTTGAGGCACACTGTCGAGTCCGTTGTAGTTAACTCTCATCATATAAATATTTTCCGACAAACTAGCCCTCAATGTATCGTCAAACATAGACCAGTAAAAAGTAAAAGGAGCGCGCATCTCAAACTGTTGCGCTTCAAGACCTGTTTTTCTATAGTAATTATGATACTGTACGTCCACTAAATACTGGAGATTATTTATCAAAAGCTTATCTAAAAATTTATGATACTGAATAGTCGGAAGTTCCTGCAAAGTATAGTCGTTATTATCTGCGCTTGTGTCTATAAAGTATTTTCCGTAAACGCCTATGTAGTTATCTTCATCTCTCAAAAAATAGTTCAACCTTGATGTTGCGAGTTTGTCAAATGTTTCCGAATTCGTTGTTTTGAGGTTTAAGTAATCCACATCATTGAGATATTTAAAATCCACTCTCAAACCGTCCTCAACGTCTTTTCCAAAGATATCCGATAAAACGTTGCTTCTGTCATAAAAGAGGTCATATCCGTAGTGTCTTTTGTTCTTCAAATCCTCTTTATCCGCATAGCTTCTCTTTTCGTTAAAAAATCCCGCCGTAACGTATCCGTTCGAATAAGCAGAATCTGCGAAGCGAAAAGTTGAGTAAAGTCCGTTTCCTCTCTCCATTCTCATTTGAGGATCAAACTCCAAATCCCAAGAATCATACGGCGCAAAATATATAGGCTGCATATACAGCAAACCCTCGTCTTTAGTATATCCGGTCTCTGGTCTCAAAAGCCCTGTGCGCCTCGTTTTATCAGTCGGAAATGCAAAATAAGGCATATAAAAAACAGGTACGTCTTTGATATAAAAAAGAGCATTATAAATATGTAAAAATTTATTTTCTCTGTTTAATTCACCGCTTGAAAAGCCTATCTTCCAATCAGGCTCTTCCACGTCGCAGCTTGAAGTTATAGCTTTTTTTGTCATGTAATACGCAAAGTTCATTGAGGCATTGTCGCATCTTACCCATAAATTACTATTTTGATTGAAAAAGAAAAATTGAGAAAAATCGCCCAAATCATTTTCCAAATTCAAAAAAACATAGTTACTTCTGCTCATTTCATCAGAACCGCGCAGTATGTTGATATTGCCGAAAAGCTCCAAATCTTTACTTATGGTGTTATATATGGCTCTGTCGGCTGTTATGAGATATCGCTCCGAATAAACCAAAACATCGCCCTCAGCGTAAACAGTATCATTTTCTTGTCTCATATTTTTTGTTAATATCTCAACGTTTTGCATATCGGCGGATAGTTTTAAAAGAAAAAGCAGCAGGAAAAAGACAATTTTATGCATTCACTACCAATGTTTTAGCAACCACATCTTGCCAAGCCTGCCTTTTATTGCTTGCAAATGCCCACAAAAATCCAATGAAAAAAACAGTTTCGCTTACCACGCGTATAACTGAACGAACAAACGACATGTAAAAATCGGGTCTCTCTCCATTGTGAATATAAATAACGCGTACTTTAACAGCCATCTTTCCAATGGTCGCTCCATATAAATAGACAAAAAAAGCCTGATATACAATCTTGGCAATAATAAGATAAGGAGTTAGATATTGAAAAAACGCTTGCAAGCTCTCTTTGCTTGAGCCGATTGCAAATATAGTATCGTTAAAAGCTATATACATCAAAACAGCAATTATAAAATCATCTATAGCATATGCAATAAAACGCTTACTTAAGGGGGCTAAAGTGATATTACCGCTCTCAAATTTTTTAACTAACTCGTCTTCTGTCATTTAAGAGCCTGGTAAGCGATATCATTTCTAAATTTAGCGCCTTCAAAAAATATTTTTTTTGTTAAATCATACGCATTATCACGCGCGGCTTTGATGCTTTTGCCTGTGCCTACGCAAACAAGCACTCGCCCGCCGTTTGCATACATTGAACCCTCTTTTTTGCAAACTCCCGCATACGCTACATGTGAACATTCACTCTTTTTATCGTCTATATCTATAATTTTCGGCTCGGAATTTTTATATGGATAATCTTTGCTTGCTACTACAACCCCAACTGCAAACTCATCTTTAAATTTCAAATCAAGTTCATTCAATCGTCCCGTAGCGGCTTTATAAAAAAGTTCGCTTGCCGACGTTTTTAGAAGCGGCATCAACACTTCGCATTCCGGGTCTCCAAATCTTACATTATATTCAAGCACATAAACTTTTTTATCCACAATCATAGCGCCGATAAAAAGTACTCCCGTATATGATGCGCCCTCCTCTTTCATGCCTTTTAGCGTCGGCTTTACGACAAACTCTTCTACTTGAGTATAAATATCATCATTCGCTAAAGGAGTCGGAGCATACGCGCCCATTCCGCCGGTATTAGGACCTTCATCGTTATCCAAAAGACGTTTATGGTCTTGAGCTGCGGGAAGTATTTTATAATTTTCCCCATCGCAAATAGCAAATATAGAAAGTTCAAAACCGTCCAAAAACTCTTCTATAACTACATTTTTGCCTGCATTTCCAAAACTCTCTCCATTTAGCATACTTTTTGCCGCGTCTTTGGCTTCGTCTTTGCTTTTTGCTATTATCACGCCCTTGCCCGCGCAAAGACCGTCGGCTTTCACTACTATAGGCGCGATTAGCGTATCTATAAAATCATTTGCCTTTTTGACAGAGCTTGTTTGTATATATTTTGCGGTTGGGATATTGTGGCGAAATAAAAAATCTTTCATAAAAGCTTTTGAACCCTCTAATTTTGCAGCGTCTTTTGAAACCCCAAAAATCGTTAAATTATGCTTTTTAAATACATCCGCTATACCTTCAACCAAAGGCGTTTCGGGACCAACGATAGTCAAATCTATACTCTCTTTTTTTGCAAATTCCGCGAGCTTTTCAAAATCTTTAATATCAATATTGACGCCGAGTTCATCGGTAGCGCCGTTTCCAGGAGCAAAATACAAATTTTTCACATTTTCATCGCGTTTTAGAGCAAGCGCGATAGCATATTCTCTACCTCCGCTGCCTACTATCAAAATTTTCATTGATGTCTCCAACATAAAAAAAATAGCAATAATATGGACGCTTAAAAACGCTCATATTATTGCTGTTTTAAATTTAACCCGAGCGGGCGTTCCGCATTGTGTATTGGCCCTAAAAAGCCAACGATGCAAAAATGACAAAGCCTTTAGGCTGCGATGTCTTGCCTGCAAAACAGACTCAAGCGACATTGCGGACACACCAGCCTCGTACGCTTTCCGCCAAATCTTAGTGTTGGACCTCATTTAAGCGGGTATCGCTTCACCCAGGCTAAATTTGGACAATTATAAGCTACTTTTGCTTAATTTTTTAGCAAATGCCACACATTCGTCGATACTAAGTTTCGGTGATATTAAAGGCTTTATATCGCAGCTAAATGCTGCGGCTGTTTTTTTTCCTATAGCTATAGCCGTGAAATTTTCATTCCACTTTATACATTTCAAAAAACATCTCACAGATGAGGGCGAAGTAAAGATGAATATTCCATCTTTTGATAAAACAAAATCCTTGCAAGGTTTACATACATTCTCGTAAACCACAATCTCTTCTACATGTACATCTTTTGACTTTAATATGCCGCCAACATCGGAAAATACGACTTTGGCGCGTGCAAATAAGACAAGTTTACCAAAAAGTTTTTGCGATATTTGGGCGGCAAAATCATCTCCGTATGAAATTTTTGCTTCATAGACTAAATTGCCTCCAAGTTTTTTTATAACCTTGCTCGTGCCTTCACCTATAGAGTAAGCGGGCAATTTTTTCCACTCTTTATAAATTTTATCTATGCCAATAACACCGTTTTTTGAAGTAAATACAACAGCTTCATACTCTTTTGGAGTAATTTTTGGATTCAGATACTTTATATCAAATACGCCGATATTTTTAACTCCGTCATATTTCGCATCGTTTAGCAGATAAATTTCTCGCATATTTTCCCCAAAAAACAGTGTGTTCAATTATAGCGGATTTATAGCAATATAATAAATTAAAATAGGCGTTTGATGCGAATATACAACGCAAAACACTGATTTGCTCTTACATGTAATGATTTAAAAACGTTGAGCTTAAAAGTCAAAAGTTAGAAAATTTTTCAATTCATTATACATGTAGAGATTTTAATATCAAATATCGTTTTTTCTTTGCATGTAAGTTTTTAAAACCGGCTTTATTTACAACGCTATTCAATCTCTATTTTTTGATTAGAGGTTAAAAAATTTTGTAAATTTGACTAAAGTATATGAAACGCTTGCGTGTTGAAAAAAATATACATGTACATAAATGAAACTTTTTAGCTTAAATATTTCAAGCGTAATTTTGAAATTTTCATCAAACAAACAATGTCAAAATTTCGCCTATACTATATGTACAGAACCTTGGTAAGCAATCGCATCAATACTGTGAAGTCCAACTTTAATTTGCTCATTGTTGTTCGTAAGTACAACTATCGTATTGTCATCGGTTATTTTGATGGCTTTGCCCTCAGAGGAGAAAAGAAACAAATGAGATGAGTTTATTTGTCCATTGTATATTCCATAAACTTATTTCTAAATAACATAGGGTTAGAAATACCCTTAATTGGCACTTGATGATTACCGGCACCTGCTATAATTATTGAACCATAACCAAACATTCTACCTGATATATCTTGCTGAACCTGAATACTTTCTACTTTGTTTATATTTAATTCTACTACATTCCTCTGAACAAACCCATACTTTGCTATAACTCTCTTATTTGTAAAAGCTAATTCTGTTGAAGTATATTGAATGTAACATATAGCAAAAAACGGTATTGAAATAATTATAAAATATCCATTATTTAATGCCAAAAGTAAAAATATTACACCAAAAACTATCTTAGTAAATAAAAACCGTAGACTGATTTTAGCTTGATAAATCACATTTTCATTACTCATAAGAGTTTGAGCAATGTAACCCATTCCTTTTCTATTTTGTTCCTTAATATTAATAATACCATTATGGTCGTGGTCTATTTTATTCTCTTTTTCATCTTGAAAAAAAGCAAAAGTTACTACACCAACTATCACAACTAAAGTAAAAATAATTTCCGTATGTTCCATATTTACACCTTTTTAAGATTTAACAAAATTATACCAAAATTTATCCTCTCCCAACCATTTTTAACCGTGCTTTCCGATTATGAAATCTCATTTTATTGATTGCAACAACAACCGAAACTTCTAAATCGTTTATTTCGTCATCAAATCTATTTTTCGTTCTTGCTCGCTAACATTTTTCAAAATCTATCTGCCTATTCCCACTCAATAGTTGCGGGCGGCTTGTTAGAGATATCGTACACCACGCGATTTATTCCGCTTACTTCATTTATAATTCTCGTACTCATTCTTTCCAAAACTTCATGCGGCAAATGGGCAAAAGTAGCAGTCATTCCATCTGTGCTTTCCACTATTCTAATGCAAACCGTGTTATCATAAGTTCTATTGTCACCCATAACTCCTACGCTATTTACATTTAAAAGCACTGTAAAACTTTGCCAAGTTTTGTCGTAATATCCGCTCGCTTTAAGCTCTTCTTGCATTATCACATCAGCAGCTCTTAAAAGTTTCAAATCATCTTTTGTAACCTCTCCCATTATTCTTATAGCAAGTCCGGGACCGGGAAACGGATGACGCATAATCATATCTCTTGTTATGCCAAGCTCAAGTCCTAAAGCGCGCACCTCATCTTTAAAAAGTTCTCTTAACGGTTCAATGAGGGTAAATTTCATCCAATCCGGAAGTCCTCCGACGTTATGGTGAGACTTTATAGTTTTAGAAGGTCCTTTTACCGATACGGACTCAATGACGTCCGGATAAAGCGTACCTTGCGCTAAAAACGCTATACCTTCATATTTTTTTGCCTCTTTTTCAAAAACTTCTATAAAAGTGTGTCCTATAATTTTTCTTTTTTGTTCCGGGTCTGTAATTCCTTGTAGGCGCGACAAATAAATCTCACTCGCATCAACCGTAATAAGCGGGATTTTGAGATTTACTCTAAATATATTTTCTACCTGTTCTCTCTCGTTTGCTCTTAAAAGTCCCGTATCTACGAAGATAGGCACAAGCCGCTCGCCTATAGCCTCATACAAAAGTGTCGCTACAACGGAGCTATCCACTCCGCCGCTTACGGCGCAAAGAACTTTTTTATTTTCGGTAATGCTTTGAATCTTTGATATTTGTTCTTTTGCAAACGACCCCATATTCCATGTAGTTTCACACTCGCAAATCTCTTTTGCAAAATTCTTTAAAATTTTTGCTCCATAGGTAGAGTGCGTAACCTCGGGATGAAACTGCAAAGCGTATATCTTTTTCTCTATATTGGCTATCGCGGCATGCGTAGCGTTGTCGCTTGAAGCGATACTGACAAAACCTTCGGGCAATTTTTCAACCCTATCGGCGTGACTCATCCAATAAACGCTGTTATTTTCCGTATTTTTAAATATAGCGCAGCCTTCCGTATGTTTGACATTTGCCTTACCGTACTCGTGATGATTAGCCGCAGCAACCTCTCCGCCGAAATGGTGCGCAATAAGCTGCATACCGTAACAGATGCCAAGTATCGGAAGTCCTAATTCATAAATACTATCGCTGACTTTATAAGCGTCTTTTGCGTAAACCGAAGCCGGACCGCCTGAAAATATAAGTCCTTTTGGATTTTTTGCTTTGATATTTTCCGCGCTCTCATTATAAGGAACTATTTCGCAATAAACTTTCTCTTCTCTCATACGCCTTGCAATTAATTGCGTATATTGTGAACCGAAATCCAAAATGACAATAGGGACATTTTTCATGAAATCTCTCTTTTTATTAATTTTTTCAACGTTAAATTACTTGACAAACCTTGTTTTGATTCTGTTTTTTGAGGAAAATCAATCAAATCGGATGACAAATGAACATATTTTGGGTCGTCTTTGTATCCGCAACCGGAAAGTAAAAATATAAATGTTATAATTAACAAATGAAACATATAAGCTTTATTATCTCTCATATAAGGCAGCGTCCTTCGTTTGAAAAATTAGAACAAATAGCCTCTTACAAAAAGCTTTTGTCTCTTTTACCTGTCAGTTATCAAAACGCGGTAAAGTTTATGTACAATAAAAATAACACGCTTTTTTTCGTACTTAAACATCCGGCTTTTAAAATGGAGTTTAATTATAAAACTACATTGATAAAAGGTCTATTAAAAGAGCTTGTAAAGCGAGACGAAAGCTGCAAATGTATAGATGCGGACGATATTAAAGTATTTCTCACAAATAAAATGTCTTCACATGTAGAAGAGCAAAGAACCGATACGGTGCCGTTTTATCGTGAAAAATCAAAAGGCGGCTTTAAAAATCTCGCAAAAGATGCAAAATTAAATAACTTATTTGAATCCATAAGAGATGTGATTTGCAAAAAAACAGATTGACTGTTCGCCGATAATCAAATTATGCAAAAGCTTCGGTCTTTGGCTATATCCGTTTGAGTGTTTTTTGCTATAATCTTAAAAGCTAATTTTTTAGGAATTTTTTTGTTAAACGCGATAAAAAATCTGCCCGACAGCGCGGGAATTTACCAATATTTTGACATAAATAACAAACTCTTGTACATAGGAAAAGCAAAATCTTTAAAAAAACGCGTAAAAAGTTATTTTCGTTTTGAGGACGGTTTATCGCCTGCGCCGAATTTAAGTCTTAGAATACACAAAATGATAAGCGAAACAAACAAACTTGAATATCTTTTAGTGGAGAACGAGCACGACGCACTTATTTTGGAAAACTCTCTTATAAAACAGTTGAAGCCAAAATACAATATTTTGCTAAGAGACGACAAGACATATCCTTACATATATATAAATTTGGCGCAGGAATATCCGCGTTTTGAGACGACAAGAAAACTCGTAAAAGGTTCGCATATAAAGTATTTCGGACCATTCAGTTCATCTCATAAAGCTATTTTGGAAGCGTTGTATCTGCTTTTACCGCTTGTACAAAAAAAAAGTTGCTTAAAAGATAAAAAATCTTGTCTGTTTTATCAAATCAACAAATGTTTAGCCCCGTGCGAAGCAAAAGTCTCAAAAGAAGAGTATGGACGAATAGTACAAAACGCGATGGAACTTATAAACGACAAAAAACGGATGGTAAAACAGCTTAATGCAAAAATGCTGCAAGCCTCAAAAGCATTGAATTACGAAGAAGCTTCAAGACTTCGCGATATGCAAATCGCCATAAAAAACAGCATACATGTAAGCCGTATTGACTTAGCGAAATTGGAAGATTTTGATATTTTTGCCGTATATATTGAAAATAAAAACGCCTGCGCTTTGAGGCTTTTTATAAGAGATGGTAAAGTTACTTCATCAACGCATACGATTTTAAATTCTACAAACGGATTTGATAAAGAAGAGCTTTACGAAAGACTTTTGTTTGAGTATTATACTCCCGATATTCCATACCTTGCAAAAAATATTTTAGTCGCGGACGAACTTGAAAACAAAGACGTTATCACTCAAGCCTTAAAAGAGCGATGCGGACATAACTTCAATATACAAAATCCGAAAATAGGCGATAAAAAAGCGCTTTGCGATTTAGCTGTAAGAAATGCCAAAGAGCTGCTTTTGCTTAGCAAAAACGAGATAAAAATTACGCTTTTTGAATCTTTGCAAGATTTGCTTGAGCTTAGCAATACGCCGTTTACAGTTGAGGTTTTTGATAACTCTCATTTGATGGGCGAAGCAAGCGTTGGGGCTATGATAACATGCAAAAACGGCAAGTTCGCAAAGCAAAATTACCGCCACTATCATTTACACGCCAAAGATGAATATTCGCAAATGAGAGAACTTTTAAGCGAACGCGCCAAAAGATTTGATAAATCTCCAGCGCCGGATTTGTGGCTTATTGACGGCGGCGAAACTCTAAGAAGTTTAGCCGAAGATATCTTGCAAAGTGTGGGCGCAAACGTGGACGTCGCGGCGATAGCTAAAGAAAAAATTGACGCCAAAGCTCATAGAGCAAAGGGGAGCGCGAATGACGCCGTATACACAAAAAAAGGAAGGTTAAATTTAAGTCCAAACGACGAAAGATTGCAATTTTTGCAAAGACTTCGCGATGAAGCGCACCGTTTTGCTATCTCGTTTCATAGAAAAACGAGACAAAAAAGAGCAAGTGAAAATTCGGCTTTAAAAATGGCTGGTTTAAACGATGCCGTTATCAAAAAATTGATTGATTATTTCGGCTCATTTGAGGCTATAAAAAAGGCGGATAAGCAAACATTGGACGAACTTTTTTCCAAACATACCGCCCGAAAAATATTTGAAGCGATACAAGAGAAGGCTTAAATTCTACAGTTAAAACGCTCTAAAGAAGATATTTTTATTATAAGACGTTTTGATGTTTTTTAAAAATTTAATATTTTTAGGTAGAATTACGTTTTTATTTTTATGTTCTTCATCCCCGCATCATTACGGCACATTTACAAGAACCAACTGGATAAATTTATGATATTTACAAAAAATTTTATATATATAGCGCTAATAAATTTCTTTGTCTCCATGGCATACTATATGCTTTTCGTTATCAGCACCCCTTATGCTATTAATCATTTTTACGTGAGCATAAGTCTTGGCGGATTTGTGGCGGGATTGATACTGATAGGCTGTCTTTGCGGACGTTTTATCGCAGGTAAAATAGTCCTTTTGATAGGATTTAAAAAATTGCTTTTTACAGGACTTATTGTCTATATTTTAAGTCTTGTTTTATATCTTGTTGTGGACAATCTCTATCTTTTTATGATCGTGCGTTTCATAAGCGGTATCGGCATCGGTTGTATAGGAACGGTCGCGAGCGTGCTTGTCGTACACATCATACCAAAAGAGCTTCACGGTCAAGGTATAAACTACTTTAGCTTAAGCGCTGTTATGGCTATGGCAATAGGTCCGTTCGCAGGCATATATATGATGGAACATGTGAGTTTTCACACGATATTCGGCTTTTGTCTTGCCGTTGGAATAATGAGTTTTATATTCGCGCTTTTTATCTTATATCCGTCTATAGAGAAACGACCCGAAAAAAGCAGCGGCTTTCATTTAAGCGAATATATATCTTACGCCGTTATCCCGATAGCTATCGTAACTATGCTCGTTACAGCCGGCTACGGAAGTTTGCAAGCTCTTTTACCGGTACACGCCGCCAATATAGATATGAGCAAAACCGCAAGTATATTTTTCTTGGTATACGCGATAGCTGCTTTTGCATCTCGTCCGTTCACAGGCAAAACTTTTGACAAAAGAGGGGCAAATATAATCATATATCCTGCCTTAGTTTTAACAACAATAGGATTTGTGCTTTTAAGTTTGGCTACAACTTCATTTTTGATGCTGTTATCGGCGGTATTTTTAGGACTTGGTATAGCCAATTTTCAAACTACCATACAAGCTATATGCGTAAGACTATCTCATGGTAAAGGCATATCGCAGGCTATCTCAACATATTTTATCTTTATGGATTTAGGTATCGGTATGGGACCTTATTTATATGGATTTTTAGCGCACTATATAGGTTTTAACGGACTTTTTGCAAGCGCGGCAGCAGTAACTTTTATGTGCATCTTTTTGTATTATTTGGTTTACGGTAAGAGAGCGTATGCTATGTAAAGTTTAGCTTTGTTGGAGTTATTGCAATTTTGATATTGCAAACTCCGCATTGAGATTTATGATTTATGACAAAATGATTTTTAAAATATCAAGAAACAAAAAAGATCATAGCTATATAAAAATAACTTACATGTAAGTTAGGCAATAGTCGGAAAAACTACCGTTTTTTACATCGTTTGCCAATCTTTCGCTTCTCTCTTTAGCGCCGTCGGAAATAAAAAAATATCGAACAATATTTATAAAAGCGTCTATATGTCATATTTGATATACCACATGTACAATATGAGTCGTTTTTTATCATTTTATTACTCTTTTGCTCTATCTTAGCTACTCTTTGCTATAATTAATCTTTAATTCATATAAAAAAGGCAGCGTTTGGATACTCTTTTTTTAGAATATAGAGACCCGATTTTTGGCGTCATCATATTCTTTGCAATTGTATTTATCATAGCGTTTTTAAATTATTGGTGGGGCGTTTTTAAGAGCAAAGAGGAACGCTACAATATAGAACAATTTATAAAACGTTTTGAAGTTATGGCGGACGCGAACGAATATAAAAAATTGCTTGATGAGTTTAGTATATCGAGCGAATCTTTAGGGCTTTTGGCACACTCTTATTCAAAAAGCGGCGAATACGAAAAAACTATCGGCATCTACTTAATCGCATTAAAGCGCGTGAAAAACAAGGAAGAGAAACAATATTTTTTATTTGAACTTGGCAAAACGTATTTTAAAGCTGGATTTTTAAGACGCAGCGCCGATATATTTATGGAGCTTTTGAGACTCTATCCGCGACATAAAGAGGCTCTTAAGCTTTTGACGGTGATTTACGAACAACTTAAAGAGTATCAAAAAACACTTGAAGTTTTGGACTCTTTGGAAGAACTTGAGGTTGAAGTAGAAAGCGAAAAAAACTTTGTCAAAGCTTTGCAAATTCTAAATGACAACCTAAAAACAAATCAGAAAAAATATGAGATATTGCTGGAGCTTGCAAAAAAAGAGCCGCTTGTCGGACGAATTTTATTTGAGTTTGCCAGAAAAGAAATCTTGGATTTTGACGTAGATTTGGTGGATGCAAACAGCGTGTTGGATTTATTGTGGGAAAGCGACGTTAGACTCATCAAAAACTCTTCACAATTGTTGGTAAAAGCGATATTGGCGGCAAAAAAAGGCGGCGAAGCACCGCAAAACATACCGTTTGAACTTGAAGTATTAACGATGCTCAAAAAACAAAATTACACAAAAGCAACTATTGGTTTTGAGTATACATGTACGTGCTGCAAAGGAACGTTTCCTGTGCATTTTTACAGATGCCCTTCGTGTTATACTTTAAAGAATCCGTACATTTCTATCTTGCTTATCAAAAACGAACATGAAAAATATTACGCTTTTTAGCGATGGTTCGAGCTTGGGAAATCCGGGCTTTGGCGGATATTGCGCAATTTTACGTTATAAAGACAGTGAAAAAATCATAAGCGGCAACGAAGCGGACACAACAAATAACCGTATGGAATTAAAAGCGGTAATCGAGGGCATGAAAGCCTTGAAAGAACCTTGCGAAATAGAAATAATAAGCGATTCAAGTTATGTTACGAAAGGTATATCGCAATGGCTTGAAGGGTGGGTGCTTAAAGATTTTAACAAGATAAAAAATCCTGACTTGTGGAAAGAGTATGTAAAAGTTGCAAAAAAACATAAAGTAAAAACCACATGGGTCAAAGGACACAATGGCCACGCAGAAAATGAAAAATGCGACAAAATAGCCAAAGAAGAGGCTGAAAAGATACGTGAAAGAAAAGGAATCGCATGAAAAAATCTTTTGAAAAACTTGAGCAGTGTTTGGGTTATAAGTTTAAAAGTGCACAACTTATAACTCAAGCTCTTACACATAAAGGCTACGCGAAAGTTAAAAATAACGAGAGATTAGAGTTTTTAGGAGACGCTGTGCTTGATTTGATAGTGGGCGAATATCTTTATATGAAATTTCCCACAAAACCTGAGGGCGAACTTTCAAAATTGCGCGCATCGCTTGTAAATGATAAAAGCTTCAAAAATATGGCGCTAAAGTTAAATCTTGGAAACTATATATTGTTATCCGCAGCCGAAGAAAATAACAAAGGAAGACTCAAAGCTTCTTTATTGTCAAATGCGTTTGAAGCGCTTATAGGCGCGATTTACTTGGAAGGCGGCATAAAAAATGCAAAGAGAGTAATAATAACTCTTTTGGAAAACACCTATCCGAAAATAGACATGCAAACGCTCTTCAAAGACTATAAAACACTCCTGCAAGAATTTACGCAAGCGCATTTTGGCGTAACGCCCATATATACTCTTTTGCATTCGTTCGGACCGGATCACGAAAAAGAGTTTGAAATGGCGGTATTATTAAAAAACAGAGAACTTGCAAAAGCGCGCGGAAACACGAAAAAAGAGGCCGAACAAAGCGCGGCTAAAAACGCGCTTGATATACTGGAAAAGGAAACTCATTGAACTGCTTTGGCATAAAATTTCGTATAACAACATTTGGCGAATCGCATGCAAATGCGATAGGTTGTATCATTGACGGCGTTCCTGCCGGACTTGAAATAGACGAAAACTATATTCAAAACGAAGTAGATAAAAGAAGACCCGGACTTACAAAATTTGCCACTCAAAGAAAAGAGAACGACAAAGTGCAAATTTTAAGCGGCGTCTTTAACAATCTTAGCACGGGTGCCCCTATAGCTTTGCTGATATTTAACGAGAACCAAAAATCAAGCGATTATGAAGATATAAAATCGCTTTTTCGCCCCTCACATGCAGACTTTACGTATTTTAAAAAATATGCTATCAGAGATTATAGAGGCGGCGGCAGAAGCAGCGCTAGAGAAACGGCGGCAAGAGTTGCAGCAGGCGCAATAGCAAAAAAATTACTTGAAAAATTTAACATACATGTTAAAAGCGGCATTTTTGCTATAGGAGGTATTGAGGCTGAGGATTTGGATTTTGAGTATGCAAATGGAAGCGAAATTTTTGTACTAGACAAACTACAAGAAGACGTGCAAAAAAAAGTCATTTTGGAAGCAAAAAAAGACGGGGATTCCGTAGGCGGTTGTGTTTTTGTAAAAGTTACGAATATCCCTATCGGTCTTGGAGAACCTTTGTACGAAAAACTTGATGCAATGTTAGCCGCGGCATTGATGGGAATAAATGGCGTAAAAGCAGTAGAAATAGGCGAAGGTGTAAACGCTTCAAAATTAAGAGGTTCACAAAATAACGACCAAATGAATAAAAACGGCTTCATGTCAAATCACGCAGGCGGTATTTTAGGCGGTATAAGTACAGGGATGGATATAGACTTGAAAGTTCATTTTAAACCTACTCCATCAATTTTTTCGGAACAACAGACGCAAAACGAGCAAAATGAAAGCGTAAAATTCAGCCTCAAAGGAAGACATGATCCTTGTATCGCAATACGCGGCAGCGTAGTCGCAAACGCTATGGTATCTTTGGTGATTGCAGATATGCTGCTCTTGAACGCTTCGAGTACATTGGAAAATCTAAAAAAGATTTACGACAAATAGTTACATGTAACCAAATGAGGTAAAAAGTCATGAACGGTAAAATTTCGTCAAGCAAGCAAAAGGCAAAAATAGCCATATTGCTTATGTGGAGCCTGCTCTTTATATTTCCCGCATTGATTATTTCGGGTTATTATTTGGAAAACTTGCATGAAATTAACGCTAAAGCGTTGTTAGCATTATTGGTTACTTTGATAAGTTTTGTGATTGTCATCGCTTCGTTAGTAGTGTTCATAATATGGTTTTATAAAGCATACTCAAATCTCTATCAAAAAACATCTAATTTAAAATATAAAAAATATTGGGCGATTTTGGGTTGGATAATCCCTATAATAAATCTCTATCTTCCCTACTTTCTCATCAAAGATATGTACTCAAATATCGCTATTTTAACTAATGATTCTACTGCGGTAGAAAACTTCAAAAAACTAACTGCCATTAATATATGGTGGGCACTTTATATTTTAGGGTGGATTTTGGATATAGGATACTATATAGCGATATATCCCGATAAATCTATCGTTTTTGATATAACCACATATATTTTACTTATTCCGTCCGTTTGGTTTACCGTTAAAATCATTCGAGATTATTGCGAATCGGAAGAGCGGCTTTTTTCGAATTAGATAAATTTGTCATAATCAACTTATAACAAATTTAATTTTAAAAATATTAATTTATCTCTTTTTATTTGGCTTTCTGATTTTTCTACTTATCGTAAGATTTTATTTTTATCATGTAGATTAATTTGTCGCTGAGCTTACAATGACAAACCTCCCCTCATTGCAATAAAAACCATCAGCATCCTCTCTTTCGTTGTTACAAGCGAAATAATCCGCAATAAAATTTTAGTTTTTATTTTCGAAATAAAAATTGACTTCCTTTATTAATAAAGTTCTTATTAAGGTAAATTTTTTATATATATATATATATATATATATATATAATGCATTTTTAATTTTATTTTTAAAGTAAATATTCAGTTTAGCGAGAACTTATGATTAGCAATAATAATTTTTCTATCGAGCGCGTTATTTTCACAAATGATTTTCTTAGAATTTATGAAAATCAAAGTAATATTTTTACGAACCCTTTTAAAAACAATGTCCATTGGCTGGAAAAAATTTGTGGCATTCCTATTTTAAAAAGTCTGCAAATCAAACAATATAGTCTATTTTTTGGAGATGAAAACGGTGCTAAGTCGCTAAGATGGAAAATATATAACTCTTTGGAATTACCTTTTTCCACGGAAGCGTGGGCATTTGTATATGAAGATATTGAACTAAATACTTCTTTGATGAATGAGATTCAAACCACTTTCGAAAATGCTTTGATTATTTCGTTTGAAATTGCTCCTTCTATAATTAAAATTTTTACTAAACTTCATATTCCGTTTATTGATTTTGCCATACATCCCGTGCGTTTCTTGGAAGATTATGTTTTTGCAATAAGAACAAATGTAAAAGAGTGGGAAAAACGCATAGCAAAACACCATTTGGATGATTTTTTATGCCGAGAAAAAGCAAGAATGTATATGGCAAAAAGTTCGAGACTTCAAGTTTTTAATAATGTTCCACAAGGAAGTGTTTTTTTCGTTGGTCAAACAAATCAGGATTCGTCTTTAATAGCTAATAAAATAATGACGAGCTTAGATGAAGTAAAAATGCATTTGGAAAGCATATCAAAAGCATATCCTTGTGTGCATTATAAAGCTCATCCGCACAACAAAGACACAAAAGAGATTTTGAGCTTTCTTGCTTCTTTAAAAAAGGTTGAGGTTGTGAACTATAATATATATGATGTTCTTGGTTCCGGCGCGTACTGCAAAATATTTTCGATATCTTCCGGTACTTTACTCGAAGCAAATTACTTTGATTTGGAAACGCATAGATTAAGTCCTGCGTTTAACAGTTACGATATAAACACATACCAATCCAGCAAAAGTTATTTTGGCTTATTAACTGTTCCTATATTAAAACAATTTTGGGATTATCTGTTTTATGATAAAAAATTTTCAAACCCATACGTTTTAAACCCATATAAAGAGGCTTTTTCCAAAACATTAACTAGTACATGGGGTGGGAGAATATGATATCGGTTTTCTATGATATCACTCGTATCATTTCAAGAAAAGATTCGTCGATACCAACAGGTATCGATAGAGTAGATATAAAATATGCATATCATTTTTTAAAATCAAACTTTTGCAATGCTTTTTTCATTTTTTTTTATAACGGTAAATTTTTTTTATGCGATAAAAAAATATCCGAACATATATTAGAGACGCTTCACAACCGTTGGATTGTCGGCAGCAATACGCATGAAATTAAACTGCAAACTACTTTTGATTGGTTGATAAAAAATCATTTGGAAAACGCAAGAAATGCTTTATCAAATAAAGAAAAACTAAATAAAATAGACGCTTCACTATTTGGTCAATTGGCATATGTCGGAAAACATGGGGGTGGATATTATATAAATACCTCTCATCACGGCATAGGACAAATTGACGCTTATTATATATTTAAAACGCTGGGCAAATTAAAAATTATATTCTTTGTGCATGATATCATACCGATTGATTTTCCCGAATATGTTAGAAATGGGGATGAGATAACGCATCAAAAAAGAATTGACGTTATATCATGCTATTCGGATTTGATATTGGTAAATTCCGAATATACAAAAAATAGATTGATCGATAACATGAACGCGAGAGGCTTTGAGCCATGTGATATAAAAGTTTTGCATATTGGCGTTGAGGATAATTTTTACAAAACAAGAGAAGATAATTTGTCACCAAATCTTCTTTGGTTGAAAAATAGTAACTATTTTGTATATACAGGCACCATTGAACCAAGAAAAAACCATTTGATGTTATTAAATTTGTGGCGTCAATATTTCACTGACAGCCCCAATCCTTTGTATTTGGTTTTGATAGGTAAACGCGGATGGAATAATCAAATCGTTTTTGACATGTTGGACAGATCGCCGAAATTAAAAAAATACGTGATAGAGCTATCGGATTTATCGGATACTATCATGGCATCGATTATTAAAAATTCAAAAGGTGTTTTGTTTCCCGCATTTGTAGAAGGATGGGGTATGCCGTTAGTCGAGGCGTTAACTATGAAAGTGCCTGTTTTGGCGGCTGATATTTTTGCCCTTAGAGAATCAGGAAATAATTTGGCATATTATATTGACCCTGTAGATACGATGAAATGGAAAAATGCGATTGAAAAACTGGCGTATGACGAACATTTTAGAAAGCAGCTTATCGACAACTCCTTTAAATTTATTGCTCCAAAATGGGAAGACACCTTTGGTGATTTGGATAACTTGCTTGAAATAAATTATAAGATTGAAAATAAAATTTCAAGTGCTTATTTTCAAAAACAAGCAGATAAAAAGTTCCGATTTTTTGAAAAATTAAAAATTAAAAAAATATCTTCGACCGATATTATTGCCGATAAATTTAGGCGTTCTTTGTCTATTGACAAAAAGATAGAAAATAGCAATATTCATAGTAATATCATAGAAAAATTTATAATATATCTGGTTAATAAATTATCTGAAAAAAAACGAAGAAAAATCAAGAAATTTTTTAGAGATCCGTACAGTTTTTTTCATGACTCGAAAAAACCTTTTATAAAATTTATAACCAAAGCTATAGATGAAATAGAATAGGAATATTATGCAAAAAAATGAAATGCTTGCTTATGCTGATAAATTAAGAGATGATGGCGATTTTAACAGCGCTGCACAATTTTATTTTAGAGTTTTAAAAAAATTTGGTTTTGATGAAAATATTGCAACTCAACAGTTTGTCGCCTATCATCATGCGGGAGAATCTCTAAAAGCTGTTTGGAGTTTGATTTTTTATATAAGTTATGGATTTTCTGTTGAAAAATTGATTTTTTTATTAAGTAGATACGCATCAATAAATATCCCTAAAAATTTTATAAATGATTTATTTGGGCAACTATTTGGAAAAACAAGTTTTGAAAATATTTTAAAAATTTTGGAACTTTATAGAGGAGAAAATTTTAATTTAATAGTTACATATGAAGATATTTTAAGAAAGGATATAGAAAATAAGAAACTTTCTTATAAAGAGCTTCTTAATATATCCGATGGTAATTTTTCTTTTGATAAGGCTTTTAGAAATGATATTTTTAATGTATATGATACAGAGATAAAATTTAACTACAATATAGCAAAAGAGGAAATATTTAATATTTTTGCTTTTTGGGATCAACCAATACCTCCAACAGAAGTTTTAGATGCAGTAAGTAGCTGGAAAAATATAAGTTCTGAAAATAGTTTATATGATGACGAATCTGCAAAAAAATTAATATCAAATAATTTTGACAAGATAGTACTTCAGGCTTATGAAAAGTGTTATCATCCTGCAATGAAATCAGATCTTTTTAGGTTGTGCAGATTGTACGCCAACGGTGGATTATATATTGACGCCGATGAGAAAATGGTTGGTTATGCAGGTCATCTTTTTAATTTAATGAATAAAATGAAATTAAAAATATTGTTCGTTGTAGACGAATATCCAAAAATAGCTTTAATAAACAATAAAGCTTTTTGTGCTGTGTCTAATTGTAACTTGATATTAAATATTATAAATAAAATAGTCAATAATATATTTTCTTCAAAAGAAGATAAGAAAAACATACCATTTATTACGGGACCGCATGCTGTTACAAAAATACTAAAAGAAGAAATTTTGAAAAATCCTGACATATTAGATGAAATCGGCTTCATTAGTTTAGTTGCATTTAATAGAGTATTCAAAACCGTACATATGCACTACAAGAATTCAAATAAATATTGGAGAAATAAATAAAAATATTTTGTTTGGTTTTTCAAGGTTACAAGAAACATAGCAACAAATAATTTATAATGAATGCTTTGAGCAATAGTAATGACAGGGGGTACAATAATATATAATGTAATTGCTTAAGAATATAATACACTATATTTTATTATTAGCTTTTTAACCCTTCTTGACATCTATTTTGCGATTTCAAAAACTAATCTTCTCATTTTATTGTCTATCTACAATATCTATGCTATCAGGCTGCAAAATATTTTATGATAACTATCATCATACTTATCAATATTCTATTATATCTTATATTCTAAAGTAAAATTAAAAAGATAAAAATTCATATTCATCCGATACATTGTTGTTTATAAAATTTTTCTTTATATTTTTATCAAAACAGTGTCGCTTCCAAAGCTTTTATTTTGAAACTTTTACGTTGAATCGGACTTGCGCCAAACTGCTTTATCATCTTTACATGCAGCGCCGAACCGTAACCTTTATGTTTAGCAAATTGCCATTGGGGATAGAGCGCATCCATCTCAAGCATATATCTGTCGCGCGTAACTTTTGCCAATATACTTGCAGCGCTCACTTCTGCCACTTTAGCATCTGCTTTTATCATAGTTTTTATGCCTTTTACTCCAAACGAACAATTGCCGTCCATCAAGATTTCACACTCTTCAAAATACTCTTTTATCGTCAAAATGGCTTCTTTCAAACAAAGGCTCAAACCCTTTTCATCCACTTCATCGTGAGAAAAAAGAATAATTTTGTAAAGCGACTTTTCAATAATCTGTTCAAATAACTTTTCTCTTTTTTTGGGAGTTAAGATTTTAGAATCCGCGAGTCCCTCAATGCTATTTTTCAAAACACATCCCGCAACAGCCAAAGGTCCGGCTAAACATCCGCGTCCGGCTTCGTCAATCCCGCATAACATGTAGGGTCATCTTGGATTTTGCTTTTATTTTATAAAAGTCGCGATTTTTTCAAGAGGCCATCTTATTTTATCGCCCTGCTCGTTCACTCTATAACCAAATGCGATAGCGTAAGCTACCTCGTAGCTTTTCTTATCAAATGAAGAGACATTTTTAACTAAAGCCTTTCTAAAAGCTTTGGCGTTAAACCCTTCTATAGGACAAGAATCTATGCTTTTAAAAGCAGCCGCACTCATCATATTTGCGCCCGCTATATAAACTTGCATCTTAGCCCAATTTTTAACATCAACACTCAAATCTTTTTTGATAAAGTTGTCAAAAGCTTTCTTGATATCTTTCAAAGATTTCTCATCTTTTGCCCTTCTGCCAAAAGATTCGTCCAAATATCCGCTTCCTTTTTTGAAAAATTTCGCCTTTTTTGAAAGCAATACCACAAAATGAGAGCATGTCGTAATTTGAGGCTGATTCCAACATGCAGCGCGCAAAGCCTCTTTTATCTTAACATTTTCTATTACTAAAAAATGCCAAGGTTCAAGACCAAACGACGAAGGCGAAAGTCTTCCGACTTCCAATATGGCATCGATATCTTTTTTTGAAATTTTCTTTTTATCGTCAAACAACTTACATGCGTGACGAAATTTCATAGCTTTTAAAAAATCATTCATATTTCACCTCTCAATAAATTGATATTTTACAATAATAACATGCAATGTGTAAAATTATAATGATTGAGCTATGTAAAATTATTTTTGATAAAAATTTTAAATTAAAATGCATATGAATAGATTGCGCCAAAAGCTAAAATAATAAGATTTAACGGCACAAAAAACTTGAACTGACATTGATAGCTGCTGCAATAAGTATATATTCAAAAATTTGTTCGATAACATAAATTAAATAAACTTTATGATAAGATAGGGATTTATCACTAAAAGACGTTTAAACTGCTAAAATAGGATTTATTTTAACGGTAGCGCTTTTTCAAACAATGAATTTTTGGCTAAAAGCATAGGAAGTAAATTTTTATTAATTGCATAAACATATTTTCATTTTTCAAAAATTGAAAAATAACTTAAGGGGGAACTAATGCAAGAATCGCAGCGATTTTTTTATCTTGGCAAAGATGAAAACGGCGCAGAGGTTTCGTATAAAAATCAAGATTTAACAACTCACGCGCTTATTGTTGGTATGACGGGCAGCGGCAAAACTGGACTTGGCATAGGTCTTATAGAAGAAGCGGCGATAGATGGTATTCCATCCATTATTATAGACCCCAAAGGCGATATGGGAAACCTGCTTTTGACATTTCCTTCACTTTCAAAAGAGGAATTTTTGCCATGGATAGACCTGCAAGAAGCTGAAAATAAAAATCAAAGTATTGAAGAAGCAGCTTTTGAAAATGCGAAGTTATGGGAAAACGGATTGTTGCAATGGGACGAAGATAAAGGGCGAATCGCTATGCTCAAAAATAGCGCGAAATTTACCATCTACACACCCTCTGCTTCTTATGGGAAAAAAGTAAATATACTGAGTTCATTTAGGGCTTTACCACAAAAAGTCTTAGATGATGAGGATACGTTAAATATGCTTATCTCATCATCCGCCGCCACTATTTTAAATCTTGCAAACATCAACGCGAACTCTCTTTCAAGCAAAGAACATATATTGGTTTCGTCTATATTTGCGCATTTTTACAAAAACGGCAAAAATATAGGGCTTGAAGAGATTGTCTCCTCCATAGTAACTCCGCCTTTTGATAAAGTAGGCGTTTTTTCGCTGGAGACATTTTTTCCCAAAGAAAAGCGTATGGATTTTGCTATGAAAATAAACGCTATCATAGCAAGTCCGTCATTTTCGTCGTGGCTTGAGGGAGAAGATATGGATATAGACGGATTTTTGTTTGATAAAGATAAAAAACCAAAAGTCTCTATATTTAATATAACTCACTTAGGCGATAACGAGCGTATGTTTTTTGTAACGCTTCTTTTAAATAATTTAATAGTATGGATGAGGTCTCAAGAAGGTTCTTCGTCATTAAAAGCTCTTATATATATGGACGAGATTTTCGGCTTTTTCCCGCCAAACAGCAATCCCTCGTCAAAACTTCCTATGCTAACGCTTTTAAAGCAAGCGCGCGCCTTTGGACTCGGCATAGTATTATCTACGCAAAATCCCATAGACTTAGACTATAAAGGACTTTCAAACATAGGCACGTGGTTCATAGGAAGACTTCAAACCGCGCAAGATAAAGAGCGCGTAATAGACGGATTGGTCGGTATAAAGGGAAGTGAATTTAGCAGACAGGAACTTTTAAATGCTTTATCAAATCTTAAAAAACGCCATTTCTTGCTAAAAAATATTAACGAGGAAGGTCTAAAAATATTTCAGACAAGATGGACGCTTTCATATTTGAAAGGACCTTTGTCTAAGGAGCAGATAAAAAATTTGATGGGAGCAGAAGTTACTTCACAGCCAAAAACCGAAAAAGCGCAACAAGAAAAATCTACCGAACAAAATGTCTCATTGAACTTCGTATCAAATCTCAATCAACGCTATTTTTACAAAACGTCAAGCGAAAGTTATAAGTTAAATCCATATCTTACATGTAGTGCAAAAGTTAGATTTGTAAACGCTAAAAAAGGGATGGAAAAAGAAAATGACATACATGTACAAACGCTATTTTTAAAAGACGGCGATATAAATTGGCACGTAGAGGATATAACTTCGCTTGAAAATACACCAAGAAATAGAAGCGATTTTGGTGAAATATCGCCTTTTGCAGATAACAACAAAAGATTATCGGCGTTGAAAAAAGAGGCGATTGATTTCATATATAAAAATGCCAAAGTTACCATACAAACCGTGCCGAGCTTAAAAATGGAAGCAAAGATTAATGAAAGCAAAGAGGAGTTTAAAACTAGAGTAGAAGAGCGGCTTGATAAGATGTATGAGGAAAAATATGAGGAGCTAAAAGCTTTATATGATAAAAAACATAAAGTTGTGGAAGATAAATTCTCAAAATTTAATTTAAAGCTTGCAAAAGAAAAAAACGATGTGCAAAATACAACTTTAACTACTGTTGTAAATATCGGGGGAGGAATTTTGGGAGCATTGTTGGGAGGTAGAAAATCAAGCAGCATATCTAAAACCATAAGCACAATCAAAAGCGCAAACAAAATAAAAAAAGAGCGCGACGATGTAAAAAATATAGAATTAGAAATAGAGAATATCCAAAACGAAGCAAAAGAGATTGAAACCGAATTTCAAACCAAAATAAAAGCGCTGAAAAGCACGTTTGACATAGCAAATATTGACTTTAGCGAAATAACAATAACGCCGCGTAAAACAGATATATACTGCAACGAAATGTTTATCTTGTGGAGAGAGATTTGAAGAGGACGTAAAGGATTTTTTAGTTATTATCTTGCGAAAATTAATGAGGCTTACAATCATGGAATATTATATATATATAAAAACTTTTCACATAGTGTCATTTACTGCATGGATGGCTATGCTGTTTTATTTACCGCGACTTTTTGTATATCACGCAGAGCACAGCGACAAAAAAGAGTTTTGCGAAATTGTTGAAATACAAGAGCGTCTTTTGTACAAAGCTATCGGCTTGCCTGCATTTTGGGCTACTTTGATAAGTGGCACAGTGCTGCTTATTATAAATCCATCTCTGTTTGAGTCTGGCTGGTTACATGTGAAACTATTGGTTTTAGCGCTTTTAATAGCCTATTCGTTTTCATTGAATACTTATAGAAACCAGTTAAAAAAAGGTACATGTAAAAGAAGCGGTAAATTTTTTAGAGCATATAATGAAATTCCAACGCTATTTGCTATTATTGTCATAACGTGCGCCGTAACAAAAGAGTTTTATCTGATATTTACGTTGTGTATGCTAGCGTTATTTGCATTTACAGCTTTTATAATCATGAGAAAAAAATAGAAAAATTTAAACCAAAAATGCTCTTATTATATGGTGTATTTTGAAAAATCTATTTTAAAAAACACTATGCCAAACATAGATAAATAATATTTAGGTGTTTAAAATTTGGCCACATGTATATTTTGCATACAAATTTGTAATTACTAAAATACAAAACTTATTTTAATCTAAAAAATAGCATTTTTGAATTAAATAGTTAAAATTAAATCTCTTCGTAAAGAAGTATAAAAAATGAAAAGAATGTCAAACTAAAACAGGTATTATTGAAATAAATTTTGATTTGCAAAATACTATTTACCATATCTGCTAAACAAAAACGATGGCTATTTTATACTCTGATTGCATTTTTAAAAGTTGATTGAACCAAGACAAAGGTTGTTTTGAAATAATGATAAAAAAGTAAAATAAGTTCAAATGCTCAAAATCCGCAAATTAGTAAAAATTCTATTTTACGACGATAGTAACGGATACATTGCGAGGAACTGTGAATGATTCTGCATAAGTATCGCTTGACACTTTTCTTAAAAATGGAAAGTGTCCGTGCGCTTTGAGTAGCGATGGCGATGAACTTGGCAACTGACGGTTTGATCTATAAGAATTTCCATCAAAAGCTTCTAAGTGAACCCCGTCGCTATTAAGCACCGGATATCCAAAACCTTGTGGAGATATGCCGACAGGAAATAACGCTATACTAGCCCCCCAATGCTGCAAAGCATATCCAAATCCTCCATTGTCATAAGTTTTTATAGCTTTGCCAAGAATATTTATAGATCTTAGACGATCGTTAGAAATCGACGAATCACTGTTTGTTTTAAATATATTTTTATAAAAAGCTATACCATGCTGACGCAATAAAAATGCTCCAAAGCTGGCCGCAACATCATAATTATTGACGCTTTTTCCATCACAATAGTATCCGTCTTTCCAATATGTAAAATCGCAATTGTAAACAGACGGATTTTGAAGCCATGAGATGTATCTGGTTTTAGTGTCACTATATGAAGGGTCTATTTGTGAGCTTAAAACATCTTCCATCATTATCGCAGTCATTTCATCTAAAAACGTATCGAAATCATCGTCAGACAATACGTCGCGCTGATAAAAATTAATTGCATGAGTAAGCTCATGCGCCATTGTGCCTAAAGTAATAGCGGTTCCCATTGAAGATAGATAAAGCGTCTCTGTATCTACAAATAAAGCTAATGCTTCATTAGAATTAGACCGTGATAAAAAGTTATTGACGCCAAAAAAATACCCTATGACGCCTCCTGCTCTATTATCTTTATCAAAGTTTGCAAGAACTATGTCTAACGGTTGTTCGTCTAATATCAAATTTGAATATTTGTGTGTTCCCCAAGGTTTTCCGGCTAAATTAACCACCTCTGAATATAAACCTAAAAATTTACCGCTAATCTCACTAAGTATCCCATCGGTAACTTTGCCTGTTTCGCTATTTTCAACCCAAAAGTTGATAGTGCGTCCGTCTGAAGCCGTCGTTTGTCTTTTAAGGGTTGCCGTGCGACTTTCAAGAGTTTCGTACGGTTCGATAAGCCATCCTCTCTGGTCGCCCTCATTCCATACTTTAGGTGATATCGCTCTAAGTTTTTGATTTTGATTTATCGAATAGCTTTGTTGCAATAATTTTTTAACATCGACTCTTTTTTCAAAATGGATAATCTTGTTATAATTTTCCGTAAATTCATTGCCACGCATCTCTCTTTTCAAAGATGCATCCACTGTAATACGCGACAAAGAAACGTCAGTATCACCTTCATTTGTAAAAACTATCGTAATCTCTTTATTTGCCACATTAGATAAAGTTACATCGAGTTTGGAAGAAGCGGCTTGAGTGTTTTTAGCGCGCCAGATTCCTATGCCACTTCCTTTATATGCATTCGCGCTACTGCCGCAATTAGAACCGCTGCAATCTGTGGAGAGTGTTATTGTAGTAGAGGGATTTGATGTAACTCCGGAATTACTGGTATTGCTAACATCACCCTTGCCACACCCTGAGAACAAAATACTAAAAAACAAAAACATAATAATCGGATATATATTTTGCATATTTTCTCCTAAAACCGCTTTAGTTAAAGCAATTTAAAAATTAATATGATTCTATCATAAATTTTTCATTATGGATTACAAATTTATTATGTTAATTATAAACTTTAGTTACATTTTATCTTTAGCACTAATGCCTATCAATGTTAGTCCAGTTTTAATGCAAAGCGCGACTATACCTAAAAGTTTCAGATATCTATCTTCAAAGTCGCTGCCGATGATTTTGTTTTCATTGTAAAATTTATGCAAAAGACTCGCCAAAAATTTCAAATAATCCGTTAATTTTTGTATTTGACGTGATTCAAACGCATCTTCCAAAACTTCAGGCAAAATCAAAGCGTTAAAAAGTAAATTTTTTGCACTCTCATTTAATCCTTCAAGCTTTACATGTAGGATATCTTCTCTATTTTTGCCGCTTTTTCCGAAAAGTTGATTTATTCTTGCATGTGCATAATTTATATAATATATCGGATTTGAACTATCGGAATGTTTTAACACGTCAATATCAAACTCCAAATGCGTATCTGCCTTTTTGCTTAAAAACATAAATCGCAAAGCGTCGCTTCCTATCTCTTCGACAACTTCGCTCATTGTTATGAAATTTCCCGCGCGTTTGCTCATTTTGTACGGTTCTCCGCCTTTTAGCAAAGATACCATTTGAGCTAAAATCACCTCTAATTTACTTTCGTCATAACCCATAAAATTTATAGCGGCTTTTACTCTGGCTATATATCCGTGATGATCCGCTCCCCAAATGTTTATGTATTTGTCAAAATTTCTGGCAAATTTATTGTCGTGATAAATTATATCGCCTGCAAGATAAGTAGGACGAGCGTCTTCTCTTATGATAACTCTATCTTTTTCATCGCCGAATTCTTGAGATTTTATCCAAACTTTACCGTCTTCTTTATAGGTTTTATTACTCTTTTGCAGTTTGTCAAAAGTCTCTTCCCACTTCGGATATAAACTTTTTTCACTTACAAAATTGTCAAATTTTATATGAACGTCGTTCAAGTCTTTACGAATAAGATTCATCATCTCATCTTTGCCCCAAACGCTAAGTTTTGAGATATTGCTTTTGTCTTCAAATATATCTTTGCCAAGCTCTTCTTGCGCCCTATATGCCAAATCAGCTATATATTCGCCGCGATAAAACTCTTCAGGCCATTCGACATTTTGTCTTAATATATTCTCGCGTCCCGATAGAAAAATGGAGAGCCCCAATAAATCTACTTGATTTCCCGCATCGTTTATGTAGTATTCGCTTGTTATCTTGTATCCCAGATATTTACCGATTTCACATAAGCAATCTCCTATCACAGCGCCTCTCGCATGTCCTACATGTAAAGGTCCTGTGGGATTAGCGCTTACAAATTCTATTAGTATCGTCTCATCTTTTTTGCCACGAGGAAACCCTTTTTCAAGCACAGCACTGCCATACATGTCTAAAAATTCTTGCGAGAGTTTGAAGTTTATATATCCGTTTACAGCGGTAACGCTTTCAAAAATAGCTTCATTTTGTAATTTTTGCGCCAACTCTTTTGCTATATTTATGGGTGAGTATTTCAACTCTTTTGCCAAAGAAAATGCCACAGGCGTAGCGTAATGTCCTAAAGAAACATCTTTTGGTTTTTCTAAATAAAACTCTTTATTAATATGAGTTTTTATAGCGTTTATGACTTTTTGTTTCACTAAATTACGCTTTGTCGGCTGTTTTTTTGGTTTTTCTTTTTACGGTTGCTTTGGACGTTATTTTTGTTGAGGGCGCATCTGCTTTGGCTATTTTTTTAGGTTTTTCAGCTTTGCTTTTTTGCGCAACGTCTGCTTGTATATCCTCTTCGTCATCTTCTGCTTTAACGGCTTGCTTAAAATTTTTCAATCCTGTCCCCAAGCCTTTTGCAACTTCGGCGATTCTTCTGCCGCCAAAAAGAAATACGACAATAATCAGTATTATTAATAATCCCGGCCAACCAATATTAGCTAACATTGAAACTCCTTGATACCAAATAAAATATTAATTATATCACGATAATTTTAATTTTTTAACCAGCGCGAAATAAATTCGTCCTTATCTGTAAGAGTGCGTTTATGCGCACTGCTCGCAGCTATAGAAAGTATTGCATCGCGCGCTTCGTTAAAATCATCATTAACGATAAGATATTCATATTCATCGATAAAAGCCATCTCTTTTTCAGCGTTTTCTACTCTTGTGTCTATCGTCTCTTTAGTATCAGCTTGCCTCGATATCAATCTATTTTTTAAACCGGTTCTACTTTTTGTAGTTACAAACACGGAGGTTGCAAATTTTCCCAATTTATCTTTTGCTATCATATAGCCTTGTACATCTATATCCAAAATAACAAGCTTTTCCTCTTTTAAGAATTTCGTTATTTGTTTGATCGAAGTGCCGTAAAAGTTATCATGTACATTTGCCCACTCTAAAAAAAATCCATCGTCTATATCTTTTTGGAAACTTTTCTTATCGGTAAAAAAGTAATTTACGCCGTGAATTTCGCCTTCCCTTTGTTTCCTGGTTGTAGTAGATATGGAAAAAACAGCTTTTGGAATGTGATTTAAAATTTCTCTTATAAGCGAACTTTTACCAGCTCCGCTCGGACCTGAAATTATTAAAATGCAACCTATCAATCTTTATCCTCAAAAGTTATCGTGATATTCATCTTAAGCCCCTTTAGCACATCGCGCAATATCTGACCTTGCAACATGCTCTTAACGCTTTGCTCCACCACTTGACCGATTTCCGTTTTGACAACTTCAATATCTTTGGAAGGCGGAAGCATACCGCTATCTTGTAAAGCCTTTTGCATATCTTTTTCGCTTAAATTTTCAAATTCATACTTAGGATGTTCAAATTTTTGCGTTTCTGCTTTCGTATCGTTTTCGTTTGACTGTTTTAGGAAATCGTCATTATTATTATCGCCTGTTATCAAGTCATCAAACTCTTTTGCCAAATCCCCAAAACCAAAATCCAATTTAACATCCGTATCGCTCTCTTTTTTATCTTCCAAAATCGATTCGTCTTGTTTTTCTAATGTCAAATCTACCTTTTGCAAATCAATATTTTCTTGAGGTTTGTCAAAAATACTAAAATCAAAATCTATTTTTTTGTCTGTATTGTCAATCGCCAAATCCTCTTGCTTGACGTCTATATCTTTTATCACTAATGTATCGCGATCTAAAGTTAAATCCTTGTTATCCTCTTGGACAAAGTTTGAATTATTCATGTTTAAATCTTGAAACGATGCTTGGTTGGTTTGCTCTAAAACCTTCTCTTTAGTCCAAGAATCATCATCCTTTACACTTAAATTTGCATTTTGCTCTGCAAACTCGCTCTCATCGTCATCATAAAGCTTTTGTAACTCTTCTGAAAAATTTGAAAAAATATCGCCGCTAATTTCAACATACGGTTGTTCGTCCAAAGATTCTTTTATATCGAATGCGGGATTTTTATTTTCTAAATTATCTTGAGATTCGCGATAATTTGTCAAATCATTCTCTTGCTCTACATGTAAGCTTTCGATTTCATTTTTTGGCGTCTCTTCCAAATTTACAGCGCTGTTTGTTGAAGCGCCTTGCGGTAAAGGTATATTTTCAAACTGCTTACACTCTGCGGTAACAAAACGATTAAGCTCCAGGGTTTTGGTTAGAATAGATACGATAAAAGCTAAAAAATCCGTAGGCAAAAAAGGCTTTCTAAGTATATATTGAAAATTTTCCGGAGTTTTGCCGTCTTGTCCTTTTAAATATATTAAAGACGGGGCTAAGCTCACCGCCAACAAATCATCCACATATTCTGCTTTATATGAATCGCTATCTATTATAATCGCTATATACGTGTCAAGAGACAAGCTGTTATAATTGTCGGCTTCAGTTACTTCGTGACCTATTCTATTTAAACTTGCATTTATAAGTTTAGAAACTGCAGGATTAGTATTTATCAATAAAAAACGCATAATTTTCTCCATATTTTTCAATTACGAATATTTTAGTCAATTTTAGTAATTACTAAAAAAACACTTTTTAGTTTAACTTTCTAATCTATAAACTATATCACATTTATTTGCTAATTTCAAATCATGAGTAACTAAAAAAAGAGCGGCATTGTTTTTTTCAATATATTGATAGATAATATCTATAACTTCATCGGCTGTTTTTTGGTCGAGATTTCCTGTGGGTTCATCGGCGAAAATTATTTTAGGTTTTTTACAAAGAATGCGCGCAAGCGAAACTCTTTGCTGTTGGCCGCCCGATATATCGCCTACTTTGTTATTTAAAATATGCGAAATTCCAAGACGTCCGATAAGCTCTTCGTCAAAATCCGAATTTGTTAAAATCGTCGCAAGTTCTATATTTTCTTTTACATTAAAGCCTTTAAAAAGAAAATGGGATTGAAAAATTATGCCTATGTCGTTTCGTCTTATATTTACCAACTCATCGTTAGAAAGATTGTAGATATTTTTTCCATTTATAAAAACTTCTCCCTCTTTTGGCTTCAGAAGAGAAGCGCATATATGTAAAAGTGTGGATTTGCCGCTGCCGCTAACCCCAGTAATTGCCATTGATTTTTTTTTGCCAAGAGTAAAACTAAGATTATTAAAAAGAGGGTAATCAAACGAGTGCGAAAGACTATTTACATGTAAAAGAGCTTCCATATACCCTCCCATTTTAAAGAAAATTATAAAAAGATGCCCTAAGACATCTTTTTATTTGAAAAATAATTTATTTGAGTTGAGCCGCAACTTCAGCTGCAAAATCGTCAGCCTTTTTCTCTAATCCTTCTCCGAGTTCAAAGCGAACATACTCTACAAGTTCAATTGAACCGCCAAGCTCTTTGGCTTTATTTTCAATTACTTGAGCTACTGTTTTGCCTTCGTCCATAACGTAAAATTGGCTAAGAAGTGCATATTGTTGGTCAAGTTGCGTATTATCCGCAATGAACCTATCAATTTGTCCTGGTATTATCCTGTCCCAAATCTTTTCAGGTTTGCCTTGCGCTTTTAGTTCGGCTTCCATTTTGACTTTAGCCTCTGCCAAAACCTCATCGGTAAGTTGAGCCATAGAGCCATAGAGCGGAATTTTTTTCTCAAGCTTCTTGAGTCTTCTCGCCTCTTCATTTTCTTTTTCCAAATTCGCCTTAAAAGCTACAAACTCTTTTTCTATAAATTCTTGCGAAAGCTCCGTATATGATAAGTAAGTGGGTTTCATAGCAGCAGCGTGCATAGCTATATTTTTTAACAGCTCAACGCTTTTTGAAGCAATTTCGCAAGAGCTGCATTTTACGCCGAGAATAACGCCGACACGTCCGTTAGAATGAACGTAACCGTTTACTACGCTTGTTTCGTCTTTTGCTCTGATAGTAACAAATCTGCGTACTACCAAATTTTCACCTATAGTGGCAATTTGGGTGTTTAAATACTCTGCAAAATTTTTTCCCTCTATAGCGCTTTCTTGCAAACTTTCTACATGTACTATATTATTGGTTTGTATATGCGAAGTGATATTTTTTGTCATGTTAACAAATTTTTCATTTTTGGCGACAAAATCAGTCTCAGAATTTATCTCACTTATAGTAACAACTCTGAAATCATCTGAAACTTCAACGCTTATCAATCCTTCACTCGCAAGACGGTCGGATTTTTTAGCCGCTTTGCCAAGCCCTTTTTCATGCAGTAAACTGATCGCAGCTTCTATATCACCATCTGTTTGCGTCAGCGCATTTTTACAATCCATCATTCCAGCGCCGCTTCTTTCTCTTAATTCTCTAATCAAATTTGAATTTATCTCTGCCATCACTCCTCCTCTTTTGCTACTTTTGGTTTTCTTACTCTTTTTGGTTTGTCGCTCTCGGCATCTTCTTTTACTTCATCTGTTTTTGTATCGCTTTTTAAACTTTTGGGCGCTTTTTTTGGTTTTGCGACTTCTTGCTCTTCACTTACAAAGCCAAGTTCTTTGCCCAAATCAACATTTTCTTCTTCGCTTAAAACTTCTTCAATGAGTTCGTCTTTTTCTTGTTGAGTCGCAACAATCGGTAACTCTTCAGCCTCTATGCCGTCTTTGTCTTTTAACTCTTTTCCTTCGTTCACAGCTTCCATCATCTCTTTGCAAAATAGTTGAACGGAACGTATGGCATCGTCATTTCCAGGAATCGGATAATCCACAACGTCAGGATCACAGTTAGTGTCAAGAGGAGCTACTACGGGAATTTTCAATCTGTTTGCTTCGGCAACTGCTATTTTCTCTTTGACCGTGTCAATTACAAAAAGCATATCCGGCGCAGTTTTAAGATTTCTAAGTCCTCCCAAATAGCTTATCAGTTTCTCTTTTTTTCGTCTTAACATTAAAGCCTCTTTTTTTGTTAAGAGGTCTGTTTGTCCGTCTTTTTCCATCTCTTCTATGATTTCAAGTTTGCGAATTGATTGTCTTATAGTGTTAAAGTTTGTCATCATACCGCCAAGCCAGCGATGATTTACATAAGGCATGCCGCAACCCTCAGCCGCATCTTTAATAGCTACTACAGCTTGCTTTTTTGTGCCTACAAATAATATCGTTTTACCTTCAGCTGCTGCATCTCGCACGA
This sequence comes from Campylobacteraceae bacterium, assembly GCA_031268335.1. Taxonomy (GTDB): domain Bacteria; phylum Campylobacterota; class Campylobacteria; order Campylobacterales; family Campylobacteraceae; genus JAIRKW01. Next base: position 81,358 of record JAIRXG010000031.1, read on the forward strand.
TATTGTACGTGTATCTGAAATATCTTAAAGTTTTTTGAAGATCTATGATGTAGATATTTTTTCTCTCGCCGAAAATAAATTTTTTCATTTTCGGATTCCATCTTCTCGTTTGGTGCCCAAAGTGCACGCCGCATTCTAATAAATCTTTCATGGTTACCATGAATTTCTCCTTGTGTTTATGTTTTTAGAAAAATCGTAAGTTTTTAAGATTTGTCGCTCAAACCATACGGCTTGCGCTCGTTCTTAAATTTACTTCGTTTTCCTGATTTGGTTTAGTCCTCCACACCCATCAACAGACAAAATGCCTGCAACCTATCAAGGATTGGTGTGTGTGAGATTAAGATGGCAATTTTACTTAAAATTAGATAAAAGAGTGCTTAACAATATTAAAAATGGATTTAAGCAATGCAGTTCTATGCATAGATATAGTCTAAACTATATAAGATTATACTATTTATTTCTCATGATATGTTCTATTACCATTTTACATTGTTAATTCTTAAAGAGTTTAATATATTCTCAAAATCTGATTTCCATAAATCTCTTCGTCCTCTCTGTATGACAAAGTCAAAATATGCAAACGATCATAATTTTGGAAAGTATAGATATGCACAATTATGGGTTTATTATCGTTTAATTGTCTTTTGAAGCTTGCATGTATACACGACATACGGTTTATAATTTCGATTTTAAACGGAACCATTCAAGCAATTTTAGCCCCATTGCTACGATTTAATATTTCAAGCCTCATCTCTTCGTTTAAATCAATAATGTCATCTCGAGAAAGCTCATTTATATCAAAATTTAACGCTTTATAATCCCCTTTCTCTCCCACATTAGTCATAAAAATAACTTTTGTAAAATAGAATGTAATTTCGGAGTTTGAAGCTTATATTTTAAATGATGATTGAGTGCTTTCAAGTCACTTAGCAGCTTAACTAAACTTAAAGAATATATTAATTTAAAAACAATAGACTTTTTTAAATCTTATTGTAGTTAAATAATAATACCTTAACACAGGAGTTACCATGAATAAAACTTGGATTGAACGGCTAGTGATGCGTTAACTTATTTAAGAACTTTGATGCACAAAGACATAAGGGCGACCATCAAACTTTTAGCCGGTTTTGTTGTAAGCGAGCAAGTTGTAGTTGATAATGATAATTTTGGCTGGGTTAGAATTGAAGGTGAAGATATTTATACCACATGTAATCACACTTTTGGAGCACATCAGCCTCTTTTTTTAGCTGCAAATAATGCAGTATTTCCGATTATAGCTCAATCATTTTATATCAATTCAGGCACAAATGGCGTAATTATGAATGTTACCGGCAATAGCTCAGCACACATAGAAGAAGGAATAATTCTTAAAAATACCGGAGGTCTCTCAATAGGAATAAATGTTTTGCTAAATTCATTTTTGCATGCATACAATGTAACGGTAGAAGTTAGCACATTCCCTATAAGGGCGTATTCAGGTAGTTCTGTATATGCTGTGAATTGTACGCTTAGGCATACTTACACCGGCGGCACTTGGAACGCTATAGAAATATACGATGGTTCGCTTTACAATATGACTAATAGTGTAATAGATAATCACAGCTCAGCTCCAGATCTATTTCTTGAAAGAGGGGCTCAAGTAATAGCCGTAGGCACTACTTTGACTAAGCCTTTACCGCAAGCGGCAAATACCGTAACTGTAAATGGCATTATCTTTAGATAGTCAAATTGGAGGGTTATTTGCCCTCCAATTTTATATACTTAAAGTATATTTTTAAAGGTGTTTAAAAGATATAAATTTTCAATTTAAAATGTAAGCTTCAAACTCCGAACTTATATTTCATTTTGCATTCCACAAAATTTTTGATTTTTGCTCTTTAACTCATCTTAATTTATAAATGCAATAATTTTTTAAAGAAATTGCATACATGTATCTTAAATCATTATAACTTCACAGCGTACATGTAGCGAAGATTGACTACATAACAAATTCGTTAACTTATTATATTATTATCCTAAATTTAGCTAATAAATTTTAGAGCCAAAACTGACGCTAATATTAAAGTTTTGACCTTAGCTACATGTGAGAAACTTTTGCAAAATAGATTATTTTATACTGTTTAAAACAAAATTACTGCAAATTATAATTAAAACGTCCATATAAAGTAAAAATTTACCGCTACTCTTTTTTGCCTTTTTTCAGCACATCGTCCAAAACATTTTTAGCTACTTCCCATGCTCTTGAACCTAATTTCTTAGCCTCGTCAGCCATATGTTTTGCTTTCGGCGCAGCATCGTTTGTAAAAGCAGTAACTTTCTCGCCCGTCTCTTTTTTCATCTCTACAAATTTTTTGCCGGCTTTTTCTTTAAACTCTTTAAATTCTTTTAATTTTTCGTCTGTTTTGAGATTTGTTATGCTAATGCTCAAAGCCTCCGCAGCTTCGGAACTGAGCCTCTTTAATCTTGCCAAATATGTATCATGTTCGGCTATGATTTGAGCTAAAATCTTAGAAGAGATGCCATCTAATTTTAATTGGCACTGTTTTAGCATTGTCACAAAAGATTCTTCCATGCTTATAATATCTTTTCTGCTCTCTTCAATATCCTGTTTTTGTAACTCTTTTATCTCTTCGGGTACAAATCTTATATCGTTTTTAAATTTTGCCGCCGCTTTTGCAATACCGCTTTTTGTACCCTCAACCGCACCGTTTAAAATATCGTTTGCATTTGCATAGTCGCTATCGGCTATATCGCACGCAGCTTCTATTATCGTACTTGCTATACTCAAAATCTTCTGCTTTGTAAATCTTCCTTCATCTATCGCCTGATAAGTAAAAGTTTTGCTTATTTCTTGCGCCGTGTCTCTTATATCGCGCGCATTTTCAATGGTTGTGATAAATGCCTCTTCCGCTGCTTCTTTTAAAATGCCAAGCGTTTCCACATTGAGCAATTTAGCGTCATTTATGCTTTGCAGTGCTTCATCTTTCTCATCGTCTTTGAGATTTTTGGAGGCTTCTTCTATCGTGTCGTAGGCTTTTGCTATGAGATGTTTTATCTCGATAGATTGTTTATAAATAGAGGCTTCAAGCTGCTCTTTTTCATAAATTGTCTTTAAAAGATACTGTTTTTTGTCATGACTTGCCGCTTTGACAAGCCCGTCTATTATAGATGTAATTGCATGTGGATTTTTGAATTTTGCCTTTTGCAACACGGATATAAAAAGCTCAAACAGTTGTTCAAGCGTTTTTTGCACATCTTCCTCGCTTGTTGAATTTTGCAATTTTTTACAAGAGAGATTAAAGCTTGCGTCGCGAATAATTGCCAATATATGCGGGCTGCTTTTATTCTCTTTTATAATATTAAAAAGAATGGTCTTTGTTGCTTCCATAAAAATCTCCTTTTAAAGAATAAATTTTATATTTTGCTCTCTTTGTAAACGCTCAAATATCTCTTTTCTCTCTTCGTCGCTTTCTACCTCGAGTTTTAAAGAGTAACTTTTATAAGCGCCTTTTTTGCTGGTTTTCGAATCGTCCAAAGAGTATTGTTTATTTTTTAAAATGTGCGTTAGCGTTTTTTTCATATCCATGTCCTGAGTAGCTATCAGTTTATATGTCCACATGCAAGGATAACTTAAAATAAGCTCTTTTGATTCGACATTGTCCGATATGTTTGCCATCTTTACCTCTGCTTTTTTCCAAACAAATCTGAGAAAAACTACGTTCTTATTTTTGTTGTTTAGTGCGTTTTATCGTATCATAATCAAGCTTTTATTTCAACACTTGTTCGGATTTTCGTTTTTGTCGTTGCAACAAGCTTGGACAAATTAAGTTTATTTTGCTTTTTGCCTATAAATCCTTGCTCAAATTCAAATCCATTATAATATAATTTGCCTTTAATAATTTTCGAGAGGTGCTTGATGCTCTTTTCTATTTTTACTTTGGGTTTAAAAATATTTCCGCTGTATATAAATATAACTTTTGGTTATTTAGCGAGTAAAAAACTTGGTGTTGCGCGCGAGATGATAGCCCCTTTGATAGTTTACATTATAGCTCCCGTTGTTGTTTTCGGCGCTACTTTTCAAGTCAAACTTGACAAAAATATTGTGTTGATTCCACTCATTATCTTTGCTATATCTGCCGGACTTTGTTTTTTGACATTTTTCATCTCCAAAAAAATTTGGCAAGATAGAACAAAAAATCTTGTCGCATTTAGTGCCGGTACGGGAAATACGGGATACTTTGGCATACCTTTAGCGTTTATATTGTTATCTCCGGATGCTGCAAATATCTATGTTTTGGCGCTCGTTATGTCGTTTTTATACGAATATACGATAGGTTTTTATATCATTTCAAGAAGCAGCTATACATTTTCACAAAGTATGATAAAAATAGTAAAACTCCCCGTCATTTACGCAGCGGCAGCAGGACTTACATGTAATATATTGAATGTAGATTTTGGAAATGGTTTTGTAAATTATTTGGACTCTTTTAGGGGCGCTTATTCGACGCTTGGTATGATGATGGTAGGAATGGGGCTTATCGGCATAAAAGAGATTGGCATGGATATGAAGTTTATCGGTATGACTTTTTTTGCCAAATTTATTATGTGGCCTTTAGTTGCGCTCTTGACAGCATTTTTGGATAAAAACTTTTTTCACGTTCTTAATGAAGACGCTTATAACGTTATCTTTGTTTACTCTATAGTTCCTATGGCGGCAAATACAGTTATAATGGCAACGCTTTTTAAAGTTAAACCAGAGCAAGCATCGCTTGCCATACTTTTGAGCACACTCTTTGCATTTTTTACGATTCCGATTATGGCGACATTATTTTTATAAACCTTTTTGATAGACGAGTTAAATCTCTACATGTAGCGAAAATGATGAAAGCCTTTAAATAGGACAGGTTTTCGTCATCGTTATCTTAATATCCAAATGCCTCGTTTACCAATATGATGCTGATTCGCCCCGGCGCGTCTTGCTGAATGATTCCATATTTTTTTGATATGTTCTGAGCCGGAGCGTTCAAGTTTTTGCCGAATGTCAAAGCTTTTTTATTTAATCTTTCGGCATTTTTCACGACAGCTATATTTTTTATTCTTTCAAAACCGTCGTTTATACCTTTAACAACTTTATTGATTCCCGCTATTATCAAAAGTTTATTTGAACCAAAGATTTGTTCCGCTACTCTGTTATCTTCGCCGCCGCAATTTATAAGCGTGCCCTCTTGTGTTAAAGCGTTTGTGCTTGTTATAAATATATCGGCTGTAAGACCGTTTTTACGCCTTTTTATGTTCCCTAAAAGTCGTCAAAAACCAAGTCTTAATACTCATGCTTTGCCTTTTGCTTTTTATGAACGAATAGTATAACACAAATACAATCCGGCGAGTTATTGGAATGTTTTTGTCCAAAATTTCAGAATTTACTCAAAAAGCGTACATGTAGCGGTAATTTATATTTGTTTTATAAAAATGTGATACGAAAATAGGCTTGTGAAAGATTTTTGCGCTAAAGCTGATTTAAAAGCTTTTATAACTTTGTTGTCAACTTTTTGTTTTGGGTATAACTCTAGAAATACTGCGTAATGTTGTGATTAGACATATTTGTGGTTTTGCTGTTTAATATTGTCTTGAAATGTTTAAGAATGTTGATTTTTATTGTTTAATACTGCTCTGTATTAGATGGTCGGGGTGACGGGACTTGAACCCGCGACCTCTACCACCCCAAGATAGCGCGCTAGCCAGGCTGCGCTACACCCCGAAACCAAGAGAGCATTATATCTTTTAAGTATAAAATGGGCGTTAAAAATTTTGTTTTAAGATAAAATTTTTTAGCAAAATTTTTAAGAGCAAAACCGTCTTAAATTGTGAAAAATTTTTTGAAGTTTTTCACATCTTTTTCACGATGTGAAAGAAAAACTTAAGCAAAAAAATGCAGCAAAAAAATTGCCGAGATTTTGGACGTTAAATCATACATTTTTTACAAAACGGTTGCAAAATTTCTAATTAAATAGTATTAAATAGCGAAATTAACTTATTTTTAAGTTTCACATACTCATTTTTACTTTCTGAGATAAGGGACATTTTCTCACTGTTTATTTTCGCAAAATTTTCCGCCAACTTATCATAATTTTTACCCACAAAACTTCTGGATGAACGCATAAGATTTTCAAGTTCGTATGTATGAAAAGCGATCTTCAAACGCTCTTTTATTTCATCAAGCCTTGGTTCGTAAATACTAAATTTTGTCGGATTTTCTTCGTATAATTTTATGGAATTTTCTATCCTGCGTTCCAAAAACGCTACTACAACTTCAGTTGCATTTTGATAATTAAATTTTACCAAAGAGCCTACATGTTTGAATTCGGAACTGATTTTAGCGAAACTATCGTTTATTTCGTCGCTGAAAGGTTTTAAAATGTTTTCATAGCTTTTTGAGGCAAATTTACGCACGTTGGCAAATTGTATGTCGGAATACAATGGTTTATTTTTGCGTATCAATTCATAAGGTTTTTGCCATTCCAAAACTCTTGCCTCCAACTTTTCAAATACTTGAGCATTTTGCAAATTGACCTCATCTTGAATGATTTCAAGCGATTTTAGGTACTGTTTAAACATTTTGCCCACCAAATCATCGTCAAAAAAAAGCTTTTTATACACTTCGTCGGCATTAATTTTCGGCGCTTCGTATTTGTAGGCTGTAAAAATTTCCTTGCCGCCAAAAAATCCCGCTTTTGTTTTTGCGTATCTTACCCTTTGCGAGCCTCTTTTTTTAGATAATATCTCCGCAGCGATTTTTTCTATAATCTCTTCAATTCTCAGAAGCGATTCGTTCAAAGATTTTGCAAAACGACTTTTTAGTTCTTCAAAAGTTTTTGTCGCTTCTTTTGCATATTCGTTCAAAATATTTTCAAGTTCTTCATAAACTAAGATTATTTTTTCTTCTTGTTCTATCAGCATTTCAATCAGAAGCTTTGCATCTTGCGTGATGGCAAACTCTTTAGCGCTTATGGATATAGGTTGAATCTCTTTATATATAAATGACAGTACGGCTTCTATGTTAGATTCTTTTAAAAGCGCTTCATTTTGAGATGAGTTTTTTTTGCTCAAAGTTTCGCTTTGTTTATTAAACTCTTCCAGCGCGTCGTCAAGCATCTGTTTTTTGATAATATAGCCGTTTTGCAATGCGCTTTTTTTTAGTTTTCTTAAAGCATTATCAAAACTCTCTTCAAGTACAGTCTCTTTTTTATTTGATCTTGCCTCTACCGCTTGTTTTGCGGATATCGGGATAACTTCACTAAAATATTTTTTGAAAGCTTGCTTTACATACTCGCTTGTTTGCTTCACCTGTTCTTTGGAAAATTTATCTTTTTGGTTTAAAACACAAAGCGATTTATTTTGATAAGAGTGCATAAATTTTTCCAACACTTCAGCTTCGCTCATTTTTCCGGCATTGTCAATGAGACTAAGCCAAATGATACCGTCCACCTCTTTGAGAACCGCCTCTGTTGCCGCAGTATCAGAAAAGCTTTGCGAGTTGAGCCCGGGAGTATCTACAAAAATTATATCTTTCAAAAGTTCCAAAGGAGCGTAAAGCGTGATATAGTCTATATCATCTGCCAAAGCGCTTCTTTGGTCTGTGAAATTTGCGATATTTTCTACTTGAAAAAAAGCTTCTCTGCCGTCTTTATAGCGTACCATAATGCTAAATTCATCGCCATAGCGGATATAATTTACCTTTGATGTAACAGGCGTTATACCTGTAGGCAAGATATCTTTAGCCAAGAGCGCATTTAAAAATGTGGATTTACCGCTTGAAAATTGTCCCGTGATAGCTACTTTCATGGGTTCTTCAGCCCTTATTTTGAGTTTTTTAATCGCTTCGTCCAATTCGATGGAAGCATACATATACGGCTTTGTAAGAGCGGCTCCTATGTTGTTCACAAATCTTGAAATATTTTCAAATCGCTCGTTGTTTTCACTCTCTAACGCTTTAAACTCTTCTATAAATTCTTCAAACAAATTCATTCTATAATCTCCGACAATCTTCTTTGTATCTGTCCTAATATCAAAAGTTTTTCTTGTATGATTTTTTCTCGTTCTTTTGCCTTTTGCCTATCAAAAGTCAACATCTCTATCTGTCTTCTTAAGCTATTCGCTTCATCTCGCATAACACTTTTAGCCCTATTTAACGGCTCTTCATTACGCAAGACAAAGTCGTCCATAAGTTTGCTATTTAAAGTTTTTAAAATTTTCCAAAGCTCTTTTTTTATCGTAATAAATTCGTCTTTTAAATGCAAGCTTATATCGTTACCAAACCCCTCAATACTTGTCCTGGAACATTTTTTTAAACTTGTCAAAATCCTTAAGATAAGTACGGAAAAGTTTAGATTTATTCCGCTTGTTTGATTTTCAAAAAAAGCTTTTGCGTCAAATTTTGGAATATCTAAACTTATCTCAATATTTTCAAAAAGCGCCAGCAATCTCTCCTCTACGCTTAAAGATTTTTTGCTAAAACCAAATCTAAAATCGCGTATCAAATCTATCATGCCGTCTTTCAAACCGCTCTGTATAATATAAGATATGCGCTCTTCAGTCGGCTTTTTTTTGTTTTTATTTAGTTCATATTTTACATCGTCGTAAACTCTTGAAAATATTTTGTCTCGCAAAGCGTTAGCTCTTGCATCAATCTCCATTAAAGCCGCATTACCGAACTCTTCCAACTCTTTTGCGCAATCTTTTACATGTAGAAGCAACCTTTCAAGCTCTGTCTCTTTTTTTGCATTTTGACTCTCTACGATTTCCAATTCTGTCTTTAACTCTTCAAATGATTTGTCCAGATTTTCATTTTCTTTCGTAAAAGCGTTTATGCTCTCTTCTGTTGAAAGATATAAAATTTTGGCATTTGAACAAATCAGCAGATTGGCTTTTGGACTTTTGTGTCCAAAAAGCGCTTCGTTCAAATAGCTTTCTACTTCAAAGATGCCCGTCTGCTTCTCATCGTACCCAAGAGCCAAAGCCTCTTTTGCTTTCCCTGTGCGATGCATTAAAGCCAACTTGCCGGCTACTGCTATAAAATCTATATTTTGAGGTTTGAAAAAACTGCTTTTATTTAGTTGTTCGAGCCGTTTTTTTATGCTTTTTGTCGTATAAGCGATTACTTCTGAAAGCTCCTCTTTAGTTATCGCATCTATTCTTGTTATGATTACCAAAAGTTTTGAAACGCCTTGATAAGCAAATGCGTCAGCTATGAACTCTACATCTTTTTCGCTTGCGCTTTGGGCAGCATTCATCAAATGTATCATCAAATCGCAAGAATTCAAATACTCTTTCGTTATCTCTTCTCTTTGCACCACCGGGTCGTCAAGTCCGGGAGTGTCTACTATCGTAACGCCGTCTTTTAAAAATTCAAGACTTGTATAAAGCTCCACACTTTGAACAAGGTTACACTTCATATCTGATTTTTCAGCAGAAGTGTAAAGGCTGATATCATTTATATCTATATCTATTTGCCTGCCCTCTTCCGTGATAAACTTACCAATCTCTTCGCCGAATTTATCTTTTGTGCTTTTTATAAAATTAGAGATTTGCTCTACATACCGCGCGCTTTTTTCTATAGCTTCCCATCTATCTTTGCTCCAAAAATTAACCTTAACTTTTGGCGCGTCGGAGTATTTTAAAAGCGTCAAATTTGCAGTTTCGGGCACAACCGCCGTTCCTAAAATATTCGAACGCAAAAGCGCATTTAAAAGGGTGGATTTACCAGCGTTCATAACGCCTGTTATTCCTATGGAAAAACTGCGTTCTTTAAGCGATTTTTCAACATTTTCAAGTTGTTTTTTTGCTAAATTGCTCTCAATAGTTTTAGAAAGCAGAAAGCATATATCAAACAAAATATCCAATTTTTCTTGAAACGTTTTATCGTTTTGCAAAGGCTTTAAATTTTCGCCTTTTTGCTCGTTTTCATTTTTTAGAGATACAGTAAAGACTCTTTTGATTTCGTCTGACTTTTGAAAAGCCAAAATTTCCTCATTTGAAAGTTTATCAAGAGCCTCAAACAATGCTTGTTGAAACTCTTGCGAATTTTTTTCTTTAAAAACTTTTGAAATTTCCTCTTTTTCTCTTTGCAAGTTAAAATCGGCAAGCTTTAGTTCAAATAGATTTTTCAAAATCCCAGAAAATGCGCTAAGTTTTGCGAATGTGTTTAAATTTTTCTCATCGGCGCTCAAAACAACGGCGCAAAACTCTGCAAAATCTTTTAGGGGGAGGTTTTTGTTTATGGCTGACATCATCAATCTTTGTAAAATTTTTTGAAAAAGTATATCAAAAATAATGTGAAACGCTTTTTAATATAAAATTTTAATTCAAGATTGATTTGGTATTTTGTCAATTTCTCACAAATTCGCATCGTCTTAGAATTATCACATGGCAAAACTTACTCATTTGTTCATACAAAAGAAGTGAAACTTGCATCATACATGTAAGAATATTCTATGTTTTTAGTCCGCACCCCTAATTGCTTTTACACGTATTGTTGACGAATGTGTTTGTGGAAAAGTATACGGTATGAAGAGTTGATAAATTCAACTTCATTATAACTGTTTACATCATAAAGGTTTGAAGCATACATGTAATGATATTTAGCTTGTTTGTTATCGTACATGTATGAGTTCCCGTTCTTGGAGTTAAAGGTAAAACACCACGAACCAGTATGGTCACTATCTCTTTGTTGCCCTACATTCCATGTACCCTGTGGAATTGGTCCAACATTTCCTTCCGTTTGTAAATTCGGATTATTTATTCCGTTGCCATTACCAGAATAACCTCTAGCTTCTGGTGTTCTTGTTCCCGCTGCATCATCAATATGTGTTAAATCTCCTGATTGTAAATATATGATAATATTTTTTATGTTGTTCATTTCACATTTCTTTAATCTGAAATCCATATCCTTGAAAAATTACTATTCTCATTATTCCAATAAAATATTGAGCTTGCTCCCTCATATTTAAAAAATTCTATAGAATTAAAATCTATTGTAATTGACAAATTTCCCTCAAGTGAACAATCAAAATATCCTTTAGAACAAGCTGTTTCATAAGTTCCAGCTTTAAGTAATCTTATCCCCATAATTTCTTTATAATTACTTTCCAAATCATCTGTTAAAATATATTGCTTAAAACTATTATTTCCTTCATTAATTAAAGCAACCAATACTAATTTTTTACCATCATTAGATATATCCATTTGAATTTTGTCACTCATGTTATCACCATTAACATCACCTTCAATGCTCAAGTATCTATTTTTATTATCATGCCAGGCCTCTTGCTTTGTTGCGTTGTTGTTATTTATAACTTCTGCTTGTATACAACAGCCTATAAAAACTAAAATTATCAATAGTTGTTTCATTATCTTATTCCTGGCACAAATCCTGTTGAACCACCTCTACCAGGTCTTGTTTGTATGTGATAATGATTTCCCTCTTCTTGTCCATAAGAACTATTTGTTGCGCATTGATTAAAACAACGCTCAACATCATTTCGCCCTAAACCAGGATTAGAATTTTTACCAATATCACAAGCTTGTCCTGTTTCATGAGCACTTCCCACTGAGTGTCCACTTTCCGTAGTGCCAGTAATTACGAAATTACGCCTTGTGCATGTGTCCATGCAAGATATAACACTTTCCGTTGTTTCGTCAGCCGAAGCTCCTGCTGTTAGAGTATAGATAAATAACCCTTTAGGGTTAATAAAAATTAAAGACAAGGTTTTGGACATTATTTGTTCTTGATTGTTGCATTGAGGTTGCTTTGCGAAGGCAGCATTGTCTTTTTTTTATTGTCAATGATATTTTCTAAGAAATATTTGTTATCGATCATTGATTCGATTTGGGTTAATCCAAGTCGTATAACTTTTACATACGGGCTAATTTGTATAACGGTTAGTTCGCTAAACGAGCATTCTTCTATTGAAG
>JAIRXG010000010.1 GCA_031268335.1 Campylobacteraceae bacterium
CATATACAGGACGATGGACAAGTAAAGACCCTATAGACTTTAGCGGTGGAGATAGTAATTTATATGGGTATGTGTTGGGGAATCCGGTGAATTTGGTGGATGCGGAGGGGTTATTGTGGACTGATTATATACCTGATTTTCCTCAATGGGTTGTAGATAGCAGCGCTGGGTTTGGGGACGCGACATCGTTTGGATTAACTAAAGAATTTCGCAAAGAATATGGATATGACAATGCAGTTGATTATGATTCGGGTGCGTATAGCAATGGGAAAAGAACTGGGAATGCAGCAGGTGTATGCATTGCTGTTGGCAAAGGATATAATGCTGGAAGTGGACTGATAAATAAAGGATTGAATTGGAGAAAAAATAGTCAAACATCAAGACAAACAGCTAAAAAGTATTATAAACAAGGCGCAAAAAAAGCAGGAACTACAACAGGAAAAGAAGTTGGAAAAGATTTTGGCTTTGAAAGAATTATTGATATGCTTTTTTGAGATGGAAAAATTATGAAAAAAATAAAAACAATCGGAAATATATTGTTTTTTGCGGTAGCCACGATACTGGCAAGTGAAAGTTTGTATGGTTGTATTATGTTCAATATGTGTGGAATTAGATATCGCAGTTATTCAACAGGATTTGGTTATTACATAGACATTTTTCTTAATTCTCTTACTTTGACTTTAATTATTTTTATGCTTATATGGTTTATTATGGACTTAATTGCTATTCAAAAAGGGAATAAAAAACGTTCAAAAAAGTAATGCTTGGCGCACAAACAGTAAAACTGCTCGCAAAACAGCAGAAAAGTTAAAATAATGCGTAAAAAAAGGATTGAAAGTAGAATGCTAGTAAAAGCTGCTAAGAAACAAAATGAAAACAAAAATCAATAAAAGCACAGCAACAGCTGTAGTGCCGATACCTACTATTAATCCGAGACCGCCTATCGCATCAGGAAGCTATCCTCCAGAAGCAAGTACTTTTAACGGATATGATTTTAACAACGGCTTTTACTGGAAATAAAATCTATGAACATTAAAAAGCTATGTAAAATCATAAGAATCGGATTTGTAGCATATTTTCTTGCTTTTTATGATAATGCTTTTTTTCTGTTTAATAATAAATATCCTGAATTGAAAAAATTACATTATACATGTGCAAAAGCTTGGATTATTACTCTAATTGTCGGATTTTGTGTAATTGGATTATGGGATAATAAAAAAAGCGAATATATGGAAAATCTTATCTTTAATTGTTTCATGATAGTGTTTGCTTGTTTGATTATCTGTAGCTTGTACATTTTCTTCATAATCTGGCGCAAAAAATTTAAAGAGCGTTGGGATAAAGAGTTTAAATAATGAGCCTCCCATCTTACATGTATGACCTCACCACAAACAAAATCTCATACATGTATACTATTCTTCAATCACACTTCCCAACACATTTGTCAAACAACATGTAGTAATAAATTATTCGTAAACTATAACGCTTCAAACCCCTCTTGGCAAAAAGAGTGTAAACACATACGACCTTCAAACGGGACTTACCTCTAAAACCCAATACGCCAACCTTGAACCCATCCTCTACTCTTACGACAATAAAGGAAGAGTAACCAGACAATCTCAAGGCTTAAATCAAATAACATACTCTTACGACAACAAAGGCAATATACAAACAATAACAGATGCAAAAGGTTTAATAACAAGATACGAATACGATATGTTAGGAAGAGTAGTAACAACTACTTATCCTAACAATAAAACACTGCTCTTAAACAATAGAACACCGAGCAAAATGAAATAAGTTTGCATTTGTCAATTGCACTTTTATATATTTTCGGATTTTTGGTATTGTTAAAATAAGGAAAAAATCTTGTAAAATAGTAACTTTATCTAAAGATTATAGATTAGATTTTACTAACTAATGCTTTTACTTTTGCATACATGCAGAATAAAAGTTTTTTGCGCTTAAATCTCGTAAAACTGCTCTATCTCGTCGGCCAATTTATAAAAATCTATCTCTTTGGTCACATTTTCTCTCAATTTCTCTTTTGTACTCTCTTTGCCGCTTATGAGTTCTCTTGATTTGATACCGTAAGAGATCGATATAACAGCTTCAAGAAATGCTGCCAATCTATCGCAATTTTTCAATATTTTGCCGTCTACAGCTCCGAAAATATCCTCATTATAAATAGAAGTATCTTCTACTGGTATAAGTTCTCCATTTTTACAAATTCTATTTTGAAATTCGTTTTTTTTACCTTCTTTGATGCCAAGCAGATACAAAAATTCGTTTTGCATATGCTGCGGAATGTGCGGCATTATCTCTTCTTCAATTTTTTGAATTTCAAATTCGCTTATTATTTCGTCAAGTCCGCTCACAGAGTATTTTACAGGACTTATGATATCTCTTGTCAAAGCTTCGGGAAGGTCGTGAAAAAGGGCGCTGAAAAAATTATTTTCAAGTCTTTTAGAGCAAGCTTTAATCTCAAGCGAATAAAAATAACTCAAAACAGCCACTATCAACATATGTCCCAAAACGGATGTTCGCGGAATACGCTGCGTTTGTGCCCAGCGTTTTTGAAAACGAAGTCTGCCGCTCAAATCTACGATGCGCGCCAACGTTTTATTAAAGACGATTTGCCGCACGCCGTTTAAAGAGAGATACTCTTCCAACTCTTCTTCAACTGCGTTTTTTACAACATCTATATCGTTCAAAAATTTACTTGTTTGGTAAATAATGGAAAATTCCCATCTTGTCGCCAAATATGACGCCGCTTTTAAGATAAACCGCTCTTTTACATGTAAGCTTTCATCGCTTAAATATCGTTCAAAACGTTTGTAAAACTCTCCGTTTTCTATTTTGTCTAAAGACTCTTTCAATCTTTCCAAAACCCAAACATTTATCTCCTGTGTCTTCTTTTTAAGCGCTTGATGAAAAACGTCGGGACGAATATCGGTAACGACAACTCTTCTTAAAAATTCAAAAATTCCCGCTTCAATAAGAGATAACATATCGATTTCATTCTCATTTTTAGCCAAAAAGAAAGCAATTATAAATTTGTGCGCTTGCTTATCGAGTTCCGACAGTTCCACCATTCTTGGATAATCATTCCATCTCTCTATAGATGCGGCCGAAAAAAGCTTATCTATAAGTTTGGCGCTTATCAAGGAAGTTTCTCTATCTTTTGCGAATCAATCTCGATAATTGTATGTACATTTCCGCGCGGATTAAAATCAGCCGTAATTTTCAGCCATTTTGGCTTTAGCTTTGCATACAAAGTATCGTAAATCTCATTTGCGCTTGCCTCATGACTAATATTTCTTGTCATAAAACTATTGATATAAAGCTTTAAAGCCTTTAATTCCACTACCAATTCATTCGGAATATATTCAAGATATATAACGGCAAAATCCGGATATCCGCTTCTTGGACAAAGGCAGACAAATTCCGGTAAAGTTATTTTTATGACGTAATTTTTCTTGTATTCGTTTTTCCAAACTTCCAAATCTTTATCTATATCAAACTCTTGGATAATTTTTTCGCCGTATTTCATATTTTTTTCCTAAAATTCATGAATATCTATAGGTTTATCAAACAAAAACCCTTGTACAAAATCCGGTTTAAAATCGCTCAAAGTATTCATCATAAACTCTTTGTCTACGAACTTTACAAGCGTTTTTACGCCAAATATTTTAGCCAAATCGGCAAGCGATTTTAACACTTGAAAGTAGTTTTTGTTTTCGATATTTTTTATAAATCCCAAATCAAAACTCACTATGTCAAATTTTATATTGTGTTTTAGATACTCTACGCCCGTATTTTCAAATGAGCCGAAATGGTCAAATACTATTCCAAATCCAAGTTCTTTGTATTCGTTTACTATGGCTTTAAATCTATCAAATTCGTCATAAATTTTATTTTCATAAAGCGAAAAATAGATAACAGAGGAGTCTAATTCCATATTTTTTAAAAGCTCTTTTAAAAATATTAAAAAACCTCTGTTTCTAAAGGATACAGCAGATATTTTTATGACAAATTTTAAATCCTTATATCTGCTTAGCGCCACTTTTATCTCTTTTAAAAGCGCGCTCAACATCAGTTGGTCAAATTTTATCTCGTATCCGTTTTTCTTGACCGAATACAAAAATTGAGAGTAGGGTAAAATGCCGTAATTATCTATAGATAATTTAACGTTTACAGTAAAAATTTTAGGCAATTCAAAGTGATTTGTAAAATTATGAAGTGCATGATATAAAAATGTAAAGTTTTGAGAATTAACAGCATTTCTTATCAAAATATCGAGTTCTGTGGGTTTTAAAATATCTTGCAAATCGTTTTCTATGTTATTGGTAATATTCATAAGTTTTGCTATGATATTTTTAACTTTATCATCATAAGTTTTTTCGATTATGGCTTTATTTGTCTCGATTTCCATTTTGAAAATTCCGTCCGTTTTTATCTCTTTACAAAACCCCGTTAATATGTGATTCAAATATTTTTTATTTTTAATATCTTTAAATATCAACAAAAATATCCCGGATTGATACCGTCCGATAGAAATATTTTTAAATCCGTGAGATATGAGATACGTATCCAATTTTTCAACAAATTTTTTTAAAACTTGATTTCTTGTCCAAATTCCATACTGTTCTTCTACATAAAATATATTGGTAATGTTCATCATAACTACAAAACCGTCTTTGAGGCTTTTTTTTTGAATAAATTTTTCTATCTCTTCTATAATAGTGTACGAATTGAACGCGTTTGTGTGTCTATCTACCAAAGACGTTTGAAAGCCTTTGTAAATCATATAAAAAATATAATATATATATACAAAAATAAAAAGTAATAGTAAAATGAAATTGTTATCTTCCATCTCAAAAATAGAAAAAACGCTTATATAGATGATAATGAGCCCCAAAAATGGAGCTCCTATTTTTAAAGCTGTGGAAAATCTATTTTGTCTCTCTTTAAATTCTGAATAGAGCATTAAACATCCAAATATTTTACATCTTTTGCATGATCTTGTATATATTTACGCCTTGGTTCAACTTCATCGCCCATAAATAATGAAAAAGTATCGCTTGCAGACTGTGCGTCTTCTATTTTTATTTGAAGCAATCTGCGATTTTCAGGATTCATGGTTGTTTCCCAAAGTTGTTCCGGGTTCATCTCTCCCAAACCTTTATAGCGTTGTATATAAGCACCTTTTTTCGCATTTTTTTCTATCTCTTCAAGAATTTCAATAGGATCTTTACCATCAAATAAAGAGATGCCTCTTGATTTAATCTTATCGTAAATATAAAGAGCTTCTTGATATAAGTTGTTTGTAAATAGCTCGTCGTCTATTACAAGCTCTTCTAAGCCCTCTTTTGTTTGAATATAAAGATGAATTTTATCATCCGTAACAGTATAGTTTAATATGTTAAATCCATTCTCTTTTATAAACCCTTCTACATCTTTATAAAGTTCTTTAAATGGTTTTGATACAAGATCCGGATTTTCTATAAGTCTTCTTACAATTAAAATTACGGAAAATCTCTTTTCAAGCTCTTTTAATACGCCCCTGTAAGCTGATACTATTTTAAAATAGTTTATGACATCATTTGTACCTATACCTTGAAATTCCATATTTTCTATGCCGTTTGTTATCAAAAATTCGTTCATAGCCTTGTCGTCTTTTAAATAAATCTCTTTTTTGCCTTTTTTATATCTGTAAAGAGGTGGTTGGGCTAAATAAATATGACCGTTTTCAACAACAGGTTTTAAAAATCTAAAGAAAAATGTTAAAAGCAGCGTTTGAATGTGACTTCCGTCAACGTCGGCATCGGTCATAATAATAATTTTATGATATCTTAGTCTGTTGTCATCAAATTCTTCGGCTATTCCGCAACCAAAAGCGGTTATCATATTTTTTATCTCTTCTGTTTGTAAAATTCTATCGAGCCTACTTTTTTCGACATTTAAAATTTTACCTCTAAGCGGTAAAATCGCTTGAAAGACTCTATCTCTTCCTTGTTTTGCCGAACCTCCGGCACTATCTCCCTCTACCAAATACAGTTCGCATATTTCGGCGTCTTTGCTTTGACAGTCGGCAAGTTTTCCCGGAAGCGTTCCAATGCTCATAGCATCTTTTCTTCTTGTTAAATCCCTTGCTTTTTTAGCCGCTTCTCTTCCTCTGGCAGCAGCTAAGGATTTGTTCATTATAGCTCTTGCTTCTATAGGATTTTCTTCGAAATATTTTACAAGCTGTTCATAAGTATATTTTTGAACAATCGGTTTTACATAAGAATTTCCAAGTTTACTTTTTGTCTGACCTTCAAACTGAGGCTCCGGCACTTTTATACTTACTATAGCGATAAGTCCTTCTTGCACATCTTCGCCGGTTATTTTTATATCTTTTTCACGCGCATTTGCATTTGCATTCACATAATTTACAATCGCCCTTGTAAGTCCGGCTCTAAAACCGCTCTCGTGTGTACCGCCTTCTGGCGTTTTTATATTATTGACAAACGAATAAAATATTTCTGTGTACGAGCTATTGTAACCAAAAGCAATATCTATATCTAAATCATCAACATTACTTTGAAAATGAAAAGGTTTCGCGACAATCTCTTTTTTGTTTAAATCCGTTACAAACTGTTCTATTCCGCCTTCGAAGTGATAACTCTCTTTATTTCCGCTTCTATTATCTTTAAAATTTATAACTATTTTAGGATTTAGATAAGCTATCTCTTTAAATCTTTTAGCCAATATATCAAAATCAAACTCTGTTGTTTCAAATATCTCAGAATCCGGCCAAAATTCTACAATTGTTCCTGTTTTTTTAGCTGTTCCTACTGCTTCCAAATCATATTGAGGAATACCTTTTTTAAACTCTTGCCTATACTCTTTTCCATCTCTTTTAATACTTACAATAAGTTTTGATGATAAAGCATTTACTACTGATACGCCTACACCATGAAGTCCGCCGCTTACTTTATATGTATCTTTGTCAAATTTTCCGCCTGCATGTAAAACGGTTAAAACTACAGTTGCCGCAGACATATTTTCAGTTGGATGCATATCAACAGGAATTCCGCGTCCATTATCGGTAATAACAGCCGAACCTTCATTTGTTATTTCTACATCTATAGTATCGCAGTATCCTGCCATCGCCTCGTCTATGGAATTATCTACAACTTCATAAATCAAATGGTGGAGTCCATTTATATTTGTATCTCCTATATACATTCCGGGACGTTTTCTAACTGCTTCCAGTCCTTTTAAAACTTTAATATTCTCTGCCGCGTAATTGCTCATATTTTATTCCTAAAAAAATTATTATTTTATGATTGGCATAACTATCGTTATAAAATCTTTCGCTTCAAGCGTAAATGGCATATTTGAGTCATTATATCCTAAAATAAAATTGCTCTCTTCTATGCTGCTTAAAAAATCTAACATGTATTTACTATTAAATGCTAAATCTATCTCTTCTTCAAGTCCCGTTTCAAAGTCTATCTCTGTCTTTGCCTCTATATTTTCATCATTTAAACTTTCAAAAGCTATATTTTTTTGTTTAAGGGTAATCTTTATCTCATTTGAAATTATGGCTATCTGTTTTATAGATTCTACCATTTTTTCACGATTTAATTGTATTCTAAAATGCTTATCTTTTGGAACAATTCTTTCATAATCTGGGAATTTTCCATTTATCAACTTTGCAAAAAATGTAAGATCTTCCGTTTTTGCAATAAAAGTATTTTCATCATAAAAAATTTCTATATTTTCAAAAAATAGTTTTCCAAATTCTATTATCGCTTTTTTTGGTATAATCAGCGAGAAATTTTGTTCGATATCTCTATTTTTCTTAAATATTGCAAGCCTTCTCGTATCTGTCGCCACAAAATTTACAAAATTGTTTTTTATATCTATTAAAGCTCCGTTTAACTCGAATTTCGGATTGTTATTGTCAATTGCTGGAGTTATTTTTTTAATTGCTTTTGAAAAATCTTCAGCATCTATATCAAATTTTGGTTTGTTTTCTATCTCCGGAAATGATGGAAATTCCAAATAATTAAACATAGGAAGTTTAAATTTTGAACTATTTTGTTTTATATATAAAGAGTTATTGATAGTTTCAAGAGTGATTTCACCCTCTTTAAAACTCTTTATGATTTGCAAAAATTTTGTACCGTTTGCAGTAGCGTAACCACTATTTGAAACATTTACGTTTTTTGTTTTATACGCGTAACCTATTTCAAAATCAGTAGCTTTTATCTCTAAATCATCATTGCCGATACTAAGCAGTACATGTGATGTAATTTGACTCAAATCTTTTTTTTCAAGATAAGATTGAGCATTTAAGAGTATTGACTCCAATATATCTTTTGTGACAATAACTTTCATTCTTTTTCTCCTTGTATTTTAAAATATATAGTAAAAGTAGTAGGTCGGTTGAAAATGTGAAAAGTTCAATTTTTGTTCGGTAAAAAGAGCTTTTCTTGATGTGAATAAGTTTGTTGGCTTTTTCACATTTTTTCACTCTTCTTTTGTTAAAATTTTATTTTTCAGTTCGTCTACTTTTAATCTAAAGTCTTCGCTATTTTGAATTAATTCATTTATTTTTTTCATATTATGTGATACTGCTGTGTGATCTTTCATTCCAAAAAATGATGCTAAAGAAGGCATTGAATTTGGCGTTAATTCCCTTGCCAAATAGATACCTATTCTTCTTGCTTCAACTATATTTGTAGAGCGATTTTTTGATTTTATTTCACTTGGTTTTATATTAAGCTCTTTTGAAACAATCTTAATAATATTTTCCAAAGTTATATTTTTATATCTCTCTTTTAGCTGGTCTTTTAGTACATTTTTTGCAAAGTCAAGAGTTATATTTTGTCTTGTTAACATAGCAAAAGCATTTAAATTTATAATAGCGCTTTCTATCTCTCTTATATTATCGCCCATGTTCGACGCTATATAATCGACTATATCTTTATTTAAATTTATGCCGTCAAGCTCACATTTTTTATTTATTATCGCGATTTTTGTTTCAAGTTCCGGATATCCTATATCTGCAATCAAACCCCATTCAAATCTACTTTTTAATCTCTCTTCTATACCGTCTATAACTTTGGGTGGTTTATCTGAAGTTAATATAATTTGTTTTTTAATAGTATGAAGTTCATTAAAAGTATGAAAAAATTCTTCCTGAGTCTGTATTTTATTAGATAAAA
The DNA here is from genome assembly GCA_031268335.1 of Campylobacteraceae bacterium. Classification (GTDB taxonomy): domain Bacteria; phylum Campylobacterota; class Campylobacteria; order Campylobacterales; family Campylobacteraceae; genus JAIRKW01. The sequence goes on from JAIRXG010000010.1 coordinate 9,222, forward strand.
ATTGTATATCGTCGATAAGTAAAAAATCGCATTTTCTATATTTTTCTCTAAATCTATCCATAATTTTATTCATAGAGTGGTGTATATAATCGTTCAAAAACTGTTCGCTTGTAGCATATATGACAAGTTTATTGTGATTTTGTGCGTAATTTCCTATTGCATGTATAAGATGTGTTTTTCCTATGCCGGTTGGTCCGTAAATAAATATAGGATTATAAACAATACCTGGTTTTGAAGCCGCTGCCTTTGCTACGGTATATGCATAACTATTTGAACTTCCTACTACAAAGTTATCAAAATTGTATGAAGGATTTAAAATACTGTTTTTAAGTTCTCTCTCTTTTTGTACGATTTTATCTACAGATGTTTTTCTGCTGCCCTCTATTCCATTTTTAAGCGTAAATTTTATAGAGTATTTTATGCCCGTCTCTTGTTCAAAGAGATGAGATAACTTTTCGGTATATTTTGTTTTGACCCAATTTAATATCAAAAGGTTTGGTACGTTAAATACAACCGTACCTGATTTTGACTCTTTTTCATTATAGTTTAACTGTTTAATATATCTATTATATTCGCTAAAAGGTATCTCATTTTTTAAAAGTTCAAATACATTATCAGATAACAAAACATGCCTTTAAAACATAAACTATTTAATATTTTATCCAATTTTCGTTGAATTGTATGTTAAATAAAAGCCTGCTACAATTACGCAAACAAGATATGAAGGACTTTATTGATTATTTTAGGAATAGATCCGGGAAGTAAAAATTGTGGATATGCGATAATAGAAAAAAGTTTTAACAAACTCAAACTTATAGAAGCAGGACTCATAAAAATAAAATCAACCGAATTACAGCATCAAATAGCGGAGCTTGTAGAGGGAATGGATATTATTTTTAAAAACAATAAAATAGATGAAGTCGCTATTGAGGATATTTTTTATGCATATAATCCGAAAACAGTTTTAAAATTGGCACAATTTAGAGGCGCTTTAAGCCTTAAAATTTTGCAAGTTTTTGGAAATTTTAACGAATATACACCTTTACAAGTCAAAAAAGCTGTTACGGGAAAAGCAAAAGCAAAAAAAGAGCAGGTGGCTTTTATGGTAAAGAAAATTTTAAATGTCAATCAAGAGATAAAGCCTTTGGATATAACAGATGCTATAGCCGTTGCTTTAACTCACGCGCAAAGAATTAAATCCTAAAAAGCGACTGCCCAACAAACTTACAGTAAGATTTAAAATTTCACAAGCGCAAAACGCAAAAATTTTTATCAATTTATCTACATGTAATAAAATACTAAAGCAATCTCCTGCATTTTTAAAATCTGTTACCATAAAAATGGTTACATGTAAGGTGAAATTTAAATTTTTAGTGTGAAAAGTTTGTCACAATATGTATATAATACCCAAGAGTACATCAAAAAGCACATGTGAAAAACTTTTGATATAAAATGTGAAAATGTGAAAAAATGAAATTGGGTTATGACTAAAATATAGATTATCTTTAGCTAATATTTTCAGTTTAATACCATTTATAGTATATTTTGGATAAAATATCGCCCTTATTAAAATTAGGAGTATTATTTGAGTATGATAAGAAATATTGCTGTTATCGCTCACGTTGACCATGGCAAAACCACTTTGGTAGATGAACTTTTGAAACAATCAGGAACTTTTGCCGAACACCAAATTGCAGGCGAGCGAATGATGGACAGTAATGATATTGAAAAAGAGAGAGGTATAACAATCCTTTCCAAAAACACTTCCATTGCTTATAAAGGCTATAAAATTAATATCATAGACACCCCGGGACATGCCGATTTTGGCGGCGAAGTAGAGCGAGTGTTGAAGATGGTCGACGGCGTTTTATTATTGGTAGATGCACAAGAAGGCGTTATGCCTCAAACCAAATTTGTCGTCAAAAAAGCATTGGGATTTGGGTTAAAACCTATAGTTGTCATAAATAAAATAGACAAACCGGCAGCTGATTCGGAACGCGTGATAAACGAGATATTTGATCTGTTTGTAGCACTTGATGCAAATGACGAACAACTTGATTTTCCGATAATTTATGCTGCTGCGCGAGACGGATATGCTAAAAAAAGCTTAAGCGATAAAAATGAAAATCTTGAACCGCTTTTTGAAGTAATAACCGCTCACGTTCCAAATCCTAGCGGCAAAGATGAAAATCCTGTACAAGTACAAGTTTTTACTCTTGATTATGACAATTATGTGGGTAAAATAGGCATAGCGCGCGTGTTTAACGGCACTATCAAAAAAAATCAAACCGTTATGCTTGCTAAAGCAAGCGGCGAGAGGATAAACGGACGTATCAGCAAACTCATAGGGTTTAAAGGTTTGGAAAGACTTGATATAAACGAGGCAAGTTCAGGCGATATCATCGCAATAGCAGGTTTTGACGCGCTTGATGTGGGAGATAGCATAGTAGACCCTTCCGATCCTATGCCGTTGGATCCTTTGCATATTGAAGAACCTACTTTGAGCGTTCTTTTTGCCGTGAACGACAGTCCGTTAGCGGGGCTTGAAGGAAAATATGTAACTTCAAACAAGATTTCGGAAAGACTTGAAAACGAAGTTAAAACAAATATTGCCATGAGATATGAAAATATCGGCGAAGGCAAGTTTAAAGTTTCGGGCAGGGGAGAGTTGCAAATAACTATTTTGGCCGAAAATATGAGAAGAGAGGGATTTGAATTTTCTTTGGGAAGACCGGAAGTTATTATCAAAGAAGAAGACGGCGTAAAACTGGAACCTTTTGAGCATTTGGTTATAGATGTTCCTGATGATTGCACAGGAGCTGTCATAGAAAAACTTGGAAAACGAAAAGCTGAAATGACAGCTATGAATCCTACGGGAGATGGACAAACAAGAATAGAATTCGAAATACCGGCGCGCGGACTTATCGGGTTTAGAAGTCAATTTTTAACGGATACGAAAGGCGAGGGCGTGATGAACCACTCATTTTTGGATTTTCGTCCGTTAAGCGGTAGTGTTGAGCATCGCTCAAACGGTTCGCTTGTCTCTATGGAAAACGGCGTATCACTTGGATACTCCTTATGGAATTTGCAAGATAGAGGCATATTGTTCATAGACCCTCAGACAAAGGTTTATGTTGGCATGATAATCGGCGAACACTCACGCCCTAATGATCTTGACGTGAACCCTATAAAAGGTAAAAACCTAACAAACGTAAGAGCTTCAGGAAGCGATGAAGCTATAAAGCTGGTTCCTCCGCGTAAGTTAAACTTAGAACGCGCTCTTGAGTGGATAGAAGACGACGAGATAGTCGAGGTAACGCCAAAAAGCATCCGCGTTAGAAAAAAATACCTTGACCCTACCACAAGAAAAAGAATGACAAAAGCGTAGATTAATAATTTAAGTCGCCGTTGTTAGAATTGATTTATAACGGCGATTTTACGCTCATTTTGAGTATTACAAAGTGATATAACTTTTTCTCATTAAAGATTAGTTTTGAACAATTATCATAAATTTTCACTCACTACAGCATGATAGCATTGCAGAAAGCGTTAAATAATTTGCAATTTTTAAAAGTACATAAAAATAAACATTTTTCTCGCCATCAACCATTTTTATCCTTACGAAACATAAAATGCCGAACTTTTTTACGCTTTTTTATAATTGGTTTGAATCTGCATAGTTTACACATCATGTCATTTTTAAGAATGATATTTTAATGCCATTTTTGACCAAATACTTACATGAATATACAGTCAAAGTATGCCGATATTCGAAATTTATTTTTTAAATAAAAGGTATTATTCTGATTTATTACCTCACTACAAGTAACTATGAAGGATAAAATGAAAGCATAGCAACAGTTTCATTATTTGTTTTATTTTAATATGTCTGTTTGAAATACTTTTGTCCAATTTTTCAACTTAAAATATGTAGCTTAATATTTTTACATTTAGTGGGGTTAGTACGTTTCTATTTTGCTGAGTCGTTTCCTATACTCGTATTTTATTAAGAGCATGCAAATTATTATTTTTTTATTTACGATAAACAAAATCTCTGTGACTAAACTCTCAAATTTTATCATCAAGGATATGTTCTACGATTTCATAAATATTTTTTTTATCCTTTTTATTTTAATCGGTCTGCAGATTTTAATATTTTCATTTGAAAGTTGTACATGTATCACAATAATATCAGTAATCATGCTTATAAGCTGCTTTGTAAATATAAAATATTTCAGTTGTTTTATTATTTATTACTAATGATTTAAAGGTTTTAGGGCTAATGTATCTTATTGCAGACCATTGCTTGCCAACGATTAGAAACTCTTTTGCGAGTTCCATTTATGTTGTTTTCTGTCCGTCTTTATTTTTTTATCATTGTTCTTTTTATATTTCAAATCGTCCGATTAGCCTTTTCATTTTACTTTTGCGAATGTCTCGCAATGCTTTTTGCCATAATGCATTTTTTTGTTATTGCCGACAACAACTCTTTGGGCGGTTTTTGTTAATGTTATTTTTTTGGAAAGAATTTGCCCATTTTTGTTACCGTTATTTGTAAATCTGCCGTCGCTCAACCAATCCTTCCTTTGTATGTATTTTTGATATCCATGGCAAATTCAGCTTGTTTGCCGCCCCAATAATGCTAAAAAACCTTCGCTTCTTGCTAAAGGGCAACAAACTCAATAAAACCAGCATATAGCTACTGTTTGTGTTTTAATGACGTACTCCTTTAATGCTTTGCAAAATATTACTAACATGGTTTTTATTCCACTATTGCTTAATACTTCTATGGACCTTTTGTGTTTTGTTGTATCGCATTTGATATTTGCTGTAAACGTTCTATTTTATGCAAATCAATTTATTCTCATTGGGTTTAATAACTTTTTATTTCTTTTTCTGCGTTATCAGCACGTTTTTCAAATTCTGCAAATGTCTCCATTTTTGTGTTATTGAGCTTTATTTTGTTGTTAATTTTTATCGCATTTTAATTGTTCCGGCTTCTTTTTCTAACTCCCTCAAAATACTACGGCTTAAAGAAAAATGTGGCACAAGAGAGGCGTTTTAGTACTGACTATGAGCGCTTTTTGTGGGAAGTTCGTTAGGTTTTATATTTTTTTGTATCCAAATACATATAAAGCATAGTTGGATAAAATTTTGAAAATATACCACGCAAAAAAGGAGTTGAGAAGTTTTTCAAAAGATAAAATCTTAAGAAAAACTTATATAACTATTGGCATCCTTCGCACTCAATGCTTCTGTCGGCTATGTCTACGGAAGTTGTCTCGGGTGATTGGCTTCTTAGATAATATACCGATTTTAATCCGAGTTTCCAACCCAACATGTAGATATCATTTAAGTATTTTCCGCTTGCTTTGTCAAGCGTGATAAAGATATTTAGACTTTGTCCTTGATCTATCCATTTTTGGCGAATAGCGCCTGCTTGTACCAAAAGTTTTTGGTCAAGTTCGTATGCTGGGGTATAAAAGTTCCAAGTATCAGGCGAGAGTTTTGGAGCAGTAACCGGTATCATGCCCGATAGGTTTTCCTCAAACCATTTTCTTTTATAAACAGGCTCTATCGTTTGTGTAGTGCCCACCAAAATAGATATTGAGCTTGTAGGCGCAATAGCCATAAGATAACCGTTTCTCATGCCATCCGTTTTGATTTTTTCTCTTAGTTTTTCCCAGTCGTATGTATAACCAAAAAGACCGCCTCTGTTTACGAGTTTTTTTGCATTTTCATTTGCAATATCTATGGGAAATACTCCTTGACTCCATTTTGAACCCTCAAATTCCGGATAAACGCCTTTTTCCAAACCTAAGTTGCTTGAAGCTTTTATGGCATTGTAGCTTATCGCTTCCATTATCTCATCTATCTTTGTCAAATGTTCGTATTCGCCCCACGATATGCCGCGTTCTGCTAACATTTGCGCTTCTCCCATTATTCCAAGACCTATGGAACGCGATAATAGATTTGTGTGTTTAACTTTAGCGTGCGGGTAAAAATTGAGGTCTATGACATTGTCAAGCATTCTAACGGCTATGGGTACAACCCTTTCTATATCCTCTTTTGTATTTACTTTTGAAAGGTTTATGCTGGCCAAATTACAAACGGCCGTTTTTCCCTCTTTTACGGCTTTTTCTACGATAAATACTTCTTTTCCGTCAATAGCATCAAGCGCAGTTATCTTTTTGGCTTTCTTGATTATTCCGCCGTCTATTTTTATATCTTTGTTTTCTTCAAATAGATTTTCACTGCCATCGGTATATATAACTTTTACCATGTAGTGATTTGCTTGTGTGTTTTGAAATATTTCAGTGCATAAATTTGAGCTTCTTATAATGCCTTTGTGGTTATTCGGATTTACTTTATTTGCGCTGTCTTTAAAACATAAGAATGGACTTCCGGATTCAAAGTAGTTGGTTAGTATCTTTTTCCAGAGCTCTTTTGCTTTAGTAAATTCTTTTGGTATATTTGGATTTTTTTCATACTCTTCGTATTTTTTATTAAATTCTTCACCATACAGTTCGCACAAATCCGGCGTATCAACAGGATCAAAAAGTGTCCACATGCTATCTTGTTCTATTCTTTTCATAAAAAGGTCGTTTATCCAAAGAGCAGGGAATAGTTCGTGAGTACGGCGTCTTTCTTCACCGGAATTTTTCTTCAAATCTAAAAAATCCGACACATCCATGTGCCAGGGTTCTATATAAACGGCAATTGCTCCTTTTCTTGTCCCAAGCTGGTCGACTGCAACAGCGATATCGTTTGTGATTTTTAAAAATGGGATTATACCGCCCGCCGCGTTTTTATGACCGTCTATCATGCTGCCCATAGCGCGCACCAAACTCCAATCCCAGCCAATACCGCCGCCATATTTGCTCAAAAGCGACATCTCTTTGAAACTGTCAAAGATTCCTTCTATATTGTCAGGGGTCGAACCGATGTAGCAAGAGCTTAATTGATGACGTGAAGTTCTTGCATTTGAAAGGGTAGGGGTAGCCGGCATAACTTCAAATTTACTTATGAGGTCATAAAACTTTTTTGCCCAATCTTGCGAATTGAACTCATTTTGCGCTAAAAACATAGCTATCGCCATAAACATATGTTGCGGGAGTTCTATCGGCTCGCCTTTACGGTTTTTCAATAAATATCTATCATGCAGCGTTTTTACACCAAGATATGTAAACTGTAAGTCGCGCGACGTATCCATATAGCTATTTAGATCATCCAAATCATATTTTTCTTTAAGTCCTAAAACTATTCGCCCCTCTTTTTCACCCTTTATTAGATAATCTCTCAAATGTCCATATCCTGAAAAACCGTTTACCTTGTGATATAAGTCATACAAAAAGAGACGCGCTGCGACGAAAGTCCAATTAGGCCTATCTATATCTATCTTATCAACGGCTGTTTTGATAAGGGTTTGTTGTATCTCAGCAGTGCTTATTTGGTCGCGAAACTGTATTTTTGCATCTACTTCGAGTTCGCTCAAACTAACATTCTCTAAGCCTTCAACAGCCGAAGAGGTATATTTTTTAATTTTCGAAATGTCAAGCGGTTCCGTTCGGCCGCTTCTTTTAATAACAGTAAGCATTATTTTCCATTCTCCCCAAAAACACGGTTAAAAACTTTATCGACATTTTTTGTGTAGTAATCATAATCAAAGCAGCTTCGTATCTCATCTTCCATGAGTTTTATTTTCAAATCATCGTCCAAAAGCAGATTTTGCAAAAAGAGACTCTCGCCTTTTTCATTCATTGCGCTCTTCCCTTGCTGCAGGTCTTCCCAAACTTTCATAGCATTTCTTTGGACTATTTTATAAGCGTCTTCTCTTGATACTTCTTTTGCGGGAAGTTCCAATAAAATACGCTGGGAAAACACGAGTCCGCCTGTAAGATTTAGATTTTTCAACATATTTTTCGGATAGACGACAAGATTTTGTATAAGTCCTGCTAGACGCACAAGCATGAAATCAGTCGTAATAAAACCATCGGGCAGTATAAACCTCTCCACAGAGCTGTGGCTTATATCTCTTTCGTGCCATAAAGCTACATTTTCTAAAGCAGGCGCGGCATAGCTTCGTATCATACGGCAAAGTCCGGTGATATTTTCGCTAAGCACGGGATTTCTTTTGTGTGGCATCGCAGAACTTCCTTTTTGTCCTTTAGCGAAAAACTCTTCTGCTTCATAAACTTCCGTTCGTTGATAATGGCGTATTGCTACAGCTATTTTTTCGCATGAAGAAGCAAGCAAAGCCAGCGCATTGAAAAGCGCGGCGTACCGGTCTCGTTGCACTATTTGATTTGAAGCTGGAGCAGGGGAGAGACCAAGTTCATCGCAAACCATCTCTTCAAGCTCAATGGGAGCATGAGCAAAGTTGCCCATAGCCCCGCTTATCTTTCCGACACTTATCACTTTTCTTACATGTAGGAGATTTTCAAGACTTCTTTTTATCTCGTCATACCATATGGCAAGCACAAGTCCAAATGTTATCGGTTCGCCGTGTATGCCATGGCTACGCCCTACCATTAGTGTGTATTTATGTTCTTTCGCTTTCGTTTCTATGGTGCTTAACAGAGATTTGATATCTTCTATTATGAGTTCCAACGACTCTTTTATTTGCAAAGCCATCGCTGTGTCTATACAATCCGAACTTGTCATACCATAATGTATAAAACGGCTTTCATTCCCCAAACTTTCCGAAACAGAGGTTAAAAAAGCGATAACGTCATGCTTTGTCTCTCTCTCTATCGTTTCAATTCTATCAATATCAAATAGAGCGTTTTTAAGTATCTTTTCGCAATCGCTATCCGGTATAAACCCCAATTTATTCCAAGCTTTAACGGCTGATTTTTCCACCTTTAGCCAAGCGTCATATTTGGCTTTGAGAGTCCATTTCTCTTTCATTTGTTGTCTTGAATATCTCTCTATCATAAATAAGCCTTTAAATGAGGTATAATTGATTTTTTGTATTTTCTCTTTTTAGTGTAAAATATCGCAAGAGGGCTAAAATACATGCAATAAATTTGATATCTTATAAAGATAAAATTCTATCCTAAAGTGAGTAAAACTTGCCTTATATCTCAAAAGATTTTATTTTGAATGAACCTGTTAAAGCGTGGGCATTTTTAACGCGAGAGCTTGGATTTAGCATGAAAGAGGCGCAAAGGGCTATAGACAGAAAGCAACTTCTGCAAAATGGCTGCGTAGTTAGAAGAAAGTCCGATATGATAAATGGAGTTGCGACGCTTCTCTTTTATGAACCACGCCCGAAAGGATTGCTTCCGATATACGAAAATGAATTTTTTGCTCTTTTTGATAAACCAAGCGGAGTTTTAGCGCACCCAAAAGATAGAACAACTGCTTATTCGCTTAATGACGAAATAAAATATCTTTACGGCAAAAATGCAAATATTGTCCATAGACTTGATAAAGAGACAAGCGGTTTGCTGATGGTTTCAAAAAATAAAAGTGAAGAGAGATGGCTCAAAAAACTTTTTGAAGAAAAAAATGTGCGAAAAGAGTATATCGCGCTTGTAAAAGGAGAGATACAAGAGCCTTTTATTATAGAAGCTCCGATATTGATAAACAATAATTATGATGAAATAAAATTGAAAGTTTGTATAGATGCACAGGGAAAAAGAGCAATTACTGAAATTTTTCCGATAAAATATTTTAAAGACTTAAACGCTACTTTAGTAAAAGCAATTCCCAAAACAGGACGCCAGCATCAGATAAGAGTGCATTTGTTTCACGTGGAACATTCTATAGTGGGCGACCCTATTTATGGACAAACATCACAAACAGGAGCCGACTATTTGGATGGAAAATTGAGTTTTAAAGAGAGAGTAAAATTGTGCGGAGCGTCAAGAGTTTTACTTCACGCGTACGCTCTTTCTTTTACATATAGAGATACTGAGTACAATTTAAAATCAAACCATGATGCACAAACAGAATTTGAAAAGATAGCCAGAGAAGAGAATATATTTTAGCAAAAAAGTATTTTTAAGATTAGTCGCGAAATATGATAAGCTTAAAAATAAAATATTTTGTCTGCGATATTTTTGAGTTTTTGGAAAATTCACTACATGTACAAAGAATGTTGACGCCGCAAAATTTTTTATCTGAAAAAATATTATCATGGCTTTGACAATGTCGCCAAAATATCTTCAAAAAAAATTCACAATAGAGTAGAGACTTTTGGCAATATCATTCTCTATCAACGGCAAATCAGACCAAAAGCGATTTGCGAAGCATTTTTAAATCCCTGAGTACTTTTAAAAGAAATTGGTTCTTGAGAGTTTGAAGTAGTTTAAATACTCAAACAGTGCAATGTAGTGAAAAATGTACTATAAAAAAAGCGATCGGACAAAAAACAGTTATTTTAAATGCAAACTTTGGATAAGCGACTCGTTGCATTTAACGCTTTTTCAAAACAATAAAATCGGTATAAAAACTTTTGAAGTTGCCAATCAGAAATAAAAATAAAACTTTTAGAAAAAATAAAAAAATCAAAATCAGCGTTTGAGGGTTAGCTAAGCTATTGGCAAATTTATCGATGATTTTAGTAAAGCGGACGGATAAAATATAGTTTTGCTTCATTTGTCGGTTTACATGTAGGAGAATAAAAACTTTATAATTTAAGGATATTTTCGTCAAAAAGCGGTCGAAATTAAAGTGTAATATTCATAAAATTTTTCGAATTTGATCACATGTTTGTAATCAACGCAGTATAATTTTATCAACGGTATAAAGTTTTGACATATAGCAGACGGACAAAACATATATTCTCCTATAAAAATCGACACAAACGTTGTATTGAAATTTATAAGCAGACAAATAAAAACAATATTTGTTTGTAAGCTCAAAAGAGCTATTTTTGTATGCGATTTGTCATTTTATGCATTCGCCGTTACGTGGCATATTAATTTGCAATAACGGTGATGATTTATCACGCATCTGTTTTAAGTTTTACATACAGCTATTTTAAAAAAGCAAACAAATCTTTTGAAATTCTGCCTTACATGTAGTGTAAATTTTATTCTTTTTTGTCGTCATTGTCGCCAAATATGATTTTTGCCGTCCAAGCCATTCCTATAATCGCCACTAACGCTATAAATATAATTTGTGATATGTCAAGCCAACTCATTTTCCCGCCTTTGTTTTAATTGTCCGCATGCTGCGCTTATATCAAGACCTTTTGATTGACGTATAGTACAGAGTAATCCGTGTGAATTCAAAAAATTGGCAAAAGCCGTAACATCTTTTTCGCTCGGTCTTTGAAAATCGCTTCCGGCATGAGCGTTGAAGTATATAAGGTTTACCTTCGCTTTTATTCCGCTTAGCAACTTAACCAATTTTTTAGCGCTTTGTATCGAGTCGTTCACATCTTTTATGATCAAGTACTCAAACAATACCCTTTTTCTCATATCGATAGGAAAAGTTTTTAGAGCATCTATGATGGATTTTATATTGTACGCTTTGTTTATCGGCATGAGCTTCACCCTTGTTTCATCGTCAATCGCATGTAAAGATATAGCCAAAAGCGCTCCGGTATCTATTTTGCCAAGTTTTATTATTTGCGGGCTAAGTCCGCTTGTGGAGATGGTTTGTCTGCGCGGACTGATACTAAGACCGTCAATATCTGCAAAAATACCAATCGCTTTTACGACATTTTGCAGATTGTCAAGCGGTTCGCCCATACCCATGTAAACTATATTCACACGCCTTTGCGCATCTATATTGTTTATTTTTTTCAAAAAAAGAACCTGGGCTATTATTTCACCTGCGCTTAGATTTCTTACAAATCCGCTTTTTCCGGTAAGACAAAAAGCGCAACCGATTTTACATCCAACTTGTGAAGACACGCAAACGGTATATCTTGCATGATGAACCCTTTTGCCCTCCTCATCAAGCTCTTCAAGTTTCATTGGAAGTAAAACGGTTTCGATTGTCAAATTATCCTTCAAGGCAAACAGATATTTCTTGCTTCCGTCTTTGCTTTGTTCTTCTCTGATTAGGTTAATGGGGGACAAAGTGTATTTTTCCGCAAGTTCAGTGCGAAGATTTTTTGGTAGATTTAACATATCCTCAAAAGAGTTTGCATATTTTTGATATATCCATTGATATATTTGTTTTGCTCTAAAGGAGGGTTTTGTTGTCTCTTCCAACTCTTTTTTTGTCAAGTCAAGTATATTTTGTTTCATTGTAAAAACTTTTTATAATCTTTAAAAACAGCATTCTCCAAAATAGCTTTCGCTCTCGTGTGATTTTGCAAAAACTCTTCGTGGGCGTTTTGATTGCAATAGTTTGTTACGCAAAAAAGCCCTAAAGACGCGATACGAAATTTTTGCGCAGCTTTTAAAACCGCAAAAAATTCCATATTTTCCAAATCCAATCCATATTTTAAAAATAGTACTGATTGGACACTGTTTGATGTGATGAAGTTGCTCGAATTTACAACGATTTTTCGCAATGTTTCATGTGAAACATTAGCATCGATTCCATCTATTTGTTCCAAGATGGGACTATATGAGAAGTTTTCTAAAAATCCTATTTCTATATTTGTCGCGCTGTTTGAAGATACGATGTCAAACTCTTTGAATTTTCCGTAACTTCCGACGGTGCCTATAAAAAGAATATTTTTTGGTTTTTGTGCGGCAAATAGTTCGGTTAAATTTATAGAAGCATTTACAAGCCCTACGCCTATGGGTGTTGCAAATGAAAAGCTTTCGTTGTTTCCTGCGCAAACTATCATAGTCTAATAGCAATCCCTTCACTCTTTAGATATTTTTTCAAATCCATAATATCAATCTTTTTGAAATGAAATATGGAAGCCGCCAACGCTGCGTCTGCATAATTCAAAAAAGCTTCTTTGATGTGTTCCATATTTCCTGCGCCACCGCTGGCAATCACAGGAATATTAAGCATTTTGCTCATTCTTGACGTGAGCTCTATATCGTATCCGTCTTTTGTGCCGTCTTTATCCATAGAGGTCAAAAGTATCTCCCCAGCGCCTCTATCTTCAGCTTCTTTTGCCCAAGCAAGCGCATCGATGCCTACGTCTATACGCCCGCCGTGTTTGTATATATGCCAGCTGTTACCGCTTTTTTTTGCGTCTATCGCAACTACTATACATTGAGAACCAAAACGCGAAGCAGCTTTTGTTATTAATTCTGGATTGTCAATCGCAGCAGAATTTATGCTGACCTTGTCGCATCCTACATGTAAGAGCTTATATATATCCTCAAGTTTTCTAATGCCTCCGCCGACAGTCAACGGTATGAAAACCTCTTTAGCGACTTTGGCTACCAATTCAACAATAGTATCTCTTTTTTCATTGCTTGCCGTGATATCTAAGAAGCATAATTCATCTGCTCCTTCGTCATTATATCTTTTTGCTACTTCCACAGGGTCGCCGGCGTCTTGAAGACCTACAAAATTTATCCCTTTGACGACACGACCGTTTTTAACATCAAGACATGGGATAATTCGCTTCGCAAAAGTCTGCATAAAAAACTCCGTAAAACTTTTTGACGATAATAACAAACCATTCAAAAAAAACGACTGAAATGCTCTTAAAATAGTGCAAATTTATAAGTAGTTTTTACATGTAACAATTATATAAGCAAAAATGAGATATACTCTTTGGTTTAGCTCGAAAAATGGTTGATTATATAAAAGCAAAAAAATATTTTGGTCAGAATTTTTTGACAGATACGACTATTGTAGAAAAAATTATCCAATCGATGCCCGACACGCGAGACTTGAGTCTCGTTGAAATCGGGCCTGGATTAGGTGATTTGACGAAAGCGTTGCTTGGGCGATACGCCTTGCTGGCTTATGAAGTCGATGAAGATTTGTACGAACACTTAAAAATAGCGTTCAAAGAAGAGATAAAAACGGGACGATTGGGACTTGTTTTTGGCGATGTGATGGAACATTGGCAAAATAAGAGTTTAAAAAATTCTCCATATTGGATAGTCGCCAATATACCGTATTATATAACAACACCTATTATTCATAAAGCTTATGAAGATACAAATTGTGTTGGAATGATGTTGATGATGCAAAAAGAGGTAGCTCTTAAACTTACCGCTACCTCCTCGACCAACAAATACTCTTCTTTATCCGTTTTGGCATCCGTTTTAAGTGATGCGCGCATCTTGTTTGATGTGCCTAAAGAGGCGTTTAACCCGTCTCCTAAAGTAATCTCTTCAGTTGTAAAGATAGAAAAAAAAAGAGAATTTAAAGACACTTTTTGTGGATTTAAAGCTTACTTATCAAAAGCTTTTAAAAGTCCGGGAAAGATGTTAAAGAAAAATCTTTTGAACTATTACGACCAAGAAAGGCTTTTTGAAGTTTTTGGCAGGTTTAAGATTGATACAAATATTCGTCCCCATGAGCTCGCAGCAGAGTTACACTTTCGTCTTTTTAATAGTTTAGCCGACTGAAAAATTAAAATTAAGGTAAAGGTTATGGATAAAACCAAAAACGAAATAGATGAAGGTACACAAAAAGTACAAAAAAAACGCGCTCCTTGGCATCGCAAGAAAAAAAGTGAAACCAAAAGCGGAGAAGATTTAAATAACCAAAGCGTAAAACAAAACGACAAAAATGCTGCCGATAGCACAGAAAACGAGAATATAGTCAGAAATGTTGCTAAAAGGCGCAAAAGAACCAATCTCCCGCCATCTCCGATAGGCGGAAACGAATCGTGGCAAAAAGCGCTTCAAAACGCAATAGACACTAACAAGAAATCACATCAAGATAGATTGGATTCGTTTAAAAAAATAGAGAAAAATTCCCACAAAATCCGTATAACACCGCTTGGCGGACTTGGCGAAGTGGGCGGAAATATCATGGTTGTAGAAACTAACACAAGCGCTGTTATTATCGATGCGGGTATGAGTTTTCCCGATAGCGATATGCCCGGAGTCGATATATTAGTTCCGGATTTTAGTTATTTGAGAAGTATAAAAAATAAAATTGCGGGCATTTTGATAACGCATGCCCACGAAGACCATATAGGCGCTATACCGTATCTTTTTAAAGAGATGCAGTTTCCGCTTTATGCGACTCCTATGCCGCTTGGTATGATATCAAATAAACTCGAAGAGCACGGATTAAAAAGTGCTAGAAGCTTGTTTCGTCCCATCGAAAAGAGAAAAATCTATAAAATAGGCGAATTTGAAGTGGAGTGGATACATATTACCCACTCTATCGTGGATTCTTCCGCGCTTATTATAAAAACCAAAGCCGGCACAATCATACATACGGGCGATTTTAAAATAGACCATACTCCTATAGACGGATATCCTACCGATTTGCATAGACTTGCGCATTATGGGGAAGAGGGGGTTTTGTGTCTTTTGAGCGATAGTACAAATTCACATAAAGAAGGATTTACGCGTTCGGAAAGCTCTGTGGGCAAAACATTTGACACTATATTTTCCAAAGCCAAAGGCAGAGTTATTATGTCTACCTTTTCCTCAAATATTCATAGAGTCTATCAAGCTATTTGTCACGGGCTTAATTACGGCAGAAAAGTATGCGTAATAGGGCGTTCTATGGAGAGAAATATTTTCACAGCCATAGAACTCGGATATATAACTTTGGATAAAAATATATTTATAGACGCTCACGAGGTAAGCAAATACAGCGATAATGAAGTTTTGATAGTAACTACAGGTTCTCAAGGCGAGACTATGGCAGCACTTTACAGAATGGCTACGGATGAACACCGCCATATCAAGATAAAACCGACAGACCAAATCATTATCTCTGCAAAAGCAATTCCGGGTAATGAAGGCAGCGTTTCTACCGTTTTAAACTTTTTGCTCAAAAGCGGCGCTAGCGTTGCTTATCAAGATTTTAGTGAGATACATGTAAGCGGACACGCTGCGCAAGAAGAGCAAAAGCTAATGCTTCGCCTTACAAAACCGAAGTTTTTTCTACCGGTTCACGGAGAGTTTAACCATATAACAAAACACAAAGAGACAGCCATAGAGTGTGGGATACAGCCGAAAAATGTGTTGCTTATGGAAGATGGAGACCAGATTGAACTATGCTGCAATTATATTAAGAAGTTAAAAACTGTAAAAGTCGGAAAGATTTTTATCGACAACCAAATAAATAAGCAGATAGAACACGACGTCGTTATGGACCGTCAACAATTAGCGGATTCGGGCGTTGTCATGATTATCGCGCAGATAGATAAAAGAGAAAAGAAGCTCATTTCAAAGCCAAAAGTGGTAAGTTACGGACTTGTGGCCGATAAGAACGACAAAGAATTTTCAAAAGAGATGGAAGATATACTTGCTCAATTTTTATCAAATGCGAAAAAAGAGGTCATAGAAAATAGAGGAGTTTTGGAAAATGAAGTGCGTCAAGTTGTGCGCAAACACATATTTAGAAATCTCAAAAAATATCCGACTATAGTTCCGACAATTTTTATTATGTAAGGTGAAAAATGGATTTTAAAAGAATAGCCAGAGATGTTTTAGAACTTGAGGCGAAACAGATAACTTTAGCTTCTGATAAACTGACAGACGATATCGATGCCACTGTGGAGATAATATATGGTCTGAAAGGCAAACTGATAGTCACGGGAGTTGGTAAAAGCGGACTTATAGGGGCAAAAATAGCCGCAACTTTTGCCAGCACGGGAACGAGCAGCTTTTTTTTACATCCCACGGAGGCTATGCACGGAGACCTTGGAATGATAGGAAAAGACGACGGAGTGCTTGCCATTAGCTACAGCGGCGAAAGTGAAGAGTTGATACGCATACTTCCACATGTAAAAAGATTTAATATTCCGCTTATCGGTTTAGCAAAATCGAAAAAAAGTTCTTTAGGAAAATACAGCGATATCTTTTTGCCTATAGATGTGGAAAAAGAGGCATGCCCTTTGGATGCTGCCCCTACATGTTCGACTACTTTAACATTGGCTCTTGGAGACGCTCTTGCTGTTTGTTTGATGAAAAAGAGAAATTTCAAAAAAGAGGATTTCGCCTCGTTTCATCCCGGCGGCGCGCTTGGTAAAAAACTATTTGTAAAAGTAAAAGATATTATGAGGGTTGAACTACCGATTTCCGACGAACAAGCTCCTTTAAAAGATGTTATAAATACTATGACTTGCGGTAGGCTGGGAAATGTCATACTTGTCGATAAAGAGAAAAAACTAAGCGCTGTTTTGAGCGATGGAGATTTGAGGCGCGCTTTGATGGAAGATGATTTTTCCATAAATTCTCCAACTCTAACATATGCCACTAAAAACCCCAAAACTCTAAACAACAAAGATATGTTAGCAAGCGATGCTCTGGTGTTTTTAGAACAGCACAAAATACAAATGTTGGTTGTTGTAAATAAAGAAAACATGCCGATAGGAGTTTTGCATATTCATGATTTGATAGAAGCGGGGATATCTTGATGAACGAACTTATGCGTCTGAATAAATTTATTTCGCACAACACAAAATATTCGCGCCGTGAAGCCGATAAGCTGATACAAGAGGGCAAAGTAAGGGTAAACGGTAAAACGAATACGGATTTGTCTCTCAAAGTAAGCTATGACGATGCTGTTGAGGTAAATAACAATAGAGTATTTAAAAAAGAGGAATTTACCGTCATTGTTTATAACAAGCCAAAAGGCGAGCTTGTAAGCAAAAAAGACGATAGAGGCAGAAGGACAGTATTTGATACTTTGCCCAAAAAATTTGCGCATTTTACGAGTGTGGGAAGATTGGATTTTGCAAGTGAGGGATTGCTTTTATTGACGGACGCAGCGGCTATCGCTTCGGCTTTGATGAAAAGCGATCTTGAAAGAGTTTACTACATAAAAATAAGAGGTGTTGTCAGCGAAGCCATGATATACGCTATGCAAAACGGACTTGAACTTCTTGATGCGTCTAAAGGCGCGCATTCGCACAGTAAAGTAAAAAGCATGAGTTTTGCACCGTTTTTATCGTATCAAATATTTGGAAGCAGCAGCGGATACACAAAGCTCAAAGTTATGATAAGCGAAGGGAAAAACAGAGAACTCAGAAGATTTTTCGCTCATTTTGATGCGGAAATAGTTGATTTGAAACGCGTAAGTTACGGCATAGTGGATCTCGGAGTTTTAAAAAGCGGCAGACATCGCTTTTTGACAAATGCCGAGTATGAAGGATTGCGCGATTTTTTAAAAGAAAATAAAGTCTACTACTAATGGAAAATTTGAGCTTAGCTTTTAGACCAAAAAAAATAGAAGATATATGCGGACAAAAGCATTTAACAAACCCAAATGCGCCGTTTTTTAAACTTTTAAAAAGCGGCAAAATGCCGCACTCTATGTTTTTCGGACCCCCCGGCACAGGCAAAACGACGATGGCAAGAGTCGTGGCAAATATACTAAACAGTCCTTTTTATGAACTTGACGCTACAAGTTTGAAAGTTGAAGAATTTCGTAAAATCTTCGCGCAGTATCAAAATACTCTTACAAAACCCATTATATTTATAGACGAAGTGCATAGACTCTCAAAAACGCAGCAAGAAGTTCTTTTGATACCTATGGAGAACAATACCGCCATAATTATCGGCGCTTCAACGGAAAATCCTTATTTTTCATTGACGGCAGGCATCAGGTCGCGCGCCATGTTATTTGAATTTAAGCAGCTTGAATTTAAAGATTTGGAAGAAGTGTTGGAGCGCGTGCGAAAAAAGCTCGAATTTACAATAGATAAAGAGGCAAAATCATATCTTATAAATTCCAGCGCCGGAGATAGCAGATCACTGTTAAATCTTTTGGAGTATGCTCTACATGTAAGCAACAGTATTGATTTGAAGTTATTAAAAAATCTTCGTCCGCACGCGTTGAAAGATGGCGTTAGCAGTGACGATACTCACTATAACCTAATATCCGCAATGATAAAAAGCGTAAGAGGCAGCGATATAGACGCCGCTTTGTATTATTTGGCAAGATTGATAGACGGCGGTGAAAGCCCCGATTTTATCGCGAGAAGGTTGGCCATACTTTCTAGCGAAGACATAGGTAATGCGAATCCAAACGCACTTGGAGTAGCGGCTAACACACTGTTGTTAGTTAGCAAAATAGGCTATCCTGAAGCTCGCATTATACTTGCCCAATGCGTCGTATATCTTGCCTCCAGTCCAAAGTCCAACAGCTCTTATATAGCTATAGGCAAAGCGCAAAAATATGTCAGCGAAGAACGCGCTTTAAAAGTGCCGGAACATTTGAAAAGCCCTTTAAATAAAGGATATCTCTATCCGCATGATTTTGGCGGATGGGTAAAGCAAACATATACACAAATCCCCGTTAGTTTTTATCATTCAAACGGTATAGGTTTTGAAAAAACACTGCTGGAATGGCATGAAAAGATAGTGGGTAAAAATAAAAACCATTAAATTTGGTTTTAATCTCAAATCCGCAAAACATCAAAAACAAATTTACTGTAAAACACTACATACAAAATATTAATCCCGCATTCTAACAGTTAGTACATGTAGCTCGACTAACGACAGCTATTATGGTTTTTACAAGGGAATAAAGACACTATGAATAACAACGAGAGCAGAGAATACAGAGTAATTTTTGAAAAATAATGTTATTTGAGTTTTTAAAGTTAATAAAACAATAGAGGTGATATTTGAGAGATTATGACAAATATCCGATAGTTATCAAGGATTATAATTATGCGTTTGGTGCACTATATCATTTACCCATGCTGCCAATATAGCAATTTATATTATTATTTTCAACCATGGAAATGTTGAATGGTATACTATAATTATATTTCTTTCTGTTAGTTTTACTTCTATTTTAAAAAGTGTAAAACCACTTTTTAACGCGAAAGAACCTGCAATAGATGAGGAATATGAGGAAGCAAGACAATATCTTATGGTTAAGAAACCTATTTTTGATATAGAACATGCAAAAATATTTTGGAATTTTTTGGTCATTTATATGCAAAATTTGATAAGGAGAAAACATGAGTATACATCAGACAGAGAAGCAATAGATAAAGCACAAATGCTATTGGTTTATATGCTTACGTTAAAGATAAAACAAGCGCAAAATCTGGTAAGTATGTAACTTATGGTAGGGGCAGAGTAATATCGTTTCTATAAGCAAAGAGATTCAGGCAAGGGCATTGGATTTAAGGCGCGTATCAAATTTGCTAACAAACAATGTATTTTAGAGAGTTGTTGAATGGTTTTTCAAGTTTATGTCAAAATTACTTAGTTTTTCTACTTTTGATATTTTGTTTTTAAAGCAAGTTACTATCTATACATGTAGAGATTGTTATACAACTCTACATGTAGGCAAAATCGTCAATATTTTATATATTTAGTTTTTCTACATAATCCTTGTAAACTTTTTGAGATTTTGCTAAGTCATCACGCAATTTTTCTATTTTTACGCCCATTTTTTCAAACTCGTCATCAAGAGCGGTCAACCTTTTTATATATGTTTTACCCTCGATGCTATCTTTGCCTACAGCTTCTATATTACTGATAATTCGTCTATGTTCGCTCTCCTTTGAACCCAACTCTTTTTGCGCCGCATTTAGTCTATTCTCTGCATCGCTTATATTATTTAACAGAGCAATAGTTTTTTCAAATGCAGCTTTTACGTTTTGCGGTATCTCTTTATTGTTGGAGTAACTTATCAAAGTTTTTATATCAAAGTCCAAAATAGAAAAAGTATTAACGTATGGCAACTCCTCTTTTACAGTATATTTCAACTCATTGTCTGCCGGCAATCGTATCTCAAAACGATAGAGTGCACCAGTTTTTTCACTGTATTTTGAAGGTTGTATAAGCTTAGCATTATTTACAAAAGGATGTTCCAAGATTAGATTTTTTGTTTTTTTGGCATAGTTTTTGAATAAATAGTTTTTTTCATAAACGATTTTTTGTGTTACATGTAAGACGCCTTTATTAATTTTTACCAAACTTATATAAGAATTTTGAGATTGCGATAGAAGTCCTGTAATGTCTAAATCATCGCCATAAGAGATGAGGCATTTTTCGTTTTGTCCTAAAAATTCTATCAACGCATCTCCGGCATAAGAGCCGTCTTCATACACGGATATAGGTCCGGCGGGCAGTTTCATACCGGAATCATTTTTAAGCTCGACTCCAAGCGAAGGATTTGCAATTTGTCCCGATAAAAATTTTTGCGCTGAAAATACGGATACTTTTTTCAACTCGACATGACTTTGTACAAGCGGTATCATAGCACTTTGTCTGCGCTCTAAAGTTACCGGATTTTTTACGGTAAATACAAATTGTTCCCCGATGTCGTTGGTATTGGCTGTTTGATAATTTTGTGCTAATGACGGTGATGACAATTCAAGACTTTCCATATCCATAGACACTTCGGATATTTCGTCGTATCTATCTTGCCTTAATTCCTTAGTCATAGCCATTTTATCATATGAGCTTTTGTTTTCGCGATATCCTCTCTCAAAAACCGTGGCCTCAGCAAATCCTGCTATTGACAAAGGCAACGTCGGTCTATTTACATAATAAGGCGCATAAAGCGGCTGGATAAATGATATCGGACGACCTACCACCAGCGAAAGTTCGACATCTTTCCAATACGTGTTACCTGCATTGTCTACTATCGCCCATCCTTGCAAAAAAGGGTTTTTATCACTCAAATCAAGTCTATAAGTTGCTTTCCAAACAGGAGAAGTTATCACATAGCTTAGCGCAATCTCTCTTTTTGTATTCGAGGGCAGATAAACATGTATGTTCTTCATATTTTCGTTGCGCAGATTCAGCGCAATTTCAAGCGCACGATTAAAATCATCCGATATTTTAGCATCCGTAAATCTATAGGAAGTTACGTTATTTAAAGGGACAATTTTTATATTATTATCAACAAAAAGCGATAGTTCGTCATAATTTTTTTCTCTATTTACTTGTGTGCCTATAATTTTTCCGATGATTTTATCAGGCGTATAAATCTCTATCTCTGCTCCTTTCAAAGAGCTTAATATTTGTGGTATGGTTGGATTGTTTGAGAGGTTTATTTTTAAATCCTCCAGTGTTTTTTTAAGTGTCTCTTCGGATGGATAACTAACAAACGGCGCGGAAGTTGACGGGTCATAAATGACGAGAGATTTTAGCGCGTCATTCATAGCGTTATTTTGAAAGGGTAAGGTTAGCTCAATAGAACCATCTAAAACTCCTTTATGTTCAAAATAGCCAACTCCGGATGAGAACAAAGAGACTTTTTTTATAGGTATCTCAACATTTTTCACAGCGTCCGCATTTAACATAGTAGCTCCTTCTATAATCAGCACGCATAAAAAAAGCGATGATTTTAAATACATGTCATCTCCTTCAAGGCTTATTAATTTAATATATTATCACATCATTTGGCTTAAAAAAATAGAACCAACATTTGCAAATTTTTATATGAAATTGTGATTTTATATTCCAATAACGATTTTATAACTTTTACTTAGCTATAATCGTAAAACTAAAAATAATACAGGAAAAATTTTATGACATCGTCGCAAAATACTAAATATATATTTGTAACAGGCGGGGTTTTGAGTTCTCTTGGCAAAGGTATAGCGGCGGCAAGTTTAGCTACTCTTTTAAAACATATGGGACTCAGAGTAAGCATATTAAAAGCTGACCCTTATATAAATGTGGATCCGGGCACAATGAGTCCGCTTGAGCATGGAGAGGTTTTTGTAACGGACGACGGAGCGGAAACGGATTTGGATTTGGGGCATTATGAGCGATTTTTAGATGAAAATTTGTCGCAAATAAATAATTTTACTACAGGCAGAGTCTATTTAAGTGTAATAGAAAAAGAGAGACGCGGCGACTATCTTGGCAAAACTATACAAGTGATACCTCATATTGTAGGAGAGATAGTAGACAGGATAAAGAAAGCCGGCAGAAACAGAGACATACTCATCGTGGAGATAGGCGGCACAGTAGGCGATATAGAGGGACTTCCGTTTTTGGAAGCTATAAGGGCTTTAAGAAATGAGGTAGGTAGAAAAAGAGCTTACAATATACATCTTACGCTCATTCCATATATAAAAGTAGCCGGAGAACTCAAAACAAAACCGACACAGCATTCCGTTCAAGAGTTAAGACGCATAGGTATAACCCCGGATATGCTTATATGTAGAACCGAAATATCTTTGCCCAAAGAGCTTAAAAACAAATTGGC
The DNA here is from genome assembly GCA_031268335.1 of Campylobacteraceae bacterium. GTDB lineage: Bacteria > Campylobacterota > Campylobacteria > Campylobacterales > Campylobacteraceae > JAIRKW01. Next base: position 32,427 of record JAIRXG010000010.1, read on the forward strand.
TTTTTCTTGCGGTGTAGAGAGAAACAGCGTTATAGAGTCTACAGATGCGCCAACTATATATCAAGTTCCGCTGAATTTTTTGAAAGAGGATATTTTGACTCCTATCGCCGAAACTTTGGAACTTCAAAAGCAAAATCTTGATATGGAGATTTGGAATACTTTGGTAAAAAGAGTTATTGCTCCAAAAGATGAGATAACTATAGGATTTGTGGGAAAATATCTTGATTTGAAAGAGTCGTACAAATCTCTCACCGAATCTTTTATACATGCAGGCGCACATTTAGATGCGAAAGTAAATTTGAAATGGATAGACAGCGAATCAATAGAAGAGAATGGAGCCAACGGCGCACTGAGCGATGTAGACGGTATATTGGTTCCGGGAGGTTTTGGAACGAGAGGCATAGAAGGCAAGATAGCCGCTATAAAATATGCTAGAGAAAATCGAGTGCCGTATCTTGGTATTTGTCTTGGAATGCAGCTTTCTATCATAGAGTTTTGCAGAAATATACTTAACTTGGAAGATGTAAACTCTACCGAATTTAACGCGGAGTGCAAAAACCCCGCCATATATCTGATAGACGAATTTAACGACACTTCCGGCTTAAAGCAAGTTAGGACTTTTCAAAGCCCATTGGGCGGCACTATGAGACTGGGTTCTTATAGATGCAATACAAAAGAGGGTTCGCTTTTGAGGACGGTTTATAATGATAAAGCGCAAATAAGAGAGCGGCATCGCCATCGTTACGAGGCAAATCCGACTTATAGAAAAGCGATGGAAGAAAATGGTTTTGAAGTTTGCGGCGAAAGCGACGGGCTGATTGAAGCAATGGAGCTTAAAGACCATCCTTGGTTTTTGGGAGTTCAATTTCATCCGGAATTTACATCCAGACTTACAAGTCCGAATGAGGTGATTTTGGCTTTTGCAAAAGCTTCTATGAAGCATAGAAAAAATGACTAAATTAAATAAAGAGTCGATTAGAGAACTTCTCAAAAAACGCTTTGAGAATGATTGCCATACAAAACTTTCTCTTATCCCCTCGCCATTTTTATTTAAAGATATCAAAAAGGCTGCCCTTCGCATAAAAGCAGCCATACAAAACAGTGAAAAAATAACGATAGTCGGTGATTATGATGTAGACGGCGTAGTATCTTCCGTCATTTTAAGTGAGTTTTTTGACGATTTTGGCATAAAGCACAGCGTTGAGATACCAAATCGTTTTTCGGATGGATACGGTTTAAATCCTCAAATTCTAGATAGAATACAAGCAGACGTTATCATTACCGTTGACAACGGTATTTCGTCCGTTGAAGCGGCGCAAATTTGCAAAGAGCGAGGGATTGACCTCATCATTACGGATCATCATACTCCGCCCGTATTACTTCCGGATGCATATGCGATTGTAAATCCAAAACAAAAAGATTGCGAATTTCCAAATAGTGATATATGCGGCGCACAAGTCGCTTGGTATCTTGTCGCTGCAATAAAAGAGGTTTGCGGTTACGAATATGAACTTAGTAAGTTTTTGGACATGCTTTCGATTGCTATTGTTGCTGATATGATGGATTTGAAAGATATAAATCGCACGATGGTAAAAAGCGGGTTGAGACTTTTGAATTATTCAAATCGTCCCGCATTTGCGGCGATTAGAGAGGCTTTCAAAAAAGAGCATTTTGATAGTGAAGACGTATCATTTTTAATCTCGCCGCTCTTGAATAGTTCGGGGCGAATGGAAGATGCGTTATTTTCTTACGGATTTTTAAAATCGTCTTCAAAAAGAGAAGCTTTAGCGCGCCTTGAAGAGATAATAGGCATAAATGAACGCAGAAAAGAAGAAGAAAAAGCATTGCTTGAAATATCGCTGAAGCTTGTAAACGAAGATGATAATATCATTGTTATTTGGGGCGAAGAGTGGCATGAGGGGGTTGTTGGCATAGTTGCTTCAAGACTTACGAAAAGATTTAAAAAACCGTCCATTGTTTTTTCGCTCAAAGGTAATTATGCTAAAGGGAGCGCTAGAAGTATCACAGGCGTTGATATACTCTCCTTGATTACGGAACAGTCTGATTTGTTACTTGGATTTGGAGGGCATTTTGGAGCTGCCGGCGTGCTTATCTTAAAAGACAATATGGAGATTTTTAAAAAGCAAATAAATGAAAGTATAAAAAATTTATGCCTAAAAGAGCATACTGCGCTTGATGACAGTTTTGGCGAGATAGAACCGGAAGCAATAGATTTTGAATTATTGGATATTTTGGAAGATTACGGACCTTACGGACAAAAAAATCCAAAGCCGTTATTTACGTTGAAAAATATGACCGTTAAAGTCGTAAAATCTGTGGGCAAAGATGGACGGCATAAAAAGCTTATTTTGCGCTCAAACGATAATAGGCATATAGAATCCTTGTTTTTTAACTGTTCGCAAGATATAAAAAAAGGCGATATTGTGGATATAGTTTTCAGCATCTCAAAGAATAATTTTAGAGGATTGATAACCCCGCAACTAATGATAAAAGAGATATTGGAGATTAGATAGGTTGGTATCGTTTGATTGTTTAATCGGTCGATTTAAATAAATTCAACTATATTTTATCTGTTAGTCTTTATCAAAATGCCAATAAACTTATCATCCATAGTAATTTCATTCGGACTTAAAATGGCAATCGTAGCCCTTTTAGTTTATCCCAAGTAACGACTTTAAAAGAGTATTTTTAATGTTGATGCTACTTTGCTGACATTAAAAATAGCGTACAGAAGCTATCTTTTGGTAGTTTTTCGAAGTTGTCGGCGATAAATACCCTACATGTAAGAAGCGATTTAATAAAATCACAGGCCAAAACGATTATTACCGCAAATAATTTTAACACTAAAAACGATTGTTAAAACAAGTAACACCTTGTTAGTTTGTCGATTTTATCTGCTTGTGCCATCCAATATCGGCACAAACAAACACTCTTCCAAAGTCTTTATCCTTATGCCGTTTTTTGTCTTTATAAATTGCGTGATTAGTTGCGAGATGCTCTGTTCAGAAGATTTTTGAGAGGGTTTAACGGGAACTTCCATAGGCGCTACCAAAATCCCGTTTTCTTTAAGTTGTTCAAATAAAACTTCGGGTACTTTTTCGGTTGAAGCAGACAAAAGTATTCTGTCAAACGGTGCATAATCTCTCCAACCTCTCTGTCCGTCGTCAAACCTTGCATGTATATTTGAAATTCCAAGCATTTTGAAACATTTTTTGGCTTCCAAAAGCAGAGGCTCAATCCTCTCTATAGTAAAAACTCTCCTGATAAGCTTTGATAAAATTGCCGCTTGATATCCGCTTCCGCAGCCAACCTCCAGCACGGAATCCGTATCCTTGTCTATCTCTAACGCTAAAGTCATCTTCGCGACTGTTAAAGGCGAACTTATCCATTGATTTTGTGACAAAGGAAGCGGGTCGAGCTTATAAGCTTGATGCCTAAAGCCTTTAGGGGTAAAAAGCTCCCTTTCTATACTCACAAAAGCATTATACAAATTCTTGTCAATTTGTACTTGAGCGGATATTTCATCCGCCAATTTTTGACATTTTTGCATTATTATCTTTGAATTAAATTCGCTCATTATTTGCACCTTTATGCAAAAATCTAAAAATCGTCAAAGGATAAGCTTCCTTTGCTGTAGTTACTTACGTTTCCTTCAAAAAAGTTTGTTTTTTGGTCGTTAAAGCGCGAAAAATCATCCACCCATTTTATCGGATGCGTTGCATTGTATAGCTTTTCAAATCCAACGGCTTTGAGTCTTTCGTCTATTAAGTATTGTATATATTGTTCTATGATGTCGTCGGTGAAGCCCATGATTTGATTTTGAGTGATGTATTTACCCCACTCTATCTCTAATGCACCTGCAGTTTTGAACATATCATAGACTTTATCTTTAAGCTCTTTTGTAAAAAGGTTGGGGCGTTCTTTTTGAGTACTGTTTATCATATTTTGGAAAAGCAGTAAATGGGTTATTTCATCTCGTTGAATAAATCTTATCATTTGCGCACTTCCAAGCATTTTGCCCGCTCTTGCTAAAGAGTATACGGAGGCGAATCCTGAGTAAAAATAAAGCCCTTCCAATATCTGATTTGCAAACATTGCAAGCACTATCTTCTCTTCAGTTACATTGCCTGCCAATTGCTCGTATACGCTTGAGATATAATCGTTTTTTTTGCGCAAAACTTCATCATGTTTTTCCATCTCATATATTAAATCGGTATTATCGCATATTGCTTCCGCCATAACGGCATAAGATTTGGAGTGGTTTGCTTCTTCGTATGCTTGACGCGCAAGACAGGCATTGACTTCGGGGGCTGTGATGTAGGGATTAATATTGTCAGCCAAATTGTTTGTTTGAAAACTATCCATACTGATTAGTTGTGACCAGACAAGGTCGTACATACGCTTTTCGGAAGCGGTAAGATTTTTGTTATAGTCCACCACATCATTTGTCGTATCAACTTCACGAGGAAACCAAGTGTTTGCTTCCATAACATCCCAAAGTTTTAACGCCCATGTATATTTTGCTTTTGTGAAGTTCAAAATTCCATGCGGATTGCCGCCAAAAATTTTACGGTTGTTTAAATCTTCATTTGAATTTGGATTGTATATGTGTTTTCTTTGCATTATAGCCCTTTAATTTTAGTGATTTGAAATATTATACTCTAAAACTTCTGAGGCGCGGATGAGTGCGTTATCAATATGATTTGTGATATTATGCGCGCCTAAAAGTTTATCCATCCCTTTTTTGACAAGTCTCTTTTTTATCTCTTTTGATACTCCCGAGAGTATTAAAACGGTATTTTTGGTTTTGCACATGTCGTAAAATTCTTCCAGCGCATGATATCCCGTCTCATCTATCATCGGCACTTTTCTCATTCTTAGTATAAAGACTTTAGGCGGAGTTGAAACTACATCCAACACCCCTTTTAATTTATCTGCGATGCCAAAGAAAAAAGGACCTCCTATCTCGTAAACTTCAACGCCTTCGGGTACATGTTTTTTGGATAAAGCATCGGCATCGTCAAGCTCCTCGTCATAATTTACCGCGTCAAAATCCAAATCTTTTATAGCGGCTTTTTTATCTGTTATCTGTGTTACGTCTATCATTCGCTTGATAAATAATAACGCTGCCATCATTATTCCCGTTTGAACGCCCATATTTAAATCTATGAACACAGTCAATGAAAATGTAGTTACAAGCACTATAGCATCGTGTCTTTCGGAATTTAAAAGTATTGATTTAAAGTGATGGAATTCGCTCATATTCCAAGCGACTATCACAAGTATAGCCGATAAAGCGCAAAGTGGAATAAGTAGTATGAGAGACGATAAAAAGAACATAAAAGCTAATAAAAATAGAGCGTGAAACATACCGGCAAGCGGACTAAATGCTCCGGCTTTGATATTTGTTACGGTTCTTGCTATTGCTCCTGTGGCTGCTATTCCGCCGAAGATTATGGATAAAATATTGGCAGAACCTTGAGCCACCAATTCTTTGTTCGAGTGGTGTCTATCGCCCGTCATTCCATCTGCTACAACTGCCGACAAGAGTGACTCTATGGCTCCTAAAATAGCGATGGTTACGGCGTCTGGAAATACGGCTCTAATTTTTTCAAGCGAAAATATGGGTAGAGCAGGGCTTGGCAACATATTTGGGATACTTTCAAACTTACTTCCTATCGTATCAACCGGCAAATTAAAAAGAGTTACTATAATGGACAAAACGATAATGACAACTATGGGACCTGGAATCTTTGGACAAAAACGCTTACATGCAAGAATAATAAAAATTCCAAAAACACCAAGAGCGAGTGAAATAAACGAAATATCTTTAATGAATGCGCCGTAAGTTTTTACCTGTTCCACAAAATCCGCAGGCATAGAGTCTATAGGAAGTCCCAAAAAATCCTTGATTTGCGAAGTAAATATGATAAGCGCGATACCTGTGGTAAATCCTACGGTAACAGGATACGGGATAAATTTGATGATATTTCCAAGCCTAAAAAATCCCATAAACATAAGCATAATACCGGCCAAAAAAACAGCCATCACAAGACCGTCATAACCGTGTTTAAGCATTATCGCATAAAGTACGACGACAAAAGCGCCGGTAGGTCCGCCTATTTGATATTTGCTTCCACCGAAAGCGGAAATAATAAACCCTGCGACTATGGCGGTAAAAAGTCCTCTCTCAGGTTCTACTCCGCTTGCTATAGCAAAAGCCATCGCGAGCGGCAATGCAACAATCGCAACGGTAACGCCTGCCATCAAATCAGCTGTGAACATATTCGGTTTGTAATTTTTAAATACCATTACGCTTCTTGGCAGATATTGCGTAAATTTCATGAAAACCCCTATTAGTAATAAAAATCAAATTCTACTGTTAAAAAATTAAAAATTCAAGGATTTTAATAAAAATCTTGAAATACATGCAGCCTGATTTATGCCAAACAAAAACAATAACAAGTTATTTTAAAATAATGTTAAATATCACATTTAATTATACAAGAAGAGTTTTGGTAGATTGTTTAACATTGATGAAAATTGTCAAGCAAAAACCGTTTTATTTTTAATTGCGGCACAAAAAACAGACAATGAAAATATCGCTAATTATCGGTGGCATCTTGTATCCAAATAAAAAAACAAAATAGATTTTTATATCAAACTAACATAATTTTTTATGCGATATGAAATCTCTTTTTGATATTGTTGCGAACATAAAGCGCTTAATTTAATGAGTTAAATTACGCACTTGTATTTTGTTGCGAAAAATACTCATCTATAGCAATCGCTACTCGTTTTGAAAAACTAACCGCCTCAACTACTGTTCTTGCTCCGGTTACCACGTCTCCAGATGCAAATATGCCTTGTTGTGTCGTTCTGCCAGATTCATCAGTTACAATCAATCCCCTTTCATTTACGTCTATGCCTTTATTGTTTGAGACTATTAAATCTCTCGGGTTTTGACTGACCGCTATCAGAATAGAATCCGCTTTCAAAAAACCATCCTCGCCAACCTCATTGCTCAAACGATATTTAAGACCGTTAGCGCATAGTTCCAGAGGCTCTTTGTAAAATTCAAAACGCACGCCGTCAATTTTAGCACATTCTATCTCATGCTTTTCGGCAGGCATATCCTCAAGCCCTTTTCTGTATACTACCGTTACATTTTTAGAGCCGCTTCTTGCCGCAGTTCTTGCTACGTCCATAGCAACGTTTCCCGCTCCCAACACAATCACATTATCGCCCAAATGGTAAGCAGACGGGGTTTTTAGATAATCAATCGCAAAGTGTACATTTCCTAAACTTTCACCCTTGATATTAAGTTTTTTTGGCGACCAAACTCCCGTACTTATAAAAATAGCACCAAAACCGTCTCTAAACAATTCGTCTATTTTGATATTTTTACCTATCAGCGTATGGGGTCTAATGGCTACGCCAAGCTCCTTTAGTCTCTTTTCGAAAGTATCCAATATGCTTTTTTCAAGTCTAAAGTTTGGTATCCCATATCTTAAGACTCCCCCGATTTTGTCGTTTTCGTCGTACATTGTTATACCATAACCTTTTTGCGCCATTATAATGGCAAGTGAAATTCCGGCAGGTCCGCTTCCCACGATAGCTATATTTTTTCCGTTAAATGCCGGTTTTTCAAAGGTTTTATCTCTAATATATCTATCGGAAATATGGTTTTCTATCTCTCCTACGCTAACAGGCGTGAATTTTTTATTTAAAATGCAATGCCCCTCGCAGTGTTTTTCGTGCGGACAGACAATAGAACAGATAGACGAGAGAGGATTATTGCTAAATAGCATATCGCCGGCTTTTGTTATCTCTCCTGCCAAAAATAGCTTTATCATTTCGGCAATAGGCGTGTTCACAGGACAGCCTTTTTGACAGGATGGCTTTTTGCAACCAAGGCAAGTTTTGGCTAAGTCTATAATATTTTTATGCATTTTAATCCCATTATTTTCTTATGCGGATTTTATTATATCCTTAAAAATATAAAGTTGAATCTAAATAAAAAGCCTTAATGGTATTTTTTATTTTATGCAAATAAATTTGTTGCTTTTTGATACTAAAAAGGCAAAATGCTTTTAAATAATTCTAACGAAGTTTATTTTGCTGCAGGTTTATCATTCGGCACAGCTTTGATCTACATAAAAGGTTATTTATACAACAATTTACAAATCAAATCCTGACGCTCATGCAGATTTTTAGCAAGATTACCAAAGCCTGAAATCCACCCTTTTTTCATTGAGGTAAAGTATAGATTTTTACTGCATGCTAGAATAAATAGGTCTGTAAGTGTATTGATGTTTGTCTGAAACCTGTCAAGTTTTTTGTTTGTATGTAATGGCTTTCCTTTTGTGTTGGGGATGTTTGTAACTATTTGAAGTCTGTCTCCCCAAAGTTTTTTTGCATAAGTTTGACACTCGTAACTATCCGTACAAAGTACAATTTTTTCATTTAATTTATCATTAATTTGCGCAAAAATTTTTTTATAATCTGTTTTATAGTCGGAGTTTCGCACATGTATGGCATCATATTCGCCAAGAGAGTCAACGATAGTGCGAATATGTGTTTTAATATTATCTTTAAGCGATAGCTTTTCAAGCATCAAGATGGATCTACTTCCTCCTCCACTCTCCTCGTATATTAAAATCCGGTCGTCATAATCTTTTGAAAAATCAAATACGACTTGCGTATTAAATGAACCGTTGATGATTATTTTCAATTTTTTACGATCGAACTCCTCGCATCCAAGAGATAGTATATGCGAGAGATTCAAAAATACCCCTTCGGGCGCGATGAAATATTTATCAAAATCGTCCAAAAATCCGGAACGGCTAGTGTCTATGTATAAAAGTCTATTATGCGATTTTGCATATTCGTAGCATTTTTCAATTCTTACAAGCATATCGTTAAATCCGCCGTGCGGTCTACAAATAACTATTTTTTTATTCAAAGTCGTTACAGACAATTTTTTATAAAAATATTTAATATGAACATTAAACAATCTATCTCTAAAATTTTGCCTTTTTACTTTAATTGGTATAAGTTCAGCAAGAATACGGATAAAGAAATTTGGTATTTTTTAGAGGTATTTTGCATAGATTGCTGTAAAAATCAATTTCACTAACTGTTTTCTAATTTCTAAACTCAATTTTTATTTTGTCTGATAACAAGTTTTTGTCAAAAATTTTTATAGGATTTTGCATTTTTCCTAAAGTTTGTTCTACATGTAGGTATTTTTGCAGATAATAAATACCACTATAACCATTTTCAAGCAAAATGTCGGATATTTCGTTTATTGCATGTTCGTTTAGGATATCTATGTGTACGGTGGTGCGAACCTCAAATGATATGTCGTTTGATTGCAAAATTTGCAGCGAATCAATAAGAGCATCATAAAAATTCGAGAACGTAATACTTTTGAATAGAGTTTTAGGGGCTTTAAAATCAAGCGATACAAAATCTATTAAGTTTTGTTTTATAAGTTGCTTTAAGACGTTTGGATTACTGCCGTTTGTATCAAGTTTTATTTTAAATCCAAGTCCTTTTATCTTAATGCACAAATCGACCAATTTTTTATAAAGAGTACACTCTCCGCCGCTCAAAACCACGCCTTCAAGATGTTTTGCTCTTTTTTGCAAAAACTCTAAAAGCTCTTCTTCGCTTTTTTTACCTTTCCCCAAAACTATATGCGGATTGTAGCAGTAAGAACAACGCATATTGCATCCCGCAAACCAAACAATACATGCCAAATGATTTGGGTAATCAAGCATAGTAAAAGGCGTTATGTCAAAAATGGATTTGGCAACCTCTTTGCAATTTTTAACCAATGACAACTATCTTTATTCGGATATATTTAAACTTAACCGCAACATTTTTCAGTAAATTTTACGCGCTCTTTATGCTCGCCTTTTTTGCCGAGATTGAAACTTTCAACAGGGCGATGATAACCCATAACTCTCGTATAAACCATGCATTTTGTGCGTTTATGCGCTAGCTCTTTAGCTAATTTTTCGTTCATCATTTGATTCTCCTTGCTCTTTTTGATATTCTAGTAAAAGTTCTTCGTCACATTTGGGACAGTATTCGTGTTCTCCCGCCAAATACCCATGTTTTTCGCAAATAGAAAAGACGGGCGTTATGGTGATATAAGGAAGCTTATAGTTGGTTATGATATTTTTTACAAGCTTTCTGCAAGCCTCGCTTGAACTTATGCGCTCTCGCATGTAAAGATGCAAAACCGTTCCGCCGGTATAGAGACATTGAAGTTCATCTTGTTTATCAAGAGATTCAAATAAGTCATCGGTGAAGTTGGCGGGAAGTTGCGAAGAGTTTGTGTAGTAGATATTTTCTCCATCACCAGCTTGTATAATATCCGGAAAACGTTTTTTATCCTCTTTTGCAAAACGGTAAGTTGTACCTTCGGCAGGCGTTGCTTCAAGATTATAAAGATTGCCGCTACTCTCTTGATAGTGTGTCATTTTTTCTCTTATGAAGTTTAATATCTCCATAGCCATATCCTCGCCTCTTTTGTCCGTTATGCTGTATTCGGCGTTTGTAAAATTCAAAATCATCTCATTTATGCCGTTTACGCCGATGGTTGAAAAGTGGTTGTTAAACCCTTTGAGGTATCTTTTCGTATAAGGATATAATCCTCTGTTATACATCTCTTGTACAAACACACGTTTTTTCTCCAGCGTAGATTTTGCCATGTCAAGCAGTTTTTCAAGCTCGCTGTAAAGTTTTTGCTTATCACCTTTATAAAGATATCCCAATCGTGCCATATTTATTGTAACTACGCCGATGCTTCCGGTCATTTCAGCGCTTCCAAAAAGTCCCCCGCCTCGTTTTAAGAGTTCTCTCAAATCAAGCTGCAAACGGCAGCACATGCTTCTTACATGTCCTGGTTTATATGCTTTGTCATTTGGGATGAGATTGCCCTGATCGTCTTTAGTGTACTGACTTCCTATAAAATTTTGAAAATAACTTGAGCCAATTTTTGCCGTATTTTCAAATAAAATATCCGTATTTTCTCCATACCAATCAAAATCTTCCGTGATATTCACAGTTGGTATCGGAAATGTAAAAGGTTGCCCGTTTTTATCTCCCTCGGTCATAACCTCATAATATGCGCGGTTTATTAAATTCATTTCGGGTTGGAAATGTTTATATGTTAGCTCTTCCAATGATTTCACACCGCGCTCTTTTGCTTTTGAAAGCAACGCTTCATTTTCCAGATTTTTAAAAATATGTATGTCGTTTATCGTCGGATATTGCTCTTTCAAATCCTCCGGAACTACCCAATCAATTGTGATATTTGTAAAAGGACTTTGTCCCCAGCGAGCAGGCACATTTAAGTTATATACAAAACTCCGTACAGCTTTTTTTACGGAAGCAAACGATAAATCATCTTTGAAAACATAAGGCGCAAGATAAGTGTCAAACGAACTAAACGCTTGCGCTCCCGCCCATTCGGCTTGCAATATGCCTAAAAAGTTAGCCATCTGCCCTAAAGCTTCCCTGAAATGTTTAGGAGACCTGCTCTCTACGCGTCCGCGAACCCCGTTAAACCCTTCGTTTAAAAGATTTCTCAAGCTCCAACCGGCGCAATAAGCAGTCAAACAATCCAAATCGTGAATATGATAATCGCCGTTTCTATGGGCTTGTCCTTCCTCTTTTGAATAGATTTTGTCAAGCCAATAATTTGCTATTACTTTACCGGCAGTGTTATTTATCAGTCCGGCATTTGAGTATCCTGTATTTGAGTTGGCTTTAATGCGCCAATCATTCCCGCTAACATACTCTTCTATAGTTTGTGTGGAGTTTATATAAGTTGTATCTTCACCAAGTCCGAAGATATGCTCACGCTGCATTTTGTGGGTATGGCGATATATCATAAAAGAGCGCATCACATCAAAATAACGCGCGCGATACAACTCTTGTTCTATCATGTCCTGGATATCTTCAACGGCTGCTACACGTTTTGTTTTTAAACGCTCCATAAGATTTAGAAAGACATTGTGGTCGTAAGTCGTATTCTCGCTTTTGAAAGATTTTCGTATGGCGTCTTCTATTTTATAGGGGAGAAACTCTTGTGTCGCTCCATTGCGTTTGAGTATAGTAGTGAGCATAAAAGTACCTCTGTTTTTAGAGTTTTGCAGTGAAACCGTATTGCAACTATACAAGATAACCTTGAAAAATAACCTTAAAAGCAAATAATAAATTTAGCTTTACATGTCATGCATTTTATACAAATTGTATTAGAATATATAATAAAACCATATAAAAAATTGTAAAACGGCACGCATTAAACAGTTGCTCTATTTAGACATATAAAAAAATAAAATAGTTTCTAAAATACACATGCAAGGCTATACATTTTTGAAAAATTCGGCCATATCAACTTCTAAAACATAGGCAATTTTAATCAGGTGTTCAATGTTAAAGTGCGCGTTATTGTGGCAAATTTCGGCACAAGAGACAATACTTACCGACGAATGTCCGATAGATAAAGCAAGTTTTAATTGAGAAATACCTTTGGACTTGCGTATTTTGACAACGTTTTTACCAATTTCTTTATAAGCATTTTGAGTGAACTCTTTTGGAAAATTTTCTATATTTTTTAAATTATATCCTGCTATGATAAGTTATTTACAAGGTTAAACTAAATATAATTTCTTATCAACCTAATTATGACAAGTTAAAAAATATAAGGGGGACATTTTGAAAAAGGTGCTGTCGTTTAAAATAAATGTAATTTTGTACATAAGTATTTTAACTGCAATGTTGTTTCTAAGTGGTTGTACAAGCAAGTATATACAACCTATTGATTTGACTCAAGCAGACATGGAGCTTTCACAAGATGAGGCAGCGATAGTATTTTTTAGGCCAACGAATTTAGGAGCTGCCATTCAAGCCCCGATTGCAGAATTTATAAATGATGATTTGAAGCTCGTTTCTATAATATCTGCTAAATCAAAAATTTTTTACAAGACGGTTCCTGGAAAACACTTTTTTGTTGTTGGAGGAGAGAGTAGTAGTTTTCTTGAGGCTGATTTTGAAAAAGGGAAAGTGTATTATTCATATATAAATTCTTATCCTGGCTTTTTGAAAGCAAGATTTGAGTTTGAACCTGTAAAAAATGGTAATAGACCAAATAAAGATAAGGAAAGCGAAGATGATCCCTTTTCTGTACTCAACCAACCAATCAAGATTTTAAGTTCATATGAAAAAGCTTATTTTGAGGCAAAAGAATTTAAAGACGATTTGGAATATTGTAAATGGTATGCAAATAACCCTGAAAGCGATAGATGGTTCATTGAAAAAAAAGAAAGTATGCTGAAAAAATATCAAAATGCTTTAAAAAAACATCAGAAAACAAAATCTGAAAATAAGAAAATAATTAAGCCAGAATATGGTATTTAGGAAAAATGGTTCGAAAACGACAAGCCTTGTAATATTTTTATGAGGTTGTCGTTACGTTCGTTTATTGCTTATCGGTTTAATCGTACAAGTCATTTTAAGGCAAATACGAAATAAAACCTTAATAGGTTCAAATACAAACAGTATATAGTAAAATAAGCAGCCATACATATCCCAACCCCAGCACCTTTATGCGATAGTGGGTATTGACATATAATATAAGAACGCTTTTGTGCAAAAACTTTGAAAAAGATTTACAATATAACTCTAAACTATAGTAATGACTTTAAGGTTATTTGTTGCCAACAGTCCAACTGCGTGCAACCATTTTAAAGCACGTATAAAACATTATCAAATACCCTGCCTGTTTTAATAATACTGCTTATAAATCAATCGACATTCACAAGTGAGAATTCGGACAATATATAATTAAAGTCGTGATAACTGTCAATACCCAAAAATGATTCATTGGCGCTTACATGTAACCCTTTGTGCGTAGTAGAGATATACCATGCAGGTATTGCGTGGAAAATCCAAGAAAAAACAGTCCGATAAAATAACCAAACATATTTCCTTTGCGTTTGCAAAAATATCCCAAAAAATATGGAAAAAAAGTTGAAAAAACGTTGCATTGATTACTGTTATAAATTCAGGACAGTGCAAGATATAACATACGCCATGACCACCTTCGTGAACTATCAAAAGCGTATTATAAAAGATAAAATCAAAAAGTGCGAAAAAGTGTTTCATTGCAGTATCGGCGTAAAATTCCTGCTCATAGGGTTTGTAGATTATAAACAGCAGTAAAAACAACGCAAACATAATCGCCGTCACTTTTTTTGTGAGTTTAGTCGTTTTGTCATTCATTTTTAAAGTCTAATTTTTGTTAAATTTAATGATTATTATTTATGTTTGAAGTGTGATTAAACCGGATGTTACTACTTTTATTTTGAGTAACTTATTAGTAGGAGTTGTGTTGTGTTCAGATATTTTGCGTCAAGATTAAATTGGTAAAATGGTAGTGGCCGGGAGAGAGGGATTCGAACCCCCGGAGGCTCTCACCTCAACGGTTTTCAAGACCGCCGCTTTAAACCGCTCAGCCATCTCCCGAAATGAAAAATTGTAAAAACCCAACGAAGTTTTTACATGAGTAATATTATCTTTGTCACTATAAGCTGCTTTTTGCGTTTTGCGCCAAAGATATGACGTATATCGTCTCTTTACTCTCTCTTGTTTGGAGGCGACACCCGGATTCGAACCGGGGATAAAGGCTTTGCAGGCCCGTGCCTTACCACTTGGCCATGTCGCCTTGAGTTTTAATTTAATCCATTTGCCGTAATTGGTGCCCGAGGCCGGACTTGAACCGGCACGAACAAAACGTTCGAGGGATTTTAAGTCCCTTGCGTCTACCATTCCGCCACTCGGGCTTGTATAAATCCTAAAAACAGATGGAGCGGGAAACGAGGTTCGAACTCGCGACCCCAACCTTGGCAAGGTTGTGCTCTACCACTGAGCTATTCCCGCGCTTAAAAAACAAGACGGAAAGTATAGCAAAAGTTTATTTAAATGTAAAGTAGAGGGTAGTTTTATGTGTATATTTCTCGACAATAAATTTTGCAAACAAAGGAGCGCAATATAGATAAAAAAATATATAAAATTTATACCCTTTGGCTTTTTATGAATAAATTAATTTGATTGGAGCTAAAGCATGTTTTTCAAAGCATATAGTAATTGTGTTGGCGTTAGACAATGAAACTCATACATATTATGATATGTTAGATTGTAGAAATACTCAATACTATAAATTTATGGCAAATACTTGGAAGAGAAATTTGCCATCACAGCCCTTAAAGACAATAATACAAAATCATAAAAGGCGGCAATATAACAATGGTAACCGCCGGCGAGACTTTTTTCAAAGAAAGAGATGACATCATCACAATAAAAACAAAGTACGATTTTTGTAACCATCTGTTATAATAAACGCTTTATTACATGTAAAGGGTTGATCATGCGCAGCGATATGATTAAAAAAGGGTCGCAAAGAGCACCGCATAGAAGTTTGCTAAGGGCGGTCGGGCTAAAAGACGAGGATTTTAAAAAACCGTTTATCGGGGTAGCAAATTCATTTATTGAGATAATTCCGGGACATTTTTTTCTAAACATTTACTCTAAAATTATAAAAGATGAGATAAAAAAAGCGGGCTGTGTGCCGTTTGAATTTAACACTATAGGCGTAGATGACGGTATAGCTATGGCGCACGAAGGAATGCTCTACTCTTTGCCTTCTCGTGAAATTATTGCAAATTCAATAGAGACTATGGCGAACGCGCATATGTTTGACGCTATGATTTGTATTCCAAATTGCGACAAGATAGTGCCCGGCATGATAATGGGAGCGTTAAGAGTAAATATACCGACCGTTTTTGTAAGCGGCGGACCAATGAAAAAAGGCATAGATAAAGATGGAAAAGCGCTTGATTTAAATGCCACTTTTGAGGCTGTCGGTAAATACAGCAAAGGCGAGATAAGCGAAGAAGAGTTACGCGATATAGAGTGCAGAGCGTGTCCGGGCGGCGGGTCATGTTCGGGTATGTTTACGGCAAATTCTATGAATACGTTGATGGAAGCTATGGGAATAGCGCTTTGTGGAAACGGCACTATATTGGCTTTGACGAAAGAACGTGAAGGACTTATGCGAAAAGCGGCAAGAAGAATCTGTGAAATCGCGCTTGACGATAGATTTAAATTGAGAAATATTTTAAACGAAAAAGCGATTAGAAATGCATTTGCTATAGATATGGCGATGGGCGGCAGTTCAAATACCGTACTTCACATGTTAGCCATTGCAAAAGAGGCGGAAGTAAAATTTGATATAAAAGATATAAATGAAATCAGTAAAAAAGTTTCGCATATAGCCAAAATAGCTCCTTCTTTGGGCACGGTTCATATGGAAGATGTAGACAGAGCGGGCGGAATGAATGCCGTTATGTGCGAGATAGCCAAATTAAATAACGGCACGCTATTTTTGGACAATCTAACGGTAACGGGCGAAAGTATAGGCGAGCGCATTAAAGATGCAGACATTAAAGATACAAATGTTATTCACACGCTTGAGAATGCGTATTCAAAAGTCGGTGGACTTGCGATACTTTTTGGAAATTTAGCCGAAGAGGGATGTGTTATAAAAACGGCGGGCATTATCGGTAGCAGAAGCTTCAAAGGCAAAGCCGTCTGTTTTGATTCTCAACAAGATGCGATAGATGGAATTACAAAAGGAAAAGTCAAAAAAGGTGACGTTGTGGTTTTGCGATATGAAGGACCAAAAGGAGGACCCGGAATGCAAGAGATGCTCTCTCCCACTTCGTTGATAGTCGGAATGGGGCTTGGAGCGGACGTCGCACTTATAACAGACGGCAGATTTTCCGGCGCCACAAGAGGTCTTAGCATAGGACATGTAAGTCCTGAAGCAGCAGAAGGCGGACTTATCGCGCTGCTAAACGATGGCGACACAATAGAGATAGATGTGGATGAATACACAATAAATGCACTTTTGAGCGAACAAGAGATAGCTTCCCGTCGCGCTGATTTCAAACCCAAAGTCAAAAATATCACAAGCCGTTGGTTAAAACAGTACCGCCAACTTGTTACAAATGCAAGCAATGGAGCAATTTTAAAAACGGACGAATAAAGAAAAACGCAACTCGCTGATGTTTTTGTAAAAATAATGAAATTTGGCGAGCACTAAATTAGATACATGTGAGTTAGAAAAGTGCAAAGTGATTATACGTAGGAGTAAAAAATAGTATTTTAAATAAGACCATACATGTAAAGCTTTGTCCGCCAATATTTTTTACAAAACAAATCGTCAAAATTACAAGCATTGTTTATTGCTAAAATCTTAGACCGCGCGGTTTTTAAAGATATAATATCTTACATGCAAACGTACCTTGATGTTTTTGAAGTCAAAGTATTTGTGGTGTTACAGCACATTTTCTATACATGTAGACCAATATCTTTAAAAATTGACATTGATAACAGTTTTGATAAAAATAAGTGATACATGTAAGAGTAAAAATCACAAATTTAAGTTGTCATTGCAAAAATCATTTGCAAATCTTCATTCCAGTTTGTTAGTTGCAATTTATAATGCCAATATTGCGAATGTAAAGTCGGGTTTGATGTTGCAAGCGATAAACTCGTGTTTTTAGCATAAGCGTAACAACACCCAATGCGTTTTTGACATAACGAAGAACGGATGCAAATAGAAAACAGCTATAGGAAGTTTTTAAAAGAGCAACTATCGGCGAATGAGATAAGGGCTTTTAAAAAAATAACAGGCCAAACACATAAAAATTTATACAGTTAATTTATCTGTAGATTTTATTTTTCCAAAGAAGATAAAGCATTTTCAAAGATATTTATCGGATACGACAAATATGGGGATTCGCATTGGTCGCTATTGTAAATGTGAAAAAATTAATAAACTTTTTTTATTTCGCTATCTATTAACTTTTTAAGTTCGTCATAACCAAATTTTTCCAAAGGCTTACCGTTTACAAAAAAAGAGGGCGTTTTGTTTATACCAAGAGCGACCATATCTTTTATATCTTGGTTTATTCTGTCTTGAACGGTACTAATATCAAAGTGCGCTTTTTGCACATCAAAACCAACTTCTTGTTCAAGCAAAGTAGCGGCAATTTCAGGATTTGCCATATGATTTTGCGCCCATGAATTTTGATTTGTCAAAAGAGTATTTAGAGCTTTGTCAAAAGGTATCCCTTGCTCCTTAGCTAATTCCAAAAGCGTTACTACGATATCCGAATTTTCATGAAGAGGGGCATATCTGTATATCACTTTTAACCTATTTTCACTTTTGTTTACAAGTTCTTTTATGAGAGGGGCAAATTGCGCACATGTTTCACATGCAGGGTCAAAAAATTCTACCAAAACGACCTTTGCATCCTCGCTTCCGTATATTGAGGAGTAGTCTCTTATCAAAAACTCATCCGTTGTTTGTTGTTTGACGATGTTTGATTTATATAGATTTGCCGTAATTAATGCTGTTATTGCAAAAATTATTACAGCTAATACGAGTACTATTTTTTTATTCATTGCGTCAATAAAGCCTCTATCTCTTTTGTTATATCGTTATGATTTATCATTTTTTTATTGATAAAAAATGTTGGTGTTGCGGTAATTCCAAGTTGTTGAGCATCTTCAAAATTTTGGTTCAATCGCTCATCTATTGCGGCTTGATTTTCATCTAAAAATACTTTCGCTCTTTTCGTGTCAACTCCTATTTGCTCCAAAACCCCCCAAGCTACAAAAGTATTTAGTTGATTATTGGCATACCAATTTCTATAATACACATTAAAAGCGGCCATTGTTTCTTCAAATTTTCCTTGCTCTTTTGCAGCTTCAAGCAGCGACAAAACGATATCGGAGTCTTTATGGAAAGCTAAAGCACGATAGACTACTCTTACTCTGCCGTTATATTTTTCCGGAAGTTTTGCAATTGTAGGGCTAATTCTTACGCAAGCGGCGCACATAGGGTCAAAAAACTCTACAACGGTTATGTCGGCACTAGCGCTTCCCGAAATATACGAGTGGTCGCGAATAAGCAAAGAGTCGGCATTTTTTGAGATTTTATTTTTTTCATAAGAGTTATACGCATATGCACCTATGCCAAATAGTATTAAAATGAGCGCCAAAATAGCGGCAATAATATAATTTGCTTTCATATTTTAAATCCTTTTTTGTAAATTATGACCAAACTCGCGCCAATTAGCGTGAAAGCTATCAGTGAGAGAGTAGGAATGTCTATAAAACCAAACCAATTTATATAAGTTACCGAGCATGGCACGCCGAGTTTGCATGGCGTCAATTCCTCTTTTATGACGTCATAAATTAAAAGCGAGTGATAAAATGCCCAAAACCATCCAATGATTGTGAGCGGTGCGGCGTAAAATAAAACATTTTTGTCATTTTTGACAAGAGATACTAAAAATATCAATGTTAAAGGATACATGCAGATGCGTTGATACCAACACATAGTACACGGCGGAAACTCCATAATATCACTGAAAAACAAGCTTCCCAAAGTTGCAATGACAGAGACTGTCCATGCAAAAAAAATTGTAAGCCATATGTTGTTTTTATGTTTCATTCAAGCTTTCCTACATAATTTACATGAGGTTCGAATTATATCTAAAATATACCAACAATTATATTTTTGTCAACCATTTTTTACTCTGCCGTTTGCGGATAGTATTTTTTCAAAAAATTATCGCCCCACTCTTTAAACGGCAAATCTTTTATGTTTCCCCCGAGTTCTATATTGTTGCCTTGTCTCCTGATTGTCAGCATAAACGAAGGAGTTTTTTCACTATGAAAATCCTCATGAAACGGCCCCAGATAAGAGTTTGACAGCCCAATTCCACCGAAATTTACCAAACTATCTCCTACTTTCAAACCAAGTTTTGATGCAACGTAATTATTGTTTACCGAGAGTATTTCATAAGAGTTATTTGCAAAAAATACACCCAGTTGGTTTGCAAGATCTATTTTTAAATCGCGTGAAGCGAGAGCTTTTATGAGATTTTGCTTTTGTAAAAAATTGCTTTTATCGCCCTGTTTTTTGTAAAAAAATATGCTGACCCCACCACTTTGCGCAAATATTGAGTCTATATATTTTGGGGCAATTTGCGTCGTTTGCGCAAAAGAAAAAAAGTGTAAAAGACATAATAGCAATATCACTTTTTTCATTTTGCAAATCCTTGATATGTATTTCAGATGATTAGCACTTTGTCCTCGCCGCCGGATATTTCGCCTATAACATAACCGTCTGTTTGAGCAAGTATCGTATCTATTTCGGAAGGACTTACCACCAAAATCATGCCAATTCCCATATTAAAGGTTCTGTACATCTCATCTTCTTGCACATACTTGCCTAAAAAGTCAAAAACCGGTAGTGTTTTGATATTATTTTTATAGACTCTTGCTTGTAAGCCCGAAGGTAATACGCGCGGCAAGTTTTCTGTTATTCCGCCGCCCGTTATATGCGCTAAAGCGTTAATGCGATGTCTTAAGAGTTTAAATGTTTTGACATAAATACGCGTTGGTTCTAAAAGCGTTTCGATAAGCGTTGTTTCGCCAAACGGTTCATCGTGTCCCATTTTTAGTTTTTCAAAAAAGATTTTTCTCGCAAGTGAATATCCGTTTGAGTGAAGTCCAGAACTTGGAAGAGCTATCAAGGCATCTCCGGTTTTTATCTTTTTTGTTCTATCCATCTCGTCTTTTTCCGCTATTCCTACGGCAAAACCTGCCAAATCAAAATCGCCGTTATGATACATTCCGGGCATTTCGGCAGTTTCTCCCCCTATTAAAGCCGTTTCAGCCATTTTGCAGCCTTTAGCTATGCCTTTTAAAATTTCTAAGGAGGCCTCGATATCTAATTTGCCGGTCGCATAATAGTCCAAAAATACCAAAGGCGTAGCAAAGTTACATATAAGGTCATTTACGCACATAGCTACAAGGTCGATTCCTACAGAGTCTAGTTTTTTTGATTCTATAGCAAGTCTTAATTTTGTTCCAACACCGTCTGTAGCGCTTAAAATAACAGGTTTTTTATAACCCTCAGGCAACTCATATGCCCCTGCAAATGAGCCTATGCCGCCTATGACGTTTTTATCAAAAGTCTCTTTTACAATCGGTTTTATCTTATCAACAAAACTGTTTCCGGCATCTATATCAACGCCGGCATCTTTATAACTTATCATTTCATCCATTATTTTTCCTGTAGGTTAAATTCAAAGTGAGCTTTGGTTTTAAAACTTCCTCATCTTTAGAAATCGAACAATTTTAACCAAAAGATGATAAAATCGTAATAAATTTTTTTAAACGATACTATAAGGGTTTTTAAAAATATGAGTTTAAGATTAAAAATTGTGCTGACAGGGGGTATAGCTAGCGGCAAGAGCAGCGTTAGCGAAAGGCTAAAAAAAAGTGGATTTTCCATCATAGACGCGGATGATATAGCACACGAAGTATTAGCGGATAATGTTGATAAAATTGCCAAAGTTTTTGGCGAAGAGTATGTTAAAAATAGTGTTGTAGACAGGAAAAAGTTAGGTGAATTGGTATTTGCTGACAAAGAAAAAAAAGAGCTTTTGGAATCAATTTTGCATAAAGAAATTTATAAAAAAATAGCAAAAGCAGCTAAAATACTTGAGGAGCTAAAAAAACCGTACATTGTCGATATACCGCTTTTTTTTGAGAAAGAAGAGATATATGAAGCCGATTTGACAATAGTTGTCTATGCTCCAAAAGAGCAGCAATTAGTAAGACTCATGAAACGCGCAAGTTTGAGCGAAAGAGAAGCCAACAATAGACTTGATGCGCAGATGGACATAGAGATAAAAAAACAAAAAGCCGATATTGTTGTAGACAATTCAAAAGATTTGATGCATTTACAAAAAGAGACGAATAAATTGATAAAAATCTTAAAGGAAAAATATGCAAGTTGAAAAATATAGCGCAAATGGAAATGACTTCGTCATATTTCATGCGGATATCAAAAAAGAGCGCAGCAAATTAGCAAAAGTAATTTGCAACAGACACAATGGTGTGGGTGCTGACGGACTTATAGTTATACTGCCCTCCAAGGAGTATGATTTTGAGTGGCAGTTTTATAATTTGGATGGCAGCGAAGCTTCAATGTGTGGAAATGGCTCTAGAGCATGTGCGCTTTATGCATTTAATAATGGGTTTGCCAAAGAACGGATGAGGTTTTTAACTGATGCCGGAGCGATAAGCGCATATGTAGATAAAAATATAGTGGAAGTTGAACTTACAACCCCCAAAAAGATAAAAGAACCGTTTGAAGATATGGGGTTTATGTGGCATTATTACGATACAGGCGTTCCGCATTTGGTAACTATTGTTAATGATATAAATGAGTTTGATTTTGCAATTGCGCGTAAAATGCGCTATAATTATAATTCAAACGTTAATTTTGTAACAATTTTGGAACACAACGCGTTGCTTGTGCGTACTTATGAACGTGGAGTTGAAGAGGAGACTTTAGCTTGCGGCACGGGTATGGCGGCTAGTTTTTATACGGCTTTGAATTTGAAAAAAGCAGACTGCTGTGCAAAAGTTATACCAAAAAGTAAAGATGAACTGTTTTTGCGATATGAAAATGGTAAGATTTTTTTCAAAGGTGAAGTGAAGTATATATTTAAAGCAGATTTAAACAGGGAGATAAGTGAAGTTTTTAATTAATTTATTATTGTGTGCAATTTTTTTCTCAAGTATTCAAGCGGACACCTTTACGGAGGATTTTTTTAAGATAACGAACTCAGCATCAAAAAAACAAGAATTTATCAAACGAATGATTCCTCTTGTGAGGCAGGCAAATGAAAATGTTTTGGTTGAACGCAAAATAGTTGATGATTTTTTTGTTGAATTTAAAAAGAACAGAAATCTTGAAGACATTGATGCCGACACTATAGAGCAAATGAAAAATTTAGCTAAAAAATACCATATAAAATCAATTACAAATGAAAAGACATTTAAAGCCAAAGTGGCGCCAGTACCGCTTTCTCTTGCTATTACTCAAGCGGCAATAGAGACAGGCTGGGGAGAGAGTAGATTTTTTAAAGAGGCAAAAAATGCGTTTGGAGAGTGGACGTACAGCAAAACAAACGGGCTTATTCCAAGCGGCAGAGAAAAGGGTAAGACGCATAAAATAAAAGTTTTCAAAAGCGTTCAAGATTCTGTTAATTCGTACGTGCTTAATCTGAATAGACATGAAGCATATGCTGATTTTAGAGATCTAAGAGTAGTTTTGGGCGAAGAGTTTAATGGCATAGTCGCAACTTCTAAAATGCTAAATTATTCGCAGACAAGAGGAGAATATGTAAAACTTTTGCGAAACGTCATGATAAACAATAAATTGACGGAATACGACTTTGCCGACACCTCGTCGCCAGAAATAACAGCAACATCTTTAACAGCTTCTATCTAAGCTGCGGTTAGACATTTTAAATCGCAAATAATAGTCTACATGTAAGCTTTAGAATGGGCTTGCGAAACCTACAAATTTCATACATATAGACTTTTAAAATATTTAGAAATTTGCGCCTCATTAGGATTTTGTAACCGCGTATTTGGTAAATAAAAAAGTTTATATCAGCTTTAAAATCCTAATCAATTGAACGGAATATCTTGCGGTAAAAGGTTTTACACAGGTGCGAAATGAAGAGCGCATTAAATCAGAGACAAACTTTTTTAGACACGTACATGTAAGTACAATCTCTAATAAAATTATCCTTGCAAACATCAAAAGAGCAGCAAATAAGATTTTATCTATATTAGGAAAAAATATCAAGCAGGCTTGCAAAGACAACCATTTATTTGCGCGAATACAATCGATATAAAATAAGCAGCCTATTGAAGTAGGCAATGAAAATAACAGGATTTCTTCAAATTCTTTACATGTATCGGAAAAATTTTAAATAATTAAAGTCTAATTATAGTCCTGCATTTTCTATGTGTTTGGCTTGAAAATGTGCGATTATAGGCTCTATTATTTCGTCAAAAAGCCCGCTCTCCATTATTGCATCAAGTCTATAAAGCGTGAGATTAACTCTGTGGTCGCTTATACGATTTTGTGGAAAATTATAAGTTCTTATTCTCTCGCTCCTATCGCCCGAACCTACTTGCGACTTTCTATCAACCATCTCTTTTTTTAAGCGCTCTTCTTCTTGCATTTCATAAAGTCTTGCTCTTAATACTTTCATGGCGGCGCTTTTATTTTTATGTTGGGATTTGCCGTCTTGATTTACGACAACAATACCACTCGGAATATGCGTAATTCTAACGGCGCTATCCGTTGTATTTACTGATTGTCCTCCATGACCGGAACTTCTCATAACGTCAATTTTCAAATCATTTGGGTTTATCTGTATATCAACCTCGTCAACTTCAGGCATAACGGCAACCGTAACGGCTGAGGTATGAACTCTTCCTTGAGATTCTGTTTCCGGTACCCTTTGCACTCTATGTGTACCGCCTTCATGTTTCAAACGACTATATGCGCCTTTGCCTTGTATTAGAGCTATTATTTCTTTAAATCCGCCCAAAATTCCTTCGCTTTGACTTACTATCTCAACTTTCCATTTTTTACTCTCCGCATATCTTGTATATGCTTTAAAAAGGTCTGCTACAAATAGCGCAGCCTCGTCTCCTCCGGTACCGGCTCTGATTTCAAGAAATATGTTTTTATCATCATTGGGATCTTTTGGAAGCAACAAAACCTTTATCTCGTTTTTAAGCAATTCTATATCGCATTCAAGATTTTTTAACTCCTCTTTCGCAAGTTCTTCGAGCTCAGGATCTTCAAGCAAAGCCTTGTTTTCTTCAATACTATTGCACAATTTAATATAATTTGTAGCTTTTATATAAATTTCCTCAAGCGACGCTTGTTCTTTTGAAAGTTCAGCCATCTTTTTTATATCCGAAGATGTGTTAATATCGGACAAAAGCGACGAGATTTCGTTATAGCGATTGATGAATGGTAATAATTTGTTTTTTAGCATAAAAGAAGAGGGCAAAACCGCTTAAGCGGTTTTGATTTTCAAGGAATTGACAAGTTTAGCAAGTCTGCTTACTTTTCTTGCCGCCGTGTTTTTTGTTAAAATACCTTTGCCGACATAAGAATGAATATCTTTGTTAGCTGCTAAAAATGCTGTGCTTGCAGCTTCAACATCATTTGCGCTAACAGCGGTTAGTACATTTTTAGTTAGATTTTTGATACGAGTTTTATAAAATCTATTTCTCTCGGTTCTAACTTTTGTTTGTCTTGCACGTTTTTCCGAGGACTTATGATTTGCCATAGTAAAATGCCTTTTTTAAAAATTTAGTGTTGGATTATACAGAATTACATATTAGACGAAACTTAATTTAAGTAAGATTTAATAGTATTGACTCTTTTTATAATATATGAGAAATTTACTGTTTGTTTGTTACAATACGCAATTATTTTTTACATACGAGTTTAAGGATATGGTTATGAAACTATTCGGGACTGACGGAGTAAGAGGCAAGGCCGGTGAAAAATTAAGCGCCGGAATGGCTATGAGACTTGCTATGGCTGCTGGAATATTTTTTAGAAAACATTCGTTGACAAATAAAATTTTGGTCGGTAAAGATACGCGAAAAAGCGGCTACATGATAGAAAATGCCATAGTTTCCGGACTTACTGCAGTAGGATACAACGTCATACAAATAGGTCCTATGCCAACTCCAGCAATCGCGTTTCTGACAGAAGATATGAGATGTGATGCCGGAATTATGATAAGCGCGTCTCATAACAGCTATTTTGATAACGGTATTAAATTTTTTGACCATACGGGCTGCAAGCTTGATATTAAAGATGAAGAGGAGATAGAGAAAATCTATTTTAATCAAGAGTTGATAGAGCAAAATCAAAAAGTGGAGCTTGAAATAGGCACTTCAAAACGCATCGACGATGTGATAGGGCGTTATATCGTACATATCAAAAACTCATTTCCCAAAGATTTAACGCTAAGAGATATGCGAATCGTGCTTGATACGGCGAACGGTGCGGCGTACAAAGTCGCTCCTACGATTTTCAGCGAACTTGGAGCCGATGTTTTTGTGATAAACGACGAACCTAACGGAAGCAATATTAACCTCTCATGCGGCGCTTTACACCCGCAAAAACTTGGCGAGGAAGTTGTGAAGTTTCGCGCCAATATCGGTTTTGCATTTGACGGAGATGCCGATAGGCTTGTTGTGGTAGACGAAAAAGGCGAAACGGTAGAAGGCGACAAACTTTTGGGCGTTTTAGCCAGCTATATGAAGACTAACTCTTTATTGAAAAGCGATTATGTAGTAGCAACCGATATGAGCAATCAGGCTTTGGAAGATTTTTTGAAAACTAAAAATGTTAAACTTGCGCGTTGTAATGTAGGCGATAAATATGTTTTAGAAAAATTAAAAGAGCTTGATTCAAATTTTGGTGGCGAGCAAAGCGGGCATATCATTTTTTCAGATTTTGCCAAGACAGGCGATGCACTCGTAGCGGCTCTTCAAGTAATAGCATATTTGCTAACAAAACAAAAAGCGGTTGTTAGCGATAGTTTAAATCCTTTTGAACTTTATCCACAAAAGCTCATAAATCTACATGTAAACGAAAAGATACCGTTTAAAAATATAGACGGTTACAAAGAATTTTGTGATGAGTTGAAAAATCAAAATGTAAGATCGCTCATCAGATATTCCGGTACCGAAAATTTATTGCGTATTTTACTTGAGGCAAGCGACGAAAAATTACTAGACGAAGTAGTTTTAGAAAGCGAAAAGTTTTTCAAAAGAGCGTTAAATGGCTAAAGCTTCCGGATTGGCCGCTATTTTAGCACTTCTTGTTTTTGCGCTTGATAAGTATATTAAATTTTTATTTTTAGACGGATTTGTTTGGCATAGCGACATCATCTCTTTATACCTTGTCATAAACAAGGGCGTTGCTTTTTCTATGTTTGCATTTTTAGGAGAAAGTCTTAAATATATACAAGTGGCGCTCGTGTTGGCGCTTCTAGTATTTGTATATCGCGAAAAAGAGTTTTTTATAAAAAATTGCGTAGCTATCGGTATACTTTTTGGGGCAGGATGCGGCAATATATCGGATAGGTTTTTCCAAGGCGGAGTTGTAGATTATATAGCGTGGCATTACGGATTTGAATTTGCCGTATTTAACTTTGCAGATATAATGATAAATTTTGCTGTGTTTTTGATAGTTTTAAAGATGATTTTTGACAAAAATAACAAATTTTTTTGCAAAAAATCATAGATAAATCTAAAAAAACAATATCAATTCATACCCAAAAATATTTACATGTAACGTATATCAAATAACCGATACCGCCGTAAACCGTTACATGTATGCAAAATGTGGCAAGATATGTCAAAAGTTTCGTTATCAGCGTATTCTTTTTTGTTGAAAAATCATAACAGTACAGAAACATTAAAATAGTGAAAATTGAAATTGATAGAGGCGTTGCCTCAAAAAAGTAAGAAGGGATTAGCAGTAAAAGGAGTGGAAGCACCCAAGTGATAGAGACAAAAATAGCCGAAATCGCAAAAACAACCAATACAAACTCTGCCAAATTATCTATTATAGGCAATTTTTACTCCATATTTTTAGCGCTATTTTCAATATCGCTAATCTTTTTTTGTAAAGCGTCTATACAAATTTGAGTGCTTTTGAGTTTAACTTCATAGTTGCAAATCAGCCATCCTATCCAAAATATTATCGGATAAATAGCTATAGGGAAAAAATATAAAATCAAAATACAAGCTATACATTTGAATAAAATCTTTGCCGTGGTTCTATCTGACACTACATCGCGCGGACCTTTTAAAAACATCTTTTTGTGCGCTCCGAGTTTAATGATTTCTGGCGGACAGAGAGGGATTCGAACCCTCGAAGCCCGATTAAGACTTGCACCCTTAGCAGGGGTGTGGTTTCAGCCAACTCACCCATCTGTCCAAAAAATAAAAGTAGGATTTGGATTATATATAAGTGTTAATAATATTAGGCTTAAATTCGCATAGCGATTTTTATTTTTGAGGACTAATCAATTTTTAGATTTGAAAAGTTCTTTTTTTTGAAACATATAAACAAAAATATAATTTTATTTTGCTATTATGCGTCGATTATTTTAAGAAATATAATAAGGAGTTATAAATGAGCGATTTTGTTGCAAAAGGGGCAGATGAAAAATTCTGTGGCGAATGTGGTAGTGTCGTAAAAGCAAAAGCAGAGATTTGTCCCAAATGTGGCGTTAGGCAGCGTTTTGCGTCAGAGGGCAAGAGTAAAACAACCGCTATACTATTTGCGTTATTTCTTGGAGGTGTTGGTGGACATAAGTTTTATCTTGGTCAAACGGGGCAAGGCATTGTGTATCTGGTTTTCTTTTGGACGTTTATTCCGGCTATTATAGCCTTTATTGAATTTATTATATATTTGACAATGAGCGATGAAGCATTCAACGCAAAATATAATAATGGTTGATATAAATTTTCAATCCCTCTCAATCAATTGCTTCAAAACAATGTAACTTGGCAGGATTTTTTATTGAAAAAAAGCTCTTAAAGACAAATGAAAGATTTCGTAAGATATAATCTTTGCCTTTAAGATGCTCTTATACAGTAGAGTATTTTGCAAAATTTATCCAAAAGCAGATGAGTGATTGTTTTTTTGTCGCAAAAAGTTTGTTTTTGATAAATCAAGACGGTCGCGTAGCTCAGTTGGTAGAGCACTACCTTGACATGGTAGTGGTCGGAGGTTCAAGTCCTCTCGTGGCCACCATTATTTTATGTGTAAATGTATGATTTTACATCTTTATGAATCAATAAAATGTGAAATCGGTTTTAAATTTTATGTTCTTCCGCTGGTTTGGAAGTTCGTTTGGTAAAGGAAAATTTATATAAATGAGAGAAGATATTTTAGCTTACAGAGTAGACGACATCATAGTAGATACGCAAACTGCTCCCCAAAAACCGCAAAATGCCAAAGATATATATTTTGATAATTCAACCGATGCACTTGAGGTTATTCGCCATTCTACCGCTCATTTGATGGCACATGCTATAAAAAAACTGTATCCGGAAGCGAAGTTTTTTGTTGGACCGGTGATAGAAGACGGATTTTATTATGATTTTAGAATAGGCGTAAAAGCGGGCGAAGAAGATTTGAAAGCCATAGAACAAGAGATGCAAAAAATCGCAAACGAAAAACTTCCGATTATAAAAAATAATTATACAAAACAAGAGATAATTAAAAAGTTTGAGGATGACGATTTGAAGCAAGAGGTATTGCTAAGAATACCTGACGGCACGGTTACGACTTATACTCAAGGCGATTTTGAGGATTTATGTCGCGGTCCGCATGTACCCAATTCCAAATATTTGAAATTTTTCAAACTCACAAGAGTCTCAGGTGCATATCTTGGCGGAGACGAAAAGAAAGAGATGTTGACGCGTATCTACGGGACGGCGTTTGCCGACAAGCAGAGTTTGGTAGAACACATTGCTATGATAGAAGAGGCAAAAAAAAGAGACCACAGAAAATTAGGTATGGAACTTAAATTATTTACGTTTGATGATGAAGTCGGGGGCGGGCTTCCTATTTGGTTGCCAAACGGCGCCAGGCTTAGAAGTAAACTTGAAAGCTTATTGTTTCATGCTCATCGCTCAAGAGGTTACCAGCCGGTAAGAGGACCGGAACTTTTGAAAGCGGAAGCGTGGAAAATTAGCGGCCACTATCAAAACTATGGCGACAACATGTATTTTACTACCATAGACGAGACTGAGTACGGTATCAAACCCATGAATTGTCTTGGTCATATCAAAGTTTTTCAAAATGATGTGAGAAGCTATCGTGATTTACCTTTGAAATTTTTTGAGTACGGAGTGGTGCACAGACATGAGAAAAGCGGCGTTTTGCACGGACTTTTCAGAGTGCGTGAATTTACGCAAGACGATGCCCATATATTTTGTAGACCCGACCAAATAAAAGAGAATATTTTAGAAATTTTAAGTTTTGTTGATAATATAATGAAAGCTTTTGATTTTACTTACGAGATGGAGATTTCAACAAAACCGTTAAAAGCGATTGGCGACAATGATATTTGGGAAAAAGCTACAAACGGACTTAAAGACGCGCTTGATGCAAATGGATTTAAGTATGGTATAGACGAGGGTGGCGGTGCATTTTACGGTCCTAAAATAGATATAAAAATAACAGATGCCTTGAAGAGAAAATGGCAATGCGGAACTATACAGGTTGATTTTAACTTGCCGGAACGATTTGACCTATCATACATAGACAGCAATAACGAAAAAGCTCGCCCTGTTATGATACATCGCGCAATTTTAGGCTCATTTGAGAGATTTATAGGAATTTTGACCGAACATACAGGCGGAGAGTTTCCATTTTTTATCGCTCCTACAGCAGCAGTCATTATTCCTATAGGGGACGCTCACTTGAATTACTCTAAAGAGTTGGCAAACGAACTGACTGTTTTAGGCATAGACGTTGAGGTTTCAAGTAAAAATGAGAGTCTAAATAAGCGTATCAGAATGGCTGAAAAACATAAAGTTCCAATGATCTTAGTCATAGGAGACGAGGAAATTAACACAAAAAGCGTTGCTTTAAGAGATAGACGAGAAAGAAAACAGTATAATTTAACGAAAGAGAAATTATTCCAATTTATAAAGGGGAAAATAGATGAGGTACATTTTTGAGTAAAGAGAAAGAGAAAGATATATTGCTAAATCAGCAAATAAGAGCAAGCGAAGTTCGTTGTATCGGCGACGACGGCACACAGTATGGCATAATAAGCAGAAACGAAGCGTTAAGAAAAGCTGATGAGGCTGGGCTTGATTTAGTGCTTATTTCGCCAAATGCCAACCCTCCGGTTTGCAAGATTATGGATTACGGCAAATTTAAATATCAACAAGAGAAGAAACAAAAAGAAGCTAAAAAGAAACAAAAAATCATAGAGATAAAAGAGATAAAACTATCTATCAAGATTGCTCAAAATGATATAAACTACAAAATCAAACAAGCAAGAGAATTTATAAGTTCAGGCAAACATGTACGTTTTCGCGTTTTCCTAAAAGGGCGTGAAATGTCAAATCCCGAAGCGGGAGTTACTGTTCTTAACAATGTTTGGGGTTTGATGAACGATATTGCCGATAGAGACCATGAGCCGAATTTTGAAGGACGATATGTAAATATGCTGACTGTGCCGAAAAAATAAAATTTATAAAAAGTTTTATGCAATATAACAAAAGATAATATTTTTGTCTCTCAAAAACTTGCCCACATGTGATAAATATTTAAATTAAATTAGTATATTATGCAATATGTAAACTAAAAAATCAGTCTTAATAAAAGGTAAAATATGAGAAAGCTTTTAAAATTTTTGATTTTAGGAGTAGTAGCTTTGGGCTTAAGTGGCTGCAGTACAAAGCAGGTTATAAATCCTGTAACAAACATTGAGAAAAAAGAGGTTTGTATTACGGAAAATAAACTTGTTAATGGTAGTTTTTTACAAGTATTTACAAATACGCTTGTAGAGAAAAATTATCAAGTTACGCTAAAACAGGCATATGATAATATAGAAGATTGCTATCTCGTTACAAACTATACAGCAAATTGGGCTTGGGATTTGGCTATATATATGATATATGCCAATATCAAAGTTTTTGAAAAAGGTACTCTTAGAGGAGAGGCAACATATGATGCAAGAGCTAATGTAGGATTTGGCAAATATATCAATGGTGGTGACAAAGTCAGAGAGTTAGTAAGACAGCTTTTTGAATAAAATTTTGTCTAAAAAATAAAAAATATTTTACAATATATATGTCTGAAAAATTGCTATTTTATCGCTATTTAAGCGAGATTCAGCTAAAATCCTTCGCTTTGAAAAATGTTGATGAGCAAACTCAAGAGCAATTTTCAGATAATCACGCAAGGAGTTTAGCATGCCGAAAATGAAAACGGTACGCGGAGCGGCAAAACGCTTCAAAGCTGCTAAAAATCGCATCAAGCGAGGAGCTGCTTTTAGAAGCCATATTTTGACCAAAAAACCCACAAAACGTATGCGCGGGTTAAAAGAGTCAAAGTATGTTGATAGCACAAATGAAAAATCTATCAAAATAATGCTTTGCCAAAGTTAATTTACTTTTAGAGTTTTTGATTTTAAATCATTCAATTTTTGCAAATCCCCCTATTTAAGATAGGGCAAGTCCTCAAATTAGAGGCACCAAAAGGTTAAGGAGAAAATAGATGGCAAGAGTAAAAACAGGCGTTGTAAGACGCAGACGACACAAAAAAGTTTTAAAGTTAGCGCGCGGTTTTTTTAGCGCTCGCAGAAAACACTTTAGAAAAGCAAAAGAGCAATTAGAGAGAAGTTTAGTTTACGCATATCGCGACAGACGCGCTAAAAAGCGGGATTTTAGAAGACTTTGGATAACAAGAATTAACGCTGCATGCAGATTAAACGATATCAGCTATTCAAGATTTATTAATGGTTTAAGCAAAGCGAATATTGAACTTGACAGAAAAATTTTGGCACATTTGGCTATGAATGACGCAGAAGGTTTCAGTGCGGTAGCTAACAAAGCAAAAGCAGCTTTAGAAAAATAATTTATATATCTTTCACAACAAGCAAGCCGTTTTTAATACGGCTTGTTTAAAAACAAATTTTATCCTTACATATAACGTTTTTCGGCATAAATAACATAAATCTATAACAGCTATTTGCTGAAACCCCCCCCATGATTTATCAAAAAGAGTTGTTGCTTACAAATCAATGTATGGAACATAATTTTACATATAAGTTTGAAGGC
Organism: Campylobacteraceae bacterium; assembly: GCA_031268335.1. GTDB lineage: Bacteria > Campylobacterota > Campylobacteria > Campylobacterales > Campylobacteraceae > JAIRKW01. The sequence goes on from JAIRXG010000010.1 coordinate 65,328, forward strand.
GAATAACTTACGTCTTATTTGGAAAGGTTACATCTTTTGGAAATAAACAAAAGAGATATTTCTTATTTAAAATGTAACTATATATTAGAAAAATAGCGAATACAATGGGCTTTCGCAATCAATTAAAGACAAAAGACACCTACATTTAAAGCTAAAATCCATACAATATCAAAAAAACAACAGATACCCCAATTCTTAAGTTTTTACAAAAATATTTATTTGATTTTGTTGAGTTATGTTTAAAGATTTATAATTTTTATAACTTCAATACGAATATTCTAAATTTTAAAATTAATACTTATATAAGGTGATAAGTAATAGAATGTTTTTATTAATCAATAATAATTATCTTTAAAAAATAATTATTAATATTTGGAGGAAAGTATGAAGAAATTTATCACAACAACAGCAGGCAATAAAGTGGCAGACAATCAAAATTCTTTGACTGCAGGCGCAAGAGGTCCTCTTTTGATGCAAGATTATCAACTTCTTGAGAAACTTGCTCATCAAAATAGAGAAAGAGTTCCCGAAAGAGTAGTTCACGCTAAAGGAAGCGGAGCATACGGCGAGCTTATCATAACTCATGATATCTCAAAGTACACAAAAGCAAAAGTTCTTCAAAAAGGAGAAAATACAAGAGTTTTAATTAGATTTTCAACCGTAGCGGGAGAGAGAGGCGCTGCGGACGCTGAGAGAGATGTAAGAGGATTTGCTATGAAGTTCTATACAAAAGAGGGCAATTGGGATTTGGTGGGAAATAATACGCCCGTATTTTTTGTAAGAGACGCTTATAAATTTCCAGATTTTATACATACTCAAAAGAGACATCCGTATTCAAACTTAAGAAGCAATACGGCAGCTTGGGATTTTTGGTCTTTGTCGCCTGAAAGTATTCATCAAGTTACTATTCTCATGTCTGATAGGGGAATTCCAAAAAGTTATAGACATATGCATGGATTCGGTTCGCATACGTATAGCCTTATAAACTCTAAAAATGAGAGATTCTGGGTGAAATTTCATTTTAAAACCATGCAAGGTATTCAAAATTTAACAAATAAAGAGGCTGAAGCGATAATAGCTAAAGATAGAGAGAGCAATCAAAGAGACCTTTTTGAGAGCATAAAAAAAGGAGACTTTCCGAAGTGGAAGTTCCAAATTCAGATAATGAGCGAAGAGGAAGCTAAAAAGTGCGAATTTAATCCGTTTGATTTGACAAAAGTATGGTCGCATAGAGAGTATCCTTTGATAGATATAGGCGAAATGGTTTTAAATGAAAATCCCAAAAACTATTTTAATGAGGTAGAACAAGCGTCGTTCAGCCCTTCCAATGTAGTGCCGGGAATTAGCTTCTCGCCCGATAAGATGCTTCAAGCGCGTATATTTTCATATGCGGATGCTCACAGATATAGGGTCGGAACTCATTATGAGACGTTGCCGGTAAATAGACCAATTGTTGATGTGAATACATATCACATGGATGGAAGTATGAATTATGAGATAAAAGAGCCTACCAATGCTTATTATGAACCAAATAGTTTTGGCGGTTATGTAGAAGATAAGAGTGTTTTTGAAGCTCCTCTCGAGGTGAGCGGATATGCTGATAGATATGATCATAGAGATGGCAATGATGATTTTTTACAAGCAAAAGCATTATTTGACATTATGAATAGTAAGCAAAAAGAACAACTGTTTAATAATATAGCTGAATCTATGCATGAAGTTCCAAGGGAAATAGTAGACAGGCAGATAGCTTTATTTGACAAAGTTGACCCTCTTTATGCAAAAGGCGTCAAAAAAGCGCTTGGAATTTAGATGTATTTAGATAACGCTGATATAAAGCGGTATGAAGAGCTATTGTGTATAGCCGTTGATTTTGCAAGATACGGACAAACAATAGAGCTTGAAAGTATGCTAAAGGCGAAATTGCCGATAAATCTTAAAGATCACAAAGGAAACACTTTGCTGATGCTTGCTGCATATAATGGTAATACAGACATCGTCAAAATGCTAATTAGCATGGGGGCGGATGTAAATTTAAAAAATGACCGAGGACAGACTCCGCTTGCCGGAGTCTGCTTTAAGGGATATCTTGATATCGTAAAACTTTTAATTGAAAACGGCGCGAATATTGACGAAGATAATGGTTTTGGAATGAGAGCCGTTATGTTTGCCTCTATGTTCGGTAACTATGATATAGTGAAATATTTAAGCAGTCACAAAAAAACATTTCGTTTTAAATTTTATCTTTTGCTTTCAAAACTTACAGCGCTTTTCAAGAGGAAAAAAGATAATACAAAGCTTTACATGTAGCGCTTTTTTGTTGGCGTAGAGATGATTTAAGCGTTTTTTATGGGTTTTGTTTTTAAATTGATGGCGCTAACGCAAAAACTCCTTTACAACTTAATACAAATTTGCTAAACTCATTTTTTGGTTTTTTGAAGCTAATATGGCATTGGCAAAGCAAAAGAGTTTTTTAGACAATTTGGTTTAGAAGATAAGATAATAGAGTTTAATGTCTCAAGCGCAACCGTGGAATTGGCAGCAAAAGCTTTAGGCTGCGAGTGCAAAAGGATAGCAAAAACTCTCTTTGAGATTAAATGATGGATTTATTCTTATTGTCATGGCAGGAGATGCTAAGATAGATAATAGCAAATATAAAGCGGAGTTTGGCACGAAAGCCAAAATGTTGTCGGCGGACGAGGTTTTGATAAACGTTGGACATGAAGTAGGGGGGCGTTTGTCCTTTTGGGATAAATCCGAATATTGATGTTTATCTTGACAAGTCACTTAGGCGGTTTATAAGCGTTTTTTCGGCATGTAGAAGTGCTAACAGCGCGATAGAGCTTACTGTAGATGAAATAGAAAAATACGCTCATAGCAAAAAGTGGATAGATGTATGTAAAGACTGGAACGAATGATAACATTAAAAAAATTATATGATTTAGGCTGGAAAAACGACAAAAAGAGGGTAATATTTTGGAGGAAGATATGTCACAAATAGTTTACGAATACAAGATAACGGTTTCGCAAAGTGCGATTGATACAAACATGCATGTAAATAATGTGGTTTATGTTCAATGGATGCAAGACGCAGCTACGGCGCATTCGGATTCGCTGGGGTTTACTACTGAATTTTATGACAAGATAGGCGGCACTTGGGTGGCAAGATCGCACTATATAGAGTATTTAAAGCCTGCGTTTTTGGGAGATGAATTGATTGTGCAAACATGGATAAGCTCTGCAAAACGCTCCAGCTCTAATCGCGAATATGCTTTTTTCAGAAAAAGCGATAAAGCGCTTTTGGCGAGAGCAAAAACCGTTTGGATATATTTGAACAAAAGCGGAAAACCGAGCAGGATTCCCGACGAGCTGTTAGAAAAATATATTCCGGACGAAAGTTATGAACCGAAATTAAGTTAGTAACACAAATTTGCTCTACATGTAACAAATCAAAATAACGATAATTATACGCGATGAGCAAAACTAAAAACTCTTTGAGCGAGACGAAGATTTAAAGCATTTTGGATATCAATGGTCTTTGTAAAAAAAATCAAGACACTGGTTATATTTGAAAAGCTCTTAAAAAGTCGCTCAAAAATATGCAAATCGGGTTTTCATAAAAAAACTAACACACATGTATGAGCGGTTTTGTATGAGGCTAAATATAGCAATACTGTTTTTGATTTGCGTAAACTACGTTGTAAGCGTTACATTTAAAATGATGTCTTTTGGGGACGTCGGCACAAAAATACATGAAACTGCAACAATATATTTTTCATATAAAAAGGACTATATCGCACCTGTTTTAAAGTGATTTTTGGTACTCGTAATTAATTTGTCCGCTAACATTTACACTGTTTTCATTGGTCATTGCACAACCGACTAACATAACGCTAACTAACGCAAAAGTTATAACAATTGCTGTTTTCATCATTTTATCTCCTAATTTTCTGCAATTTTATCGCAGATAAACTAACACCAGTTTTTTTGTTGAGAGATTTCTAGCTTTTTTGCACCAATCCACAATATGATAAAAACAGCATTTTACAAACTATGTGTTAAAAGCAGTGATAAGAATAAATTTTACTAATTATATATTAAATTGATAGTGTATAATGAAATAAGCGAAGATATAATGTTATTTGCGATTGTCATATTTCGCACAGCCGGCACTTTTGCATGCTTTGCAAACACCTTTTAATATTATATTTTTAACATCGTACTCTTCAATATAGGGATTAATTTCAAAATCTATACATGTAACGCTATGACAAGTTTCGCAGATAAAATGAGCATGAGTTTTTTTAAAAAATTCAAAATACCATTTTCGTTCGTCGGATTCAAATTTTTGAACGATATTTGCCTCTTCAAACAAAGATATATTTCTATAAAACGTCGCTTTATCCATATCTATACTCATTTTAGAGCGGATTTGCTCATAACTTAGAGGGTTTTTTGCTTTGTTTAAAATCTCAAGTATCATTTCCCTAGCAGTTGTAAATTTGATATTTTTATCTTGAAATAACTTTTTTATCCCATATCCCATATTTTTCCTTTACATGTTAAGAATAATAGCGAAAATCCTGTTAAGCTGCAACTAAGTTGCATTTTTATATCATCCTTTTTAAAAATCTTGCAACTAAGTTGCAAACAAAAGGAGCTTCAAATGTTTCGCATAATGATTTTTATATGTTTTAGCGCAATCGCGCTTTATGCAAAGCCTGCAATTACGGTTAGTATTTTGCCACAGCAATATATGGCAGAAAAAATTGCCGGCGATACGGTAGATATTTTGGTCATGGTTAGTCCAAATGCAAATCATGAAACTTATGAGCCAAAACCAAGTCAAATGAAACTTTTGGCAAAATCGGATATATATTTTGCCATTGGTTTGCCGTTTGAAAAAGCGTGGCTTGATAGATTTACCGCTGTTTCGCCGAAAATGAGCATAATTGATATCGGAGCGGAAGTTGAAAAGATAGAGTTGGCAGAACACGATCATCACGACCATGATGAACACGGCGAGCATACAAATCACGATGAGCACGACGAAGACGAACTTGATCCGCATATTTGGCTTGATCCTGTTTTGGTTAAGATTCAATCCAAGACAATAGCAGACGCTCTTTCTTCAAAATATCCGCAAAACGCCGCGTTCTATATGAAAAATTATGAAAATTTTGCAAAAGAGTTGGACGAGTTGGATGCCAAACTTTCTAAAAAACTTGACGCTTTGAAAAACAGAAGTTTTTTTGTATTTCATCCTTCGTGGGGTTATTTTGCCAAGAGGTACGATTTGGAGCAGATATTTGTTGAGGTTGAAGGCAAAGAACCAAAAGCTGCCGAGCTTATAGAGATAGTAAAAGAAGCAAAGGCTAAGAGCATAAAAGCTCTTTTGGTTGAGCCTCAGGTTTCAGAAAAAAACGCTAAAATAGTAGCCGATGAAATAGGAGCAAAGCTTATTAAAGTTGATCCTATGAAAAAAGATTTGAGTAAAAATTTGGACGAATTGGCAGATATGCTGTTAGGGTTTTGATATATGAAAATGGTGCGAGTTTGCAATCTATCTTTTGCGTACGATAAAGAGAACATTTTGGAAAATGTGGATTTTGAGTATGATAGCAGCGATTTTTTAGCTCTCGTGGGACCAAACGGTGGCGGAAAAAGCACGCTTTTAAAGCTCATCTTGGGACTCTTAAAACCGACAAGCGGAAAGATAGAACTGTTTTCGCAAAAATTTGGCTATGTTCCGCAAAATACTATGCCAAACGGCGAATTTCCCATAAGCGTTTTGGATGTTGCGCTTATGGGGAGATTGAAAAACAATGCTTTTGGTTTTTATAAAAAAGAGGATAAGAAAAAAGCATTTGAAGCGCTTGAACAAGTAGATATGCAAAATTACGCGCATAAAAAAATAAGCGAATTGTCAATAGGTCAACGGCAAAAAGTTTTTATCGCCCGCGCGCTTACATGTGAGGCGGAATTGTTGATATTGGATGAGCCGACCGCTAGCGTTGATATGCAAGGACAAGTGCAAATTTATAATATTTTAAAATCACTAAATAAAGATAAGGGCGTTATCGTAGTAAGTCACGACGTTGATGTAGTTTTAGGCTATGCTACAAAAATAGCTTATCTCAGCCGCACACTTTTTATGCATGAGCCTTCTGCTCTTACGAAAGAGGCGTTTTTTGAAAAATTACAATCAAACAACGCGCATAATTGCCCCGTTGATATACTTATAGCAAATACTTGCACGCATAATTATGAATTTAAAAAACATAACGGGTCTAAATTCAAGGGCAAATTATGATAGAGGCTTTGTCTTTTGGATTTATACAAAATGCGTTGATAGCCGGAATATTAGTTAGCATAGCATGCGGAGTTGTCGGAAGTTTGGTGGTGGTAAATCGTATGGTTTTCATCGCAGGCGGCATAGCGCATGGAGCTTACGGCGGACTTGGATTGGCGCTGTTTTTGAGTATATCGCCGCTTTTGGGTGCATTGGGATTTTCTATAGCTTTATCTATCGTCATAGCATTTTTAACTTATGTCAACAAAGATAGAGCAGACGCGGTAATAGGCGCTATTTGGGCATTTGGAATGGCTGTGGGCATTATATTTGCTGATATGAGCAAAGGCTACAATACCGATTTGACGAGTTTTTTATTCGGCGCTATTTTGAGTGTTTCAAATGGCGATTTATGGCTTATGAGCATTACATGTATCTTAATAATAACAGTTGTCGCTATTTTTTATAAAGAGTTTTTGGCTATCAGTTTTGATATGGAGTTTTCAAAACTTCAAGGGGTAAACACCAAATTTTTTTATACGGTTTTGATGATTATAACAGCACTTTGCATAGTAGCTTGTATTCGCGCGGTAGGACTTATCTTGGTTGTGGCGCTTTTGAGCATTCCTCCTTATATCGCCGAAAAATTTTGTGTGAAACTATTGCGTATGATGGTGCTTTCCGTCGCTTTGTCTACACTATTTGTATTGATAGGACTCTTTTTGTCTTACATGTTTGATTTGACTTCGGGAGCTTCAATCATACTGGTCGCCTCGTTTGCTTTTTTTCTCGCAAAAGCGAAATTTATATTACGCCGCAAAAGATAATTTGTAAAATAACACTCGGATTTTACCGCAAATTAACCTCCTCAATAAGTCTTGAAAATATTTTCACAAAAATCGTTTTCATTGATAATCATTATTAAGGTTCATTTTATACCATTTCTGATATTATTGCCAGAATTTGTTTAATAAGGAGCGATAAGTGTTTAAAAAATATATTTTATTATGTGGATTAATCGCGTTTTTTGCCGATTTGATTTTTGCTCAAACCGATTTTAATGAAAATGAAACTGTAAAATTGGAAAGCATTTCAGTAGTAGCGCCTCAATATGAAAGCTCACATGTCTATATCAATCCCAAATTTCCCATTCAACCTATTCCTTCATCCGACGGCGCAGGACTTTTAAAAAGTATTCCGAATTTTAGCGTTACAAAAAAAGGCGGTAGTTCCGGCGATCCTTTATTTCGCGGACTTGGAGGTTCACGTCTTGCAATTACGACAAATGATGATTTTTTATACGGCGGTTGCGGCGGTCGTATGGACCCTCCCACAGCATATATTTTTCCAAACTCTTACGATAGTGTAGTAATAACAAAAGGTCCTCAAACCGTGATATATCCCGGCATAATTGCAGGTTCTGTGCAATTTTTAAGAGACGATATCTACTTTGAAAAAGCGGGAGCTAATGGTGAAGCTGGAATGAGCGTTGGGAGCTTTGGCAGATTTGACACATTTGCCGACGTTAGTGCAGGAGTAAATTGGGGTTATATAAGAACTAACGGCGTATATAACAAACAAGACGACTATAAAGACGGCAAAGGAAAGGAAGTACATTCGCGGTTTGAACGAAATTCTCAAATGGCGCAAATCGGTCTAACGCCGGATGAGTACAGCCTTATAGAATTTACATACGACAGGTCGCGAGGCAAAGCGGCGTATGCGGATAGAATGATGGACGGTTCAAAATTTGACAGAGACGCTTATAGAATCAGGCTTTCAAAAGACGATATAAGCGATACTTTCAAAAGAATAAATTTTCAGTATGGTTACAGCTACGTTGATCATGTGATGGATAATTATAATTTACGTGAAGTTGTGGGAATGATGCCTATGTATATGGCTTCAAATCCTGACCGCACAACGCAAAGCGCGTCTTTAAATGCGGAATTGAATATAGCATCAACTAATATCAAAGTCGGCGCGGATTGGTTAGACGACAGACATAGAGGACGAAGTGGTTCAGGAATAGATAAAGCAGCCGCGGACACTTATAAAAATGTTAAGAGAGTAAAAAATCAAGAGGCTGACAATATCGGTATTTTTACCGAAGCTAACTTCAAACTAACGGATGAACATTTGTTAGTATCCGGACTTCGTTATGATAAAGGCAGCGCAGACTATTTTACTAACGGCACAAAAAGTAAAAAACAAGAGTTTGATTTGGGCGCTGCTTTTTTACGATACGAGTATCATCAAAAAAGTTTTACCTATTTTGCCGGTGTCGGATTTGCGCAAAGAATGCCTGATTTTTGGGAGCGCAATAGAGATAAAGAGTTAAATAAAGAGAGTAATATAGAAATTGATACGGGTATTTTATATAAAGATGATAGCGTAAGAGGCTCGTTCAATGTGTTTGCAAGTCAAATCAATGATTTTATCTTGATTTATTCCAACAACACAGCAAGAAATATAGACGCAAGACGCTATGGTTTTGAGGGCGAAGCGGAATGGGAATTTATAAAAAATTATAAATTAGGTTTGGCAGCCGCATACACTTATGGAAAAAATAGAAGCGACGATAAAGCATTAGCTCAAACGCCGCCGTTTGAGATTAGAAGTTTGTTGGAATATGATAATGATATTGTGGCTGCAGGTTTTATCGTGCGATACGTCGCTCCTCAACACAGAATCGCTGTCAATGAGGGCAATATAATAGGACAAGATATCAAAAAAAGCGGTGATTTCGCAGTAGTTTCAATCAATGGAAGTTGGAAAGTCAACAAAAATGTCAGTTTATTTTTGGGTATAGATAATATTTTGGATAAAGAGTACAGCGAGTTTATAAATAAAAGCTCTTTTGACGTGGCTGGATACAATCAACCGACAGGCGTTCAAATACGAGAAGCGGGACGTCAATTTTGGGCTAGGATACAGGGCAGATTTTAGTTTCGCAATTTCTTGGTCTACATGTGAAGATAAAAAGATGTAAAGGCTCGCATTTTCAATAAAGATAAAAATCCTTGTATCAACTGAAGTTTTACATGTAAGGATAATCAAAAGGCATAAAATTTACATCTTTAAATGCGCGAAAAATATCATAATTAACCGCCTTTTATTTTTTTGACGACATAGTCTCCGATTTCTGCCGTGAGCATTCCTACTATTATCAAAAATGCTCCGATAAACTGCATACATGTAAATATCTCGTTTGCAAAAAAGTATCCCGTAACTCCGGCAGCTATGGGTTCGCATGTGAAAATAATAGCCGTTTTAGTTGATGAGGTAAATTTTTGCATAGCGGTTTGCACAAAAAAGGCAAAAATTGTTGCAAAAACAGATGTGATAACAACCGCTTTCATAAACAGATAGTCAAATTTTGGTGGCAATATAGGGTTATTAAAAGTGAAAATACCAAAAAAACAAAATAGGGTAACTGCGAAAAACTGCACCAAAACGAGCGAATATGTATTATGTTTTTTTGTGTAAAATCCTGTGAAAACTATCTGAAACGAAAACATAAAAGCGCAAATAAGAGCGTAAAATTCACCTTTGCCTATGCCGATTTGGGTATTTGCGCTCAAAAAATAGAGTCCGAAAGCGGCGATAATTGCTCCGGCACATGAGCGAATAGAGACTTTTTGTTTGAAGATAATCAAAAGCACAAACGGAATAACCACAACATTAAGTCCGGTGATAAATCCGACTGTCGAGGAGTAAGCGTAAAGAAGCGCAAATGTTTGAAAAGCGTATCCTAAAAATAAAAAAGCGCCCAAGATAAAGCCCGCAAAAAGAGTTTTTCTATCTATGAGATAAAAATGTTTAAAACTAAAAAATGCCATCAAAACCGTAGCAAGCAAAAATCGCCAAAATAAAAATGTAAAAACGGGCGTTTGTTTTGTAGCGTCTTGCACTATCAAAAATGTAGAACCCCATATAATAGCGACAGACAATAGCGATAAATCCGCGCCTAATCTTTTTAATCTACTTGCCAAAGTCATCCCCTTTTCTCTAAGAAGCGTAATTCTACCCCAAAGTTCAAAAAAACGCTACTATATTTTTTAAAATTAACTTATTTTTAGGGATAGATTGTTAAAATTGGTTTTATTTAAAAGGGTAAATATGGACGATGCCATAATCCGACTAAGCGGCGTGGAAAAATATTACGGTGATTTTCATGCTTTGAAAAATATAGATTTCAGAGTCGCAAAAGGAGAAATCGTCGTTATATGCGGTCCAAGCGGTAGTGGCAAATCAACCCTCATACGCTGTATCAACCGTTTGGAAGATATAGACAGCGGTAAAATTATAGTAGATGGGTTTGATATTTACTCCAAAAAAACAAATCTAAATGAAATTAGAGCTGAAACCGGCATGGTGTTTCAACATTTTAATCTGTTTCCGCATTTAACAATACTTGAAAATATCTCTATAGCACAGCGAAAAGTTAAAAAATATTCACACGCTGAGGCTGATAAAGAATCCATGAAATTACTTGGAAAAATGGGTCTTGCCGATAAAGCATACGGCTATCCGAACGAACTTTCCGGCGGTCAAAAACAAAGGGTAGCGATAGCCAGGTCTTTGGCTATGAAGCCAAAAATCATACTTTTTGACGAACCGACTTCGGCGCTGGATCCAGAGATGATAGGCGAAGTGCTTGACGTTATGAGAGAACTTGCCAAAGAAAATTTTACTATCGTGTGCGTAACTCACGAGATGGGTTTTGCTAAAGAAGTTAGTGATAGAGTAGTATTTATGGATCATGGAGAGATAGTAGAAGAAGGTGCGCCGAAAGACTTTTTTAAATCCCCCGCAACACAAAGAGCGCGAAAATTTTTACAAGAAGTTTTGAGTCATTAAAATTGAATATAAAGGAAAGTTATGCGTAAAGTTTTACTAACGCTGTTTTTGTTTCTCATTGCATCGATATATGTACATGCGGACGATGTTAATTTATGGAAAAAGTCCACGCTAAACGCCATTCTTGAAAAAGGTGAACTTACAGTTGGGCTTGAGCCCGGCTATATACCTTTTGAGATGAAAAGCAAAAAAGGCGAGGTTATAGGATTTGATGTGGATATGGCAAAAGCTATGGCGGACGCTATGGGTGTGAAACTAGTATTAGTTCCTACAGAGTGGGATGGATTGATACCGTCGCTTTTGACAGGCAAGATTGATATCATCATTTCAGGCATGACAATGTTTCAGGAGAGAAATCTTAAAGTAAATTTTATAGAGCCGTATATAACTGTCGGTCAAACGCTTTTGATAGCCAAAAAGCATAAAGGTAAAAAGTGGAAAGATTTGGATAAAAACACGTATACGATAGTTACAAAATTTGGTGTAAGCGCCGAAGTAGCTGCTAGAAAAATTTTTAAAAATGCTAAGATAAAAACTTTTGGTTCCGAGGCTGAAAGTGTGCAAGAGGTATTAAACGGCAATGCGGACGCATTCATATTTGATAAACCGTTTAATAGCATGTTTATGATACAAAAGGGTAAAGATTCGCTTATACATCTATCTGAAGAACTTACTTACGAGCCTCTTGGCTGGGCTATCAGAAAGGGAGATCCGGATTTTATAAATTGGCTTGAAAATTTTTTAAATCAAATCAAGCACGACGGCATTTATGATAGAATGTACGAAAAATGGTTCGTGAATGATAAGTGGCTTCCACAAGTTTTATAAAGGATATAACATGAAAAAGATAGTTGCTTTTTTAATGTTTTTCGCCGCATTTATACATGTACATGCGGACGATATTAATCTATGGAAAAAATCTACCCTCAATACAATTTTGGAGAGAGGCGAACTTATAGTCGGTATGGATCCGGGATATATTCCGTTTGAGATGAAGACCAAAAAAGGCGAACTTATAGGGTTTGACGTTGATATGGCAAAAGCTATGGCGGACGCTATGGGTGTGAAGCTAAAATTAGTTCCAACGGATTATGATAGCATTATAGCGTCTGTAACAACAAATAAATTTGATATTATCATATCAGCCATGACGATTACTTCGGAAAGAAACTTAAAAGTAAATTTTGCTAAGCCTTACATTAGTGTCGGTCAAACGCTATTGGTGGCTAAAAAACATCAAGCGAAAAAATGGCAGGATTTGGATAAAAAAAGGTTTATTATAACAACAAAACTTGGCGTTACGGGTGAAATAGTGGCAAAGAGAATGTTCAAAAATGTTCAGGTAAAAACCTTTAATACCGAAGCCGAAGCTGTGCAAGAACTTATCAATGGCAATGCCGACGCATTTATATACGACAAACCGTTCAACGATACTTTTATGCTTCAAAAGGGCAAAAATTTTGTTGTGCATTTATCCGAAGAACTTACTTACGAGCCTCTTGGTTGGGCTATCAGAAAGGGAGATCCGGATTTTCTAAATTGGCTCAATAACTTTTTAAATCAAATCAAGCATGATGGCACTTATGATAAGTTTTACGAAAAATGGTTTGTAAACAATAAGTGGTTACCGCAGGTAATGTAAATGATAAAACACCATACACCGTTTTTTGAAAATAAAATCATCGGGCATATCATAGCCGCTTTTATATTTGTAGCTCTTGCCGTAGGGCTTTACTATGCGACTACCGTGAAAATAAATTACGTTTGGCAATGGAACAGCATTCCGCACTATTTTGCTTATGATGAGAAAGAGGAGATAAAGGCTCCCTACAGCGGCGATGTAGTTATAAAAGACGGCTTTCTTAGTATTATTCCCGAAGTTCAATCCGACGATGAGTCTTTTTCTATATCTCTTAGCGGTTATGAGAGTAAAAGCGAAAATGGAGAGTATATATTTGAAGATGAAACAGTCGCCTTTAAAACAGTATTGAAAAAAGGACCTATAGTAAACGGCTTGATAGTAACTCTCAAAGTTTCTATACTCGGTCTTTTAATAGCTTTTAGCGTAGGTTCTATAGCGGCGCTAATAAGACTTTCAAAATATCAATTTTTAAAAGACATAGCTACCGTATACGTAACAGTCATAAGAGGTACGCCTCTTTTGGTGCAAATGTCTCTGTTCTACTTCATCATAGCGTCTATTCTGAAAATAGACGGTTTTTATGCGGGAGCTTTGAGTCTCGGTATATTTTATGGTGCATATATAGCTGAAGTTTTGAGAGGTTCTATACAATCGATAGACAAGGGGCAATATGAAGCGGCAAAATCATTGGGTATGAACGCTTTTCAAACCACTACTTCTATTATTGTGCCGCAAGCCCTTCGCCGTGCGCTGCCAACGCTTATAAATGAAGTCATATCTCTTGTAAAAGACTCATCTTTGGTCTCCGTCATCGCTATTACCGATTTGACAAGAGTGGGTCGCGAGATAGCTTCGCAAACTTTTAATGCATTTGAAGCGTGGATAACGATAGCCGGGATATATCTCATTATCACATTAACGTTGTCTGTTATTGGAAGCAGAATAGAAGCGAGGATGAAAACAAGGGGCGGTTTTTAAATTTGTAAAATAGTTTTTACCGCTTCTTATTTGGGCAAACACTAATTTTTTAAAATTAGTCTATCATGTGGTACGTAACTATCAACAGCTTCGCTTCACGCAAGCCTTTTTCTATTTTTTAATATTACTCTCATTTACCAAGTATAAACATAAAAAGTTAGTAATAGAAATATTTTTTACATAGAAGACCATTTTAAATTTTTAAAAATTTTACGTATAGACAAAACGATTATATTGTTATTTTTGTATCAAGATTGATTGCCTTTAAACACACCTATAAGGCTTTTTTGTTCACTTATAATGAATTTTATACAATAAATTTATTTTGATAATTTAGACTCATCTATCAAATTTCTTTTAAAATATTATAAACTCCCCTTTACTATTTTTGAGCAATAAAATATTCCTAAAATTAAAGAACATACTATATAAAATTCATTTTGCAATAATACTAAATTTCAATACAACACTTGTATCGGTTCAACAATAAGTTTTTATCCAAAAAAACAACAAAAGATACCTTATTTCAATACAACACTTGTATCGGTTCAACTGTTTGAAAAACCAGATTTTAATATGCAAAACCAAAATTTCAATACAAGATTTGTGTCGGTTCAACATTATCCGCCCCTTTTTTACGAAAAAGAAGCGAACGTATTTCAATACAAGATTTGTGTCGGTTCAACCTACTATAAGGCTCTCCAAGTTTTCCCGTCATTGTTATTTCAATACAAGATTTGTGTCGGTTCAACGATAAAGATATTTCGGGGTCGTCTTCGCCTGCTGCAATTTCAATACAAGATTTGTGTCGGTTCAACAACTCGCTGCCTTTGTCTTCAATAGGTACATTCATATTTCAATACAAGATTTGTGTCGGTTCAACTGAATGGTTAAGACAGCGGGATTATCTGCAAAAACCATTTCAATACAAGATTTGTGTCGGTTCAACGCTCTTAATTTTATTGAAAGTAGTGGCGGCATTAGATTTCAATACAAGATTTGTGTCGGTTCAACTCAGGAATTATATATGGTTGATGTTTCAATAGGTAGATTTCAATACAAGATTTGTGTCGGTTCAACTGTCTGCCTCTTGCAATATTTTTGCAAGCGCGGATGATTTCAATACAAGATTTGTGTCGGTTCAACTTGCAAGATTTGGCAAAACTAATACAGTACGCAGCAAATTTCAATACAAGATTTGTGTCGGTTCAACCCTTCAAAAAAAAGATTTACGTAAGCGCTCTATCTTATTTCAATACAAGATTTGTGTCGGTTCAACTCGTGTTTCACTCCTTTTGTCAAGGGTTTTAGGAGATTTCAATACAAGATTTGTGTCGGTTCAACACTGTTTTTGGGTTGTGGAGGCGGTGGCGGTAGTAGATTTCAATACAAGATTTGTGTCGGTTCAACGCTCATTTTTTATCTCCTTATTTTGATAGGGAAGCTAATTTCAATACAAGATTTGTGTCGGTTCAACAGCTGTTTTCCCCTCGTCCCCTGCGTCTGTAAAAACATTTCAATACAAGATTTGTGTCGGTTCAACCCAAACTTGGCGACGTTGTTACCATAGAGTTTAGATTTCAATACAAGATTTGTGTCGGTTCAACTCAAAAAACGATAGAGGTTAAGGATAGTTTTATTTAATTTCAATACAAGATTTGTGTCGGTTCAACTTTGTTCCACGTTACCTCGTAACCAATCAAAACACGATTTCAATACAAGATTTGTGTCGGTTCAACAAATATAGGCGAATATACCTTTATGAATTTAAGTTGATTTCAATACAAGATTTGTGTCGGTTCAACTTTTAGCACGCTTGATACGGAAGCAAGTTATAAAAAATTTCAATACAAGATTTGTGTCGGTTCAACTTCTTACCTCCGTAAAGGAGGGAAAGGAGCTGTAAAAATTTCAATACAAGATTTGTGTCGGTTCAACTTGTTGCAAACCTTGCAAAAATCAGAGCGCTTAATTTTATTTCAATACAAGATTTGTGTCGGTTCAACTTTCCTCTATTGCCGGCAACATAGCTTGCATTGTAAATTTCAATACAAGATTTGTGTCGGTTCAACAACGCATAACGGCATTAGAGAGGATTTAGCGTTCAGATTTCAATACAAGATTTGTGTCGGTTCAACCGTTCAAAGGTTTCCAAATACATAAAAATTGTTCAGGATTTCAATACAAGATTTGTGTCGGTTCAACGCGCTGTTAGCCTTAGCCTGTCCGGCGTTGCAATATATTTCAATACAAGATTTGTGTCGGTTCAACACTCTGTTGCCATCTTTATTATCCGTTTTTATATCTATATTTCAATACAAGATTTGTGTCGGTTCAACTCAATATCTATATTAGTGATGACATCGGCTGTAGAAATTTCAATACAAGATTTGTGTCGGTTCATCTGTCTTATATTGTGGTGATAGAAAGCTACCGGTTCTGTATTTCAATACAAGATTTGTGTCGGTTCAACTAGAGATATACACGACGAAACACACATAGTTTTGTTTTATTTCAATACAAGATTTGTGTCGGTTCAACTTAACAAAAGAAACACGGCATACAGCAGAATAATAACATTTCAATACAAGATTTGTGTCGGTTCAACCAAGAAAAATAGGCTATTTGAAAAACAATAAAACCCTTTAATCAACTATTTTTTGAACTTTTTCCAATCAATTATAACAATGATAAGTAAAAGAACAAATTATAGCAATAAAACGTTATAATATCGATATTTTTATAAAAATAGA
>JAIRXG010000026.1 GCA_031268335.1 Campylobacteraceae bacterium
TCCAGACTTTCATTCTATTTTTGTCGCTATTCGTTGTCAATGAAAAAAATTGTACATTTGTGGAAAGATTTGTATGATGATATCATACAGCTGGATTGCTTCACTTCGTTCGCAATGACTTTCACTCTTGTCAAATGTTCAACTCATTACGTGTAATGATTTTTAGCTTATTTTTTGTTTTTGAGTGATAGAAGCTTTACATGCAAGAAATCTCTTACATGTAAAATCTCTCAATGCAAAAAGTGGCGCACACCCGTAAAATACAGAGCTATTCCATGCTCGTCAGCCGCTTTTATCACATCATCGTCTCTTATGCTTCCGCCCGGCTCCATTATCGCTTTAACGCCAGCACTCGCCGCCGCATCAATACTGTCTCTAAACGGGAAAAAAGCTTCTGACGCAAGGGCTGCTCCGCTTACGTCTACTCCCATATCTTTTGCTTTTAAAAGTGCCGATTTGGCGGCATCCACTCTGCTTGTCATTCCCATACCTATCGCAACCATCGCGCTGCTCTTTACATAAACCACACAATTTGACTTCGTAAGAGCTGCTATTTTATAAGCTATCTCCAAATCTTTAAACTCCTCTTTTGAAGCCATTCTTCTGCTTTGCTGTTTTGCCTCTGTTATCTCGGCATCGCTGACACTATCGCTTTGTTGATATACAAAACCGCCGTCAATATGCTTGAAATCATACAAATCATTATTTAAAACCAAATATTTGCTCCCTTGTGAAAAGATTTTGATGCGTTTTTTACTCTCAAAAACTTTTAACGCTTCCTGGGTTACATTTGCAGCGACTATCACCTCCACAAATATTTCGTTTATTTTATTTGCCAAAGTTTCATCAAGCGTGCCGTTTATCGCTACAACTCCGCCATACGCCGACAAAGTGTCACATTTTAGAGCATGCATGTAGCTTTCAAACAAACTGTTCTTTATGGCAAAACCGCATGGATTTGCATGTTTGACGATACAAACCGCGTTCGCTTCACCAAAAGAGGCGGCTATTTTAACGGCAGCATTTATATCGGTCATATTGTTAAAACTCGCTTCGCCTTTCAAGGCTTTAAAATTCGTCGTAAAAAAATAATCAAACTCATATAATGCGCCTTTTTGATGGGGATTTTCACCATATCTTGTATCAAAAGCTTTGCTTCCCACGATAAATTGCTTATTGCCAAAACCGTTATTGAAGCGGCTATTCATATAATTTGCTATCATAGCGTCGTATGTTGCGGTATGTTCGTACGCTTTTATCATCATATCTCTTCTAAATTCAATCGTATTGCCGCCATTTTTAAGTCTGTCTATAACAAGGTCATAATCCAAAATATCGGTTACTATTATCACGTCTTGAAAATTTTTGGCTGCGCTTCTAACCATAGCAGGACCGCCTATATCTATGTTTTCTATTATCTCATCAAAATCGTCGGTTTTTGCAATCGTCTCTTTAAAAGGATATAGATTAACGCACACCAAATCAATTCCTTCTATACCGTATTCTTTTGCCGTATCTACATGTGATGGAGTATCGCGCCTGTGCAAAATACCGCCATGAATATATGGATTTAGCGTCTTTACCCTGCCCTCAAACATTTCGGGAAACTTTGTAATTTCACTTATCTCAATAGCTTTTATGCCCTCTTCTTTCAAAAGTTTGTAAGTGCCGCCTGTAGAAATTATTTCGTAATTCAACTCTTGAAGAGATTTGGCAAATTCTGCCACTGCTGTTTTGTCGCTTACGCTTATTAACGCTCTCAAATTGTGTCCTTTAAACAAATAATGGATAAAATTTTATCCAAACAACAATTTAAAAGCTATAAAAGGGCTGATATGTTTGACGAAATAATAGACAGAAGTAATACCAATGCGCTAAAACTTGAAAGATACAAAGAGTATAAAAACGCAATACCCGCATGGGTAGCGGATATGGACTTCAAATCGCCCGAGTGTGTGATAGATGCGCTCAAAGAACGCGTAAAACACGGAGTGTTCGGATACACAGCCATAAGCGGCGAACTCATTGAAGCTATAATAAATTTCATCAAAAAAGAGCACGGCTGGAATACCTCAAAAGAGTGGTTTACGTTTACATCAGGCGTTGTAGCAAGTATGAATATAGTCTGCGGAATGTTAAGAGAAAATGAGAGCACGATAACGACAACTCCGATTTATCCCTATTTTTTGAGCGCTCCGAAAAACATGAAACGACAAGTTGAAACTGTGCGTATGCGAGAGATAAATAACAGATGGGGTATAGATTTTGATGAATTTGAAAAAAGCATTAAGCCAAACTGCCGTCTGTTACTGCTTTGCAATCCGTATAATCCCGGAGGAACGGTTTTCACAAAAGAGGAGCTTTTAAAAATCGGGGAAATAGCCATAAAATACGACCTTTTGATTTGTTCGGACGAAATACATGCAGACTTGGTTTTAGACAAAAATGCAAAACATGTCCCCATAGCTTCACTATCAACTGAAATTGCCGATAGAACTATCACACTTATGGCTCCAAGCAAAACATTCAATATCGCCGGACTTCAAAACTCTTTTGCAATTACGCAAAACAAAAAACTTAAAGCAGCATTTGAAAACTCCATGGGACACATAAACGGCGGCGTAAATCTTTTGGCGCTTACGGCTGCAAAAGCGGCTTATGAAAATGGCGCAGTTTGGCTGAAAGAAGTCAAAGAGTATTTGAGAGAAAATCTTAAATTGGTACAAGAGTTTGTGCAAAACAATCCAAGCCTTAAACTTTTAAAGTTAGAGGCAACATATCTTGCGTGGATAGATTGTCGTACGTTAGGCGAAAACGCGTGGCAGCTTTTTTTAAACGGCGGCGTTATATTGAATGAGGGAAAAAGTTTTGGAGACGGCGGCGAGGGATTTGTGAGATTGAACTTTGCAATGCCAAAAGAGGTTTTAAAAGAGGTTTTAGCGCGTATGGAAAAAGTTATGCGCTCTATCTAATCTTACATGTAGTAATTTTTGCGATTTTGGCTTTAACATGTAAGGCTTTAACGCGCGAGAAAGAGTTACATACGACACAGGCTAAAATTGCTTGAAGAATTATTTGTAAAAATATACCGAAAATTACTATTGTGAAAATTATCAAGGAGGTTATTGTTATGGGAATTGCTTTAATTATTGTTGATATTCAAAATGATTATTTTGATGGTGGAAAAAATCCATTACATAATTCTGAAAAAGCGGCAAGAAATGCAAGAAAAGCGCTTGATTTTTTTAGAAATAAAAATTTACCTGTATTTCATATTCAACATATCAATTTACAGGAAGGAGCAACTTTCTTTTTACCGAATACTAATGGAAATAAGATATACAATATTCTAAAACCAATGCCCGATGAAAAGGTTTTTATAAAACATAAGCCCAACAGTTTTTTTCAGACAAAATTGCATGAAAATTTGGAAAAAATCGGAATAAATAAGATTGTAACTTGCGGTATGATGAGCCATATGTGCATTGATACGACAGTTCGTGCTGCAAAAGATTATTTGTATGATGTTTTGGTTATAAATGATGCTTGTACAACTAAAGATTTAGTATGGGAAGATGAAAAAATATTGGCGGAAAATGTACATAAAACTTTTATGGCTTCTTTGCAAGGAACATTTGCCAAAATAATAAATGTAGATGAGCTTGAAAATTACATAAAATAATGTACGTTTAAAACTTCGCCTCTTTGTTGTAAAGTTCAATATATTTTTGCAATACATGTAGACGATTTTTAAATAACAAGTATGGCAAAATCTTATGTACATGTGCTGACAATCTCATGTTAAATTACAATAATTTTAACGAGATATTTTATAGATACATGTGACATAAATTTACTTTTTTGGCTACTCCTGCAATTTCACATGCAATCTTTTACCAACATATATGTCCGCAAAGCTAAAATAAACATCAACTTGTTTTTGTTCAATTTTACTGGTACATATATCGTAAATAGTCAAAATAAATGAAATAAATCTAAACCTTATTATGCCGCATAGTTTAATTTTTTGTTTCGGCACAAAAATAATCCGTCTATATATTTTTCAAAAATGCCGATATCACTTTATTGTTTTTTTGTAGACGATATAAAATGAGTTGTTGTATTTTGCGAACTTTTTGGTATTTCTTTTGATTTTTACATGTCACTCATTTGCATCGTCGTAGTAATAAACTTCAATTTTTTATGATACATATAAGTATCTGCTTGCAAAAAATAGAAACACATTTTAGCTATTTTTTGGATACATACAAGTATTGGTTTGTGCAAGAAATACCTCTTGGCAACCCTTTAATTTTTAAGCATACCGGTATATGTGCTTAATTGAGATGTGTTAGATTTTCGGATATAAATCCGACGATAAAAAATCTGTTTTTATAGATAAAACAGTATTTTTTATGTATAATTCTGCTTTCAAAACGCCAATGTAGCTCAGTCGGTAGAGCAGCGCATTCGTAACGCGCAGGTCAGGAGTTCGAGTCTCCTCATTGGCTCCATTAAATCAATCCCGCAAGCTCTTGTATATTCCCATAAAATAAGAATGATTTTAAAGATAATGTTATACAATACTCTTGTTGTTATCCATATTACTAGAAATGCAATATGGCAAGAGTTATAAAACCTCTCATAGATATACAAATAAAAAATGTAAATCAATGAGTTAACTTATATTAATTTAACAATCATGAAAGGCAATATTACTTAGTGAATTTCATAGACTTGTTTGCCGGTGCAGGCGGATTATCTGAAGGCTTTATTCGGGCGGGCTATACGCCTTTGGCGCATATTGAAATGGACAAGTATGCCTGCGATACACTCAAAACCCGCGCCGCTTTTCATTGGCTTAAAACCAATAATCAACTGCAAAAATACAAAAAATATCTGTATGAAAA
>JAIRXG010000018.1 GCA_031268335.1 Campylobacteraceae bacterium
GCCATAACCGCAGACGCAAAAAGCAAAAGTTTTACAAAAGCTATAACCGCTGTTGTAGAGATATTAGAACAATTAGACCTTAACGAACAATCAAAAGATATACAAACAAGTATTATATCAGGTCATCAAGCTATTATCATAGCTCACTCTCAAGGAAACTTCTTTACAAACAAAGTCTACAAAGATATCCAAAAAGATAATCCATGGGCTGTAAACTATATCAAGGTTATAGCCGTAGCGTCTCCCGCAAATGAAGTTCCGAACGGAGGAGCTTCGGTTACATTTGACAATGACCCTATTAGATATATACCGGACGCAGTTGGAGATACGGTAGTAAATCCTATGAGATATGTCAATATAATACCAAGAATCGAAGACGAAGCTAAATATCATGGAGTGACTTTGCCTTGTGTTGGAGGAGTATATTTTTTCGACGACTACGGTTTGCAATCTTGCTTGCAGCAATATAATTTTAATGCAGACTACGACGATAAATACGGAGAGTTTCACGCATTTGCATATTAT
This sequence comes from Campylobacteraceae bacterium, assembly GCA_031268335.1. Taxonomy (GTDB): domain Bacteria; phylum Campylobacterota; class Campylobacteria; order Campylobacterales; family Campylobacteraceae; genus JAIRKW01. The sequence continues at coordinate 526 of JAIRXG010000018.1, forward strand.
ATGACGCCGTCGCTATCAGCTTACGGTTTTATGCCCGACGATATTGTGAGTAAGCCAAACCCCGCGTATAGCAAGATAATAACTTCTTTAAATAGTTATATAAACACGTTCAAAACTGCTGCTTCGCAGTGGAAGCTCAAAAAGAAAAACAAATGTCCGACGAGTTGCAGCGATCAAAGAAGAGAGATAGAACACAAATACAGCAAATCTGTAAACGATATGGCGTTTGTTTCGCAGTTGGGAGTTTATCCGTTTTCCGAAAATGGTAAATTGTATCCGTTGGATGGTTGGTATGCAGGCAGTTTTATAATGAGTTCGGGCTCGGATATGATTTACGCGAAGGCTTCAAGCGTAGAGGGCGAAGTGCTTGTTATGGGCAATACATTGGAAAGTAGCGGTGTTTGTTATGAATTGAGAACTATCGAAAACAATCAACCGGCAAGCTTTTTAGATAGGATAAAAAAAGAGGATATCGAAGAACCGACAAAACCCACCGGCGGTTATGTGGAAGTGAGCATTGTTTGGGAAAATAAAGACGTGGATTTGGATTTGGAGGTTCATTTTCCGGGCGAACATGATATAAAAGACGAGTGCCAACTCTTTGAACATTTTTATTCGCCGGATATCAACTACAAATATGTTGGAGAAGGGTTGTATCCTGTTTATGTAAGATACGAAGCCGACGATGATATTACATCAAATCAAAGTTTGATGGAGATGATGGATATAATTGTAAGTATAAAAGTGCCGGGGCACAATGAAGCAAGGACTGTGAGTTTGAAGGTTTTGGACTCATTGCCTTCAAATGGTCATATAGCCGATATAAAGGTTGAAGAGGCGAAGGTAGAGGTTGTTTTAGAAGATGATTTTCGCAGACAAAGCACGGTTATAAGTTACCATAGTGAAGGAGGTAATAGCGGTTCTTCAAATAGCGGTTTTGGTGGTGGAGGCGGCACTGTTAACAGCAACGGAGGTTGGTCATACAACTATACTCCAATTCCACCCGGTAAAGATTATATCTATTCCATCATTTGGCATATATCGCAAGCATTGCTCGGACCTTTAACAGGGGCAAATATAAGCGTATATGCTCTTGAAGATTATGATTTGGTGTCAAACAGAGGTTCAAATCCCATATATACCGATGTATCCTCTTACGGTTCGTCCATATATACGGCAGGTATTATAGCTGCGCCAAGAGAGATATTGGACTCTTTGGACGATAAAAAGCTTTATATTGTTGAGGCAAGAGGCGGGTTGGATATAGACGTAAATGACGATAAAGTAGTTGACGCTGCTCCTACTATAAATACCGGTGCAACAAGAGCTTTAACAAGTGGAAGCGCTTTAAAAAATATAGGCTTTAAAATAAATATCTTAACAGAGATGGCGTATCAAGTGTCCAAAAAGTATTATGATGCAAACGACCTCTCAAAACTTATAGATAAAAGCGACGAGGTATTGAGATGTCTTTTAAACGACGATATAAATCTTGATAATGTTACAAACACTATAGACGCTTTGTATTTTACTCCTTACAACGACAAGTACAGCGTATATCAAAGTTATAATGATGAATTTATGCCTATCATAAGAAAAATTCATAAAAACGAAGATATATACGACAGCGCGTTTGGATTATACGCAAGACCTTTGGTGCAAGGGGGTTATTTTAGTACCAATGAAGACGCTCCTGTCGGCACGATAATCGGCAAAATAAACACCGATTGCGTAAGTGAAAGCCCCGTGCATCTGTTTACTTTGAGCGGAACGGGAAGCGAAAACTTTGAAGTGGATAGTGAGGGAAATCTCAAAGTTGCAAAACAGCTTGTTTATGAGGATAGAAGAATATACAATTTGCAAGTTGTTGGCGCAAATGCTTATGGAAATTCGCCAAGAATAAATGTGTATATCACGGTAACGGCGGATAACTCTCCTATTATCACAACAAGCAGTTTGACAACTTACGCTATTGAAAATATGCCGGAGGGCACTTCCATAGGAGGCATATCTATAAACGATATGGGTTATCCTCTGACAAGCGTAAGGCTTGAGGGGGACGGCGCGGAGTATTTTAGCATAGACAATAGCGGCAATGTGAGAGTAGCGCAAGGAAATAAGATAGATGTAAAAGATAAAGTTTATAACTTAAGAGCTATAGCTACAAACGCTTTTGGAGACAGCGCGTCTGTGCCGATAAAGATTGATATATATGACGATATTCCGGTGATTGTTAGCAATATCTATGCAGTAGTTGAGGATATCGCAAAAAATGGTTCATTTGTGACAAGAGCCCAATATTATCAAGGGCTTTCGCAAATACAAGAATTTAAGCTCGAAGGGTATGGGGCTGAAAATTTTGATATCAATAGCGTTGGTGCGATAACAGTAAGTGAAAATGCTAATTTGTCAATCGGTTCGTCGCTTTATTATCTTCAAATAACTGCTGTAAACGAACAAGGAGAGAGCGAACCAAAAACCGTAACCATACAGGTTATATCTATAGATAGTTCTACAATATCTTTGCATCCTTTTAGTGCAAACATATATGTTGATTCGAAAAATGGTTCGGTTTTGGGCGGTATATACTATTCGTATAATTTTTACTCTCCGACAAACTTTACTTTGAGCGGAGCGGGAAGCGAAAGATTTAGCATAGACAGTAATGGTCGCATAACTTTGATTGATAATTCGAATTTAGCGATAGGAGATGTATTCAGTTTTGAAGCTATGGCATACAATGAATATACGACAAGTAAAAAATCTCAAGTTAGTATAACTGTTGTTGACGACTTTTTGAGTTTATACAAACTTGGCATATCCATAGTGGAAGGACTTGACGCCGGGACTGCTATAGGTAAAGTGGGATATAGTTACGGGGTAAACCCTCCCATCTCTTTTGAACTTTTAGGAGATGAGGCTAATGACTTTAGCATAGATGATAGCGGAACGATAAGGGTTAAAAACATATTAAATTATGATGTAAAACAAAGATATGCTTTTAATGTTAAGGCGACAAGCGATTCGGGCAAAAGCGCAACAAGCACAGTAACCGTAAATATTATAGACGATGCTCCGGTTTTAAGAGATACTACACTCAATATCATGGAAAACTCTTACGGCGGCGAGGTTTTGGGATATGTAACAGTAAGCTCAAGCGGCAGAAGTCAGATAATCTCTTACGCATTATCAGGCGAAGGGACGGAGCACTTTAGTATAGATGATAAAGGTCTCATAAGAGTTGGAATCGGAGCAAAGATAGACTACGAGACAAGAGACGTTTATCACTTGAAGGCGACGGCTGCAAATTCTTACGATACGAGCAATGAAGTAAATATAACTATAAACGTCGTAAATGCCCCCGATCAAGAGCCTGTGCTTATCTCTACCACATTACATATAGACGAAAATTCGCCCGCAGGAACAGTAGTAGGAAGTATGGCAGTGTATTCTGAGGGGATGAACGGCATAGTTTCATTTATTATGGAGGGTACTAACAGCGACTGGTTCGATATAGATAATATGGGCAAAATAACAGTAAATGAAAACGCCGTTTTGGATTATGAAAGTAAAAATGTTTTCAATCTCAAAGTAAAAGCCATAGATAGTTATGGGTGGTATAGCGCGCTTACGGATTTGGTTATAAACTTAAACGACTTACCCGATACTCCACCCACTATAAGAGCGGCGCAGTTTTATATAGATGAAAACTCACCCAAAGACTTTTTTGTGGGACAACTTCAAATATATGGAGCAGGCGCTCCCATCACTTCCATTGATTTAATGGGAAAGGGAAGCGAAAACTTCAAAGTTTACAATAACGGAACTATAGTAGTTGAAAATGGGGTTGATTTGGACTATGAGAAAGAGACGTATTACAGTTTAACTGCAACAGTTAGTAATGAGTTTTTTACAAGCAATGCCGTGAACGTGTATATTTTTATTAACAATCTACCCGATAATCCTCCTAGATTAAGCGATGCTCATTATAGTATCTATAAAGAGACTCTGGCAGATAAGGTGATAGGCAGTGTAAAAGCGGTCTCTTACATACATTGTGATATACAAAGGTATGTGATAAGCGATAATTCGGTATTCGGCATAAAAGATAACGGACAGATATATACAAAAGTCGTTACTTCGGAAACTAATTATACTTTAAACGTTTATGCCGTAAGCAGTTGCGGCAATAGTAATACTGTGAAATTAACCATAGATACCAAAAATAGAATCGTCAGTTCAATAAGTTTGTCAGATACCTATGACGTTACCCTTTCGTCTGATAATACGAAAGCATTTGTAGCTGATTGGGGTGGCGGTTTAAAGATAATTGATGTGAGCGACCCAATAAAACTTACTCCTTTAGGTTTAATAGGTGCGTCATCTGCTCCTAGAGCCGTTGCTCTTTCATTAGACAACACAAAAGCATTTGTGACTACTAATTCCGGTTTAGAAATAATCGACATAAATAACCCAATAAAACCTACTCTTTTGGGTTCAATAAGTATGTCAGATACTTTTGATGTCGTTCTCTCATCGGATAATACAAAAGCATTTGTGACTAATCGTTATAATAACTTAGAGATAATCGATGTGAGTAACCCTGCAAATCCTACTCTTTTGGGTTCAATAGGTATGTCATATGCCCATAGTATTGCTCTTTCATCTGATAATACGAAAGCGTTCGTAGCTGATGGTAGTGGCGGTTTAAAGATAATCGATGTGAATAACCCTGCAAATCCTACTCTTTTGGGTTTAATAGGTATGTCATATGCCTATGGCATTGCTCTTTCATCTGATAATACGAAAGCATTTGTAGCTGATTGGGGTGGCGGTTTAAAGATAATTGATGTAAGCAACCCCGCAAAACCTATTCTTTTAGACTCGGTAAGCATGACATATACTCGTGCCGTCGCTCTTTCATCAGATAGTACAAAAGCATTTGTAGCGGCTGATAAAGGATTAAAGATAATAGATATTGAGGATTTTATGAATGACCAAGTGTCGCCTATTATTCAAAATGGTTTAGTGTTTGAGGTTGATGAAAATTCGCTTAGCGGAACATTTGTCGGGCAATTGAATGTGTATAATGCTGATACAATGAGTTTATCAGGTGTAGGAAACGGTGATTTTGAAATTTATAGCAATGGAACTATAGTCGTAGCCGATGGAGCGAATCTTGATTACGAGAGTAAAAACGTTTATAGTTTATCAGCAATTGCTTATAATGAATTTGGGGTAAGCAATAGTGTGAATGTGGTTGTAAATATCAACAATGTGCCAGATACACCTTCTGTTGTTCAAAATTCAATCTTTTATGTAGATGAAAATTCATTATCAGAAACATTTGTCGGACAATTAAATATAGACGACCATGATTCGCCTATAATGTCTATTGTTTTAAGCGGAAGCGGAGCTGAAAACTTTAAAGCTTATAATAATGGAACTATAGTCGTAGCTGAAGGGGCAAATCTCGATTACGAAGCAATCAAATCCTATACTTTGTACGTTATAGTTTATAATGAGTTTGGGGCAAGTAATAATGCGAGTATGGTTGTAAATATCAATAATGTGCCAGATACACCTCCGGTTGTTCAAAATTCAATCTTTTATGTAGATGAAAATTCATTATCAGAAACATTTGTCGGACAATTAAATATAAATGACGACGGTTCGCCTGTAATGTCTATCGTTTTAAGCGGGCAAAGAAGCGAAAACTTTAAGGCTTATAACAATGGAACTATAGTCGTAGCCGAAGGGGCAAGTATTGATTACGAGAGTAAAAATGTTTATAGTTTATCGGCAATTGCCTATAATGAATTTGGGGCAAGTAACACAGCAACTGTCCAAATTAATATAACGGATACGAAAGATACGCTGCCTGTTTTGCAAGATGTTCATTTTAGTATACATAAAGCAACGCCTGTTGGTAAAACTATAGGCGTTATCAGTATAGCTTCAACTATGCATTGCGAGATAGAAAGATTTGTAATCGATAACGACTCAGTATTTGATATAAAAGACAATGGCGAGATTTATGTAAAAGCTGCTTTATCTAAAAACGATTATGCTTTAAACGTACATGCTGCAAGCACATGCGGAGACAGCAACACTATAAATTTAACAATAGATACCGAAAGCAAAGTTATTGACTCAATAAATATGTTGTCATACGCTCAAGATGTCGCTCTCTCATCCGATAATACAAAAGTGTTTGTAGCCACTGATTACGGATTAAATATAATCGACATAAGCGATCCGGTAAATCTTTTTCTTTTGGGTTCAGCGAGTGTGCCGAATGCTCAAGCCGTCGCTCTTTCGTCAGACGATACAAGAGTATTTATGGTTGATTTCTATAATGGTTTGAAAATAATCGATGTAAGCAATCCCACAAATCCTGCTCCTTTGGGTTCAATGAGTATATCGTATGCTTATGGCGTCACTCTTTCATCGGACAATACTAAAGTGTTTGTTACCGATAGCTATAACGGTTTAAATATAATTGACGTGAGCAATCCCATAAAACCTGAACTTTTGAGTAGTACTCAAGCATTTGCCGCTAACAGTTACAGCAGTTTAAATATAATCAATGCAAATAACTTTGCAAATCCTATTCTTTTAAGCATGATAGATATGTCATATGCTCAAGATATTATTCTCTCAGCAGACAATACGAAAGCATTTATAGCCGATCATTACAATGGTTTGAAAATAATCGATGTAAGCAATCCCACAAATCCTGTTCCTTTGGGTTTAATGAGTATGTCGCGTGCCGACGGTATCACTCTTTCGTCGGATAATACTAAAGTATTTATTGCCGATAGTTATAACGGCTTAAATATAATTGACGTAAGCGATCCTGCAAAACCTACTCTTTTGAGCGTAATAGGTATGTCATATGCTAACGATGTTACTCTTTCGTCAGATAATACGAAAGCGTTCGTAGCTGACGGTAGTGATGGTTTAAATATAATCGACGTAAGCGACCCTGCAAAACCTACTCTTTTGGGTTCAATAAGAGTATTAGATGCTCAAGCCGTTGCTCTCTCGTTAGACAATACAAAAGCGTTTGTAGCGGCAGGCGGTAATGGTTTAAAGATAATAGATATCGAGGATTTTATAAGTGACCAAGTGCCGCCCGCTATTCAAAACGGTTTAGTATTTGAGGTTGATGAAAATTCGCTTGGCGGGACATTTGTCGGACAGTTAGCTATATACAATTTAGATAGCGTGACCTCTATAGAGTTATCCGGTGAAGGAGCCGAAAACTTCAAAGCTTACAGCAATGGAACTATAGTAGTAGCCGAAGGGGCAAAGATTGATTATGAAGCAGTGCGGTCTTATACTTTATCTGTTATAGCATATAATGATTTTGGAACAAGTAGCAGTATAAATATAAAGATAAATATTAATGATTTATCAGATACTCCGCCTGCTTTTGAGGATTTTACTCAATATTTTTGGGTTGATGAAAACTCTCTTGAAGGAACATTTGTAGGACAATTGATTATGTATAATCTGGATAGCGTAACCTCTATAGTTTTAAGCGGTGAAGGAGCTGAAAAATTTAGAGTTGACAATAATGGAACTATAGTCGTAGCCAATAGAGCAAACTTTAATTATGAGAGTGCAAGTATATATAGTTTGTCTATAGTTGCTTATAATGAATTTGGAGCAAGCAATACGGGATATATATTTATTTTTGTTAATAATATTCCAAATCCATATATTTCTAATAGTTGGTTTGGCATCGACGAACATTCTACCTCGGAAACAGTCGTAGGCAAACTAACTATTGACGACTATGGCAGTCCCATTACGTCTGTATATATCGAAGGTGCGGGAAGCGAGAACTTTGATATATCGCTTGATGGAACGATAAAAGTGGTAAATGGAGCCGCTTTAGACTATGAAACAAAGCAATATTATAATTTCAGAGTTTTTGCGACAAACGAATATGGAAAAAGTAACGGCGCTACAGTATCCATATATCTGTATAATATTCCGGATTCTCCTCCTATGGTATCGGGTGCCATTATCAATCTTGATAAAAGCGCACAAGCAGGAGACGAAGTCGGATACTTGTATATTTATGCCGACGGCAGCGGAGTAGACAGTATATCCTTGTCGGGAGCCGGAAGCGATAATTTTAATATTGTTCTTGATAATTATTGCGATAATTATAGTTGCTATTCATATATGCATGTATCCGAAAATGCCAATCTTGAATATTTTAATGAAGGCGCACATAAGATATATGTGAGTGCGTCAAATGAGTTTGGAAGTAGTAGCGCTGCCATTTGGATTGTAGCAGGAAAAGGCTCTAAGATATCGCCGCCGGAATTTAATAATATCACTTTTGTTACATTTGGAGACGCTATAGAAGAGGGCGATACTATAGGTATGATATCCGCATCGTCAAAAATTCATTGTGAAATAACAGATTATTTCATAGACGACGATAGATTTGGTATCGAAATGTGGGAAGAGTATGCTGAAATCATTGCAAATGAGTTTGTAGAAAGCGATAAAGTTTATCATTTAAATCTATATGCAGATAGTGTTTGCGGAGCGAGCAATAATATAAACGTTACGATAGATACAAAAAATAGAATTAGCACTTTTGAAACCGAATACTATATGTCCAGCTTGACTTTAGCAGACAATGAGACAAAACTGTTTGTCAATAGTCGTGAATTTGACTCCATATATATGTTGGATTTGGGAAACAGCGAAAATAGTCATTATCTTGATTTGCGCATTAGTGAAGATACAAAGATTTTACCGCCAAGCGCCGTGTCGAAAGACGGCAAATATCTATATGTAACTACTGCTAACTATAATGAATATGGGTATGGGGAGAGTTATGATTTTAACATTTATGATATAAACTCTATTGATAATCCTATTTTAGTAGGTTCGACAAAGATAAACGAAGTGGGTAATGAAGAATGGTGCGACGCAAAAACAATAGTATCAAAAAACGGCGACAAAGTGTTTTTGCAAAATTGCAACGGCATACAAATAATAGATGTGAACAATCCTTATTTGCCTACGGTGGTAAGTAAAATAATTTCGAGTGATGAAAACGCCATAGCAAGTATGTCGATGTCAAAAGATGAAAAGATAATTTATGCTACAACATATGATAATTTTGGTCTTGTCATGCAAAGATACGATATAAGTTCTTTACATGCTCCTATCAAATTAGCTCCCATCTCTTTCGCTAACGCATATGTGATTATTGGTATGTCCGATGACAATACTTTAGTTTACGTCTCCGGCGAATATGGATTGGTAACTTACGATATATCAAATGCAAATAATCCGGTATTAGTGAATTTGTATGACGGGCTATTAGAATACTATTATCCATCATATATGAATACTCCCGTAACTTTGAATAACAATAGATTGCTTATTAGTGATAAGATAGAAAATCCGTTTACGATATTTGATTTCAGTGATCCCATAAAGCCATATGTCAGCGCCATAAAAGCGCAAAGCGCTTATCGTCTTGGAACACACAGAGGATTTATTGCTACTTCGAATAAATCGAAAGTGTTTACAGCCGAGGGCGATATTTTGATGATAGATATTGAGGGTATCGGAGAGTAGATTTTAGGAGATAAAATGCCGCGAAGTTTGATAGCTTTGCGGCATTAATTGAGATAATTATATTAAAGTAATTACTTAGGCGTTAAATCATTCAACCTTGGATATATTGATAGCACATGTATATGAGTATTCATTTGCTTGTGGAAAATTTTGTGATTTTTGCAGTTTTAATAAAGGAAAATTTCGGGCTTATAAGCCCGAAAAAGTTGTTAGAGATTATTTTCTTTTTTGTATTTTATGATGATAGCATAAGCTTCGTCTTTGAGAAATAGTTTCTCTTTTTTTAGCCTCTCAAGCTCCAAATGATCCATATATTCGCGACCCTCTTCAATGTTTAGTATTTTTTGGTCAAGTTCATTGTGCTTTTCAAAAATCTTAGCAAAATGCGCGTCCTCTTGTTTTAACTTTGTAATGATATCGCGATACTCATGCAACATGAAAACTCCTTGTTAATTTTTTTTATTTTAACGATTTTGTTATTAAAATCTTATGAACGATAGTCGGCATTTATGTTTACATATTCATGCCCCAAATCGCACCCATATGCCGTATAATTTTTGTCACCTACGCCCAAATCACAAACTATTTTAAAACTATCTTTTTTCATTACTTTATTTGCCGCCGCTTCGCTTTCTTTGTCAAGTTGTTTTTTTTGCGGCGAATATACAAGCACATCGTCATAATAAATAATTAGACTCTCTTCTTTGCATATAACGCCGCTCGCGCCTATTGTAGAGGCTATTCTGCCCCAATTCGGATCTTCTCCGAAAATTGCCGTTTTTACAAGCAAAGAGTTGCTTAAAGCCTTTGCAGCTTTTTTTGCTTCGTCCAAAGTTTTTGCATTTTTAACTTCAAAGGCCACTACTTTTTTGCTGCCCTCGCCGTCTCTTACCATCTCCAAAGCTAAATGCTTTGCGACAAATTTCAAAGCTTCACTAAAAGCTTCTTTGTCCCAAACGCCGCTTTTTGCCGAGGATAAAAGCATCATGGTATCATTGGTAGAGGTGTCTCCATCTACGCTTATAGCGTTAAAACTTTCTTGAGCAGCATCTTCCAAAAGTGCGTTTATTAACCCTTTTGGAATATTTGCGTCTGTTACTATAAAACAAAGCATTGTGGCAAGAGAAGGGTTTATCATGCCTGCACCTTTAGCTATAGCTCCTATATGAAAACTGCCTTTGCCCTCTACGTCAACTTTTACGCATATCTCTTTTTTAAATCTATCTGTGGTCATAATCGCTTCAGCCGCCGCATTTGAATCTTTAGTATAAAAATCAAAAAGCTCAAAAGATTTCGCTATTTTTTTTATATCAAGTCTATATCCTATAACGCCTGTTGAACTCATGACGGGATTTTGTACATGCAAGGAATTTGGAATATATGAAAACACTTCGTCTATATCGTCTATTCCCTCTTTGCCGGTCATTGCATTGGCATTTTTGGAATTTATCAAAACAAAATTTGTTTGAAACGTCTCGCCGTATCTTTTGAAATGGCGTATGGGTGCTGCTTGAAATTTATTTGATGTAAAAATTGCGCCTACGTCGCAAAGAGCATCGCTTCTTATGAACGCCACATCTCTTTTGTTATTTGGTTTAAGCCCGACGCTTATGCCTCCGCTGAAAAATCCCTCTACATTATCAAGACCGCCTTTTAGCGGCAATATATCAAACATAATTTAACTCCTAATTTTTGAAAATAGTACTTATAATCTGCTATCAGACATATTTTAATTCTTCCGGTTTTGTCTTTTTTCTAATCAATCTTTTTGCGCTTATGATGCCTTCCATACTTCCTATCAGCAGCAGTTTGGAATTTGTTCCTATTAATGTTTCGCCTTTTGGCATAGGAATGAATTTGCCGTTTGCATCGCTTATACCTACAACGCTTACGTTTGTTATATCTCTTATTCTTGCCTCTTTTAATTTTTTAAATATAAGCCAAGAAAAATCCGGTATTTCAACCTCTTCAATGTTTATCGGAGAATCTTTTTTTGATAAAAAACTTTCAAGCATATTTTGCATGTCAGGATGCAAACTTATAGCATTAAGTCTTTGGGCTACAAGTTTTGATGGCGATACTACAGAATCCGCGCCTAATTTTTTAAGTTTAAGCGCATCGCTGTCATTGCTAGCTTGCGACATAATGAAGAATGGTTTTCTTAGTTCCAACTCTTTTTCGTAAAGTCTTGTAGTAACGATTTGGGCGATATTGTCCGCAACATTTTCACTCAGCGTTATAACGCCTTTTGCACTCGAGAGGGAAGATTTTAGTACGGAAAGTTCCGTATGCGGTTCGCCTTGTACAAAATACGGATATAGATTTTGTTTAGCGATTGATTCTATATTCGGCGAATTATCTACCACGACAAACGGTATATGGTTTTGGCGAAATTGCTTTGAAAGCTCTATGGTAAAACTGTTGTGATGGCAAATGACAAAGTGGTTTTTTAATCTGGCGATTTTTTGCAGCATGCGCCTCTCCTTAATGAGTTTTATAAGGGTTCCTTTGTTTATCATATCGATTAAAACGCCGATAGAAAATGAAAAAACAGCAAACCCTAAAACAATCAAAATGATTGTGAAAAATCGTCCCGCCGCAGATATATGGCTTATCTCGCCGAATCCTACGGTTGTGAAAGTAAAACCCGCTTGATATATGGCATCAATCAACGAAAAGTTGTCTATTAGCACGTAGCCTATTGTGCCTATTACCATCGTAATAACAAGTAAGATAAGAGGAAGTCTTAAGGGTTTTAACTGTTCGTAGATTTGGTTGTCTATATTGACTTGCAAGGTATTAGGCTTCGCGAACCACCCTTTTGGCGATTTATCGTTTTTGTTGAAAAAGCCCAATATTCACCTCACATGTGAAACGGCTAAAATTTAATATTAGCCGTTTTTCTTCATTGTTCGAAGCGTTGAAGCCGCTATTCTGATTTTTCTTGTGGTGCCGTCTTCGAGAGTAACTCTTACTGTGCGAAGATTTGGCAAAAATCGTCTTTTTGTTTTATTGTTGGCATGGCTGACATTGTTTCCTACAAGTGGACCCTTGCCTGTGATTGCGCATTTTCTTGCCATTTTTTATCCTTTATCTATTTTTTAAAAGGTTAGTATTTTACAAAAAAGTAGCAAAAATGCCACTTAAAAATACCAAACAAAGCGGTAATTATATCATATAATTTAATGAAATTACATGCAAAATCTCTCATTTTGCAAAAAATTAAGCCCATTCTTAACAAGAAATACATATAGCATCATATTAGATTGATATGTTAACTATATTATAAGATTACAAAGTGAAAATTATTAGTATGCCGACTAGCTTATTTGCATGAATTTTTCAGAACAGTTGAGGAAACTGAAACATTGAATGGGTAAAATGGTTAAATGGAAGAGTTGGCACAAGAGGAGACAACGAGCATTTTAAAAAATCTCTTACTAAAGATGGTTTTTTAAACGAAGTCAAAACCTCAAGGCTTTTTTGTGCAGATGGGGCACATCAAACCAATAAATCAGCGATGATTTTTATATGAGATTTCAAAACACAAATAAGCCAATCGGTGTTGCTTTTAAGCATTAAAATATATATCCTGCGCCATACATGTACGGTTTTTAATGGGAAGCGAAGTTTTTGCAAAAGCGGGAAATACATTTTTACAAGATTATGCTATTCGGCTCTTCTTATCCATTTAGACCCATCAAGCAGTTTATGTATGATTTTGCTGTACCTGAATTTGATGATTATGTGTTTGAAAAACTTTTTTATGAGAATGCGGTTAAAATTTTTAATTTTTACTTCAAAAAATTTATGTGCGGTAAATAGCGATAGTATTTCATAATTTTCACATAAAATGTTATTTTTTGCGACATAACCGTCAAAAAATAAAGATAAATTATCACAAAGTTTTGATACAATTAAGCTATTTTAAACTAAAAGGTTATTCATGCTTGTGGCTGCTAGTATTTTATCGGCAAATTTTGGCAAACTTGACGAAGAGATAAAAGCTATTTGCGACGCCGGCTGCGATTTTGTGCATGTAGACGTTATGGACGGGCATTTTGTGCCAAATCTCACTATAGGACCCGTGGTTGTAAATTTTGCGGCAAAAAGCGCGGCAAAACCGCTTGATATACATTTGATGACGGAAAATAACACATTTTTTACAGAGCTTTTTGCGCCCATAAAACCAAGATACCTCTCGTTTCATATTGAAGAAGAAAAACATCCTCATAGACTTATTCAGAAGATAAGAAGTTACGGTATAAGTCCTGCGATTGTATTAAATCCGCATACTTCCTTGCAAGAGATAGAGTATATTTTAGAAGAGCTTGATATGGTGTTGTTGATGAGCGTAAATCCTGGATTTGGCGGGCAGAGTTTTATTCGTTCGACTCTTAAAAAAGCCAAAACTTTACGCAAAATGATAGATAATGCTGGATTAAAAGTTTTGATAGAAGTGGACGGCGGCGTAAATGATAAAAATGTACGCGAATTAAAAGATGCAGGCGTAGATATAGTTGTGGCGGGTAATTATATCTTCGGCTCTTCCTCATACAAAGACGCAATCAATTCTTTGAGAGTATAAATGAGAGTTAAAATCTGCGGCATTACTTCTTTGGAGGATGCATTGAGCGCTGTTGATGCGGGCGCTGACGCGATAGGATTTATATTTTATTCCAAATCCCCAAGATACATAACTTTAAAAGAGGCAAAAAAAATATCTGCTTCATTGCCGCCTTTTGTACAAAAAATCGGAGTTTTTGTAAATGAGAGTCCAAAAAACATAGATAGAATTTGCAAAAAAGCAAAATTAAATTTTGCCCAGCTTCATTTTGATGTCGATGAAAAGTTTTTATCAAAGCTTAAAATACCGCATATAAAAGTGATAAGAGCAAAAGAAATGTGCGACGTTTTAAAATACAATGACGAGTATCGCTTGATTGACGCTTTTGTAGATAGTTTCGGAGGAGAGGGCAAGAGTATTGATTTGTCGTGGTTTGAGGGCGTTGATTGTTCAAAAATTATATTGGCCGGCGGGTTACATGCAGATATGCTTGAGAGTATAAAGCATTTTGGATTTTATGGCGTCGATGTGAGTAGTGGAGTAGAACTCTCGTACGGCAAAAAAGATGCACAAAAAGTATATGAATTTGTGAAAAGCGCAAAAATTGAAGCAATTTGAACAACTTGCCGACAAATTGGCAAGAAAAGATTTGGATGCGAAATATTTCTTTTGCATGTTAGAAAAAAGTGAATATCTGGGCGATTTTGACATCACTTGTGCGGAAGAACTTAACTCTTTAGGGCTTGAAGTCGTAGAAAAAAACAATGGAAACTTATCACTTGTCACAAAATACAGAAAATGGCAGGAGCAGAGGTTTTGCGTAGTGGATATAGAGACAAACAACCTTCCTCTAAATGAAGCCAAAGTGATAGAAATAGGCGCGGTGGTATTGAAAAACGGCGTTATTTTGGATGAGTTTAACTCTTTTATTTTTACCGATTTTTTGCCCGAAGCGATAGTAAATCTAACGGGTATCACGGTTGATATGTTAAAAGACGCTCCAAGCGAAGCAGAAGTGTTGGAAAAATTCAGGCTTTTTTTGGGAACAGACGTTTTTGTCGCGCATAATGTTGAATTTGACTACACATTTTTGTCATATGCGTTTGGACGGCATAATTTTGCGCCGTTTTTAAATAGAAAGTTGTGTACCATAAAACTTGCCAGAAAAACTATAAAAAGCGAAAAATATGGTCTTCAAACGTTACGCGAAGTTTTAGAAATAGACGAGGGCGTTCATCACAGGGCATTGAGCGATGCAAGAAGTGCTGCAAAAGTGTTTTTGGAAGCTTGCAAAAATTTGCCCAAATGGGTCGTAACGACTGAGGATTTGATAGAATTCACAAAGACAAACAAGAGTTTTTTAGAACCAAAATTGCCGTTTATGAGCGAGGAGTAGCTAATGAGCAAAGTTTTCGTTTTACTGTTTTTACTTTTTGCCGTAAGTTACAGCGAAGTATTGCCGCTTTGCACATTAGAGTTTGACAATGGTTTTAAGATAGAAAAACTTCCGCAAGCAAATACGCCGCAAAGCAAGCAAAAGGGATTGTCAAATCTGGATGATATCAAAGTCGGAATGATATTTACATGGGATAAAGCCGCAGAACTTTCGTTTTGGATGAAAGATACGAAAGTAGCTCTTAGCATAGGTTTTTTTGACGATAATGGAGAACTTTTTCAAATAGACGATATGGAGCCTTACTCTCTTGACAAACACTACTCTTTTAAAAAGGCAAAATTTGCGCTTGAGTTAAAGCGAGGAGATTTTAAAAAATACAGCATAAATATTGGTGCAAAAATCACAAAATTAGAGTGCAAATAAGTCTTTAACGCGATATATTTTATAAAAAATTTGCCAGTAGATTAAAAGATAAGCCGTGAACTTCAAAAAATAAAAAAGCCTAAGTTGATATTTAAAAATTCGCCAATAAAATAGCAAATAAAATAAGCTGCGTCTTATTTGTAAATTTGCAAAAATACCAAAAGTAGTGCGAAAAAATTTCTATAAAAACCTTTTTGCATGTAAATAAATGCGGCAAGTTTTTGCGTTTTTAAAATAAACTCTATTGCGTCAAAAATATTTGAAATTAATTAAGATTGGCAGCAAAGGGGCAAAAAATATTGATAAATTCATTCGTTTTTAAAAGCTTATATGTAAGAGTTAAGTTGGAATTTTGAGCTTTAAAACCAAAATTTTTCAAATTTAAAATCTACATATATAAAAAAATAAAGTTTTTAATTGCAAAATCTCTACATGTAGCATACTTTAACGCATCTAACACCTTTAATCGAGAGGTTGTTATGTATTACATGTAGCAAAAAATAACAACGAAAGTTGCTGTTCGCGTTAATCTACAAATCCTTCAATGCCTTTGTGACCAACTCCCAATGCTCCAAAAACTTAGCGCTTTTATGCGTTTTGACATTCGCGGGACTTGTTGAGGGAAGATATATAGAATTCATACCGGCTTCTTTGCTGCAAAGCTTTTGAAAAAGTTCCGTAGCTTTTTTGCCGGTTGTGAAAATAGTTGAGATATTTGAAGCGTCTAATAAAGGTTTGAATTTATTGGCGATGGGATTTACAATGGCATTATCCGAAGCTCCGTTGATATCGCACGAATGCAGTACATCCCAAAGAGCGATTTTGTTTTCTAGCAAAAAAAGCATTTTTGACTTTTTATCATCGGCAGGTTGCGGTTTGCCCAGAACAAAAGAGAGTGTTTGCCAAAATATGTTTTGCGGATGGGCGTAATAAAAACCGTTTTGTCTTGATTTTGGCGAAGGAAAAGAACCTAATATTAAAATTTTTGACTGTTCGTCAAATACGCATTCCCAAGGATGAGTCAAAAATTCGCTTTTATATCCCATCATTATACTTTAAATAAAATTTAAGCGTTACAGTTTGCGTAAAGCAATTCAAAAACAAAATATTCACCCTTTTTTATAGTCTTGTATCATAGTTTTTAAAGTGGCGAATGGCAGATAAAAAACATTACTTCTACTCCGATACGGTATTTGTAATAAATTTTTTATGCGTCTCATTTATATACGTAGCGGCTTTATGTCCGTTAAAAATACTATGTAATACAATTTCATTTTCTTTTGTAAATCTATGTTCTACTTTAATGTCATACGTCTTAAAAAACCAACTTAAAAAGCTTGTTCTATAAGAGGCGCTGTCCAAATCTCTCCATTTTACGCCCGAAACTCCTCTTGACCAAGGAAATATGCCCATAAATACCCAAATGCCATCGTTGTTAGTGTACAAAAGTATGCTTCTTAATGTTAGAATATTAATGATAAATAAGATTGAACCTATCGCTGCCAATGCTATAAATATCCAAAACGCTATATTTAAAGTTTTGGTTGCCCATACCTCATATTGTAAAAAATATAAAAGAGTGTAATATATGCCCGCCAAAAAGATGATTTTCACCGCAAACCAAAAAATATACGAAAAATACAATGTCCACGACACCTTGAATTTTCGTGTAAATTCATTGCCTGTTTGTTCAAACTCCATACAATTACTCCTTATTAAATTTTTTAACTATCTTTAAATAGTTTTTTTGACAATTGGTCTGCTTTCGACGACGACGAATCTTTTTTCAAAGTTTTATAAATTCTGTTAATATATTCGTCAAGCATTTGTTGGCAATTTATCGCTTTTTTATCATTTTGGATTTTCGTATATTTTCCATCGTTATCGAGCGACCAACTTAACATATTGTCATTTAATTGAAGTTGTAAAATCTCAAAAAGCTTTTTTTGCAAAGCTTTTTCTTCTATCGGCGTCATAAGCTCTAACCGTCTTTCTAAATTTCTAGGCATCCAATCGGCGCTTGAGATAAAAATATTAGGGCTTGAGTGCTTGAAATAAAAAATTCTAGCATGCTCTAAATATCTTCCTATGATTGATTTTACGGTGATATTTTCGCTGACATCTTTAACGCCTGGTCTTAAACAGCAAATACCGCGCACGATAAGTTCGATCTTCACTCCTTTGCTTGAAGCGTTATAAAGAGCTTTAATGACGTCAGAATCTACAATTGAGTTCATCTTTGCTATGATATGACCTTTGTCGCCTTTGTCGCTCTCATTGTTTATCATAGTGATTACGCGGTTTTTAATCTGCATAGGCGACATAGAGAGTTTTTCTAATTTTTTGTTTTTGGAAAATCCGGAGAGAATATGGAAAAATGCGGTGGAATCTTTCGCATAATCCTCTCTTGAGGTAAAAAAGCTAACGTCGGTATAGATTTTTGCGCTTGAAGCATTATAATTTCCCGTCCCAAAATGCATGTAAAACTTTAGTTTATTATCGACTTGACGGATAACTTGAGCAAGTTTTGCGTGTACTTTAAAACCCGTTATGCCGTAAATTACATGTGCGCCCGCATTTTCGAGAGCTTTCGCCCAATGCAGATTGTTCTCTTCGTCAAATCTTGCCTTGAGTTCCACCATAGCAGTAACTTGCTTGCCTTCGCTTGCTGCGTTTATAAGGGCTTGGACGATTGGCGAATTTTTCTCAACTCTATAGAGCGTCATGCGAATAGATATAACTTTAGGGTCTTTCGAAGCTTCTTGCAAAAATGAAGTTACAGGGTCGAAACTCTCGTAAGGATGAGCTATAAGCACATCGCCTTTGTCGATTACAGAGAAAATGGACTCATTTGTGTTGAATGGGGGCAAAATTTTTGGAGTGTTGGGAGCAAGAGAGAGATGTAAAAAATCTTTATTGCCTATTATTTGCCATAATGCGCCAAGATTTAACGGAATGTTGTACTCATAAATATCTTTTTGAAAAATTTGCATGTGAGAATTTAAAAATTCAATGATATCCGGATCAGCCTCTTTTTTTATAGCGAGTCTTACAAAAGCCCCTTTTCTGCGCAGTTTAAGCCCTTGTTCCATCATAAGCATAAAATCGTCTGCTTCCTCTTCTTCTATATTCATGTCAGCATTTCTTGTAACTATAAACGGTGCGGAAGCTATGAGCGTGTAACCCGGGAAAATCACTTCGACATGCCATCTTACTATCGATTCAATCGGAATATATACATTGTCGCTTGCTTTGTAAAATCTCGGCAAAACGCGCGGAATTCTTATCATGCCGTATTTTATCTTTTCGGATTCACTATCTTGAAGTTTAACGGCGAGCGAAAAACTTAAGTTGTTCAAATGAGGAAATGGGTGAGTTGCGTCAACGGCGATGGGAACGATAACGGGCAATATGTTCGAATAAAAAAACTCATCTGCTTTTATTTGTATCTCTTTGTCGGCTTCGCTATATTTTGTAATAAAAAGATTTTCTTTGGCAAGTTCGTCGGTTATATCATTATAACTTTCTTCCAATATATCTTTTTCATTTGTCACGTATTCTCTTATTTCACGCAACTGTTCCATCGTGGTTTGTTGGTCGTTGCCGGTAGTTATGATACCAGCTGACAAAAGTTGTTTCAATCCAGCCACTCTTATCATATAAAATTCGTCCAGATTTGTAGTGTAGATGGCTAAAAATTTCAATCTCTCAAGGAGAGGCAACTCTTTTTTAAGAGATTCGTTTAAAACCCGCGTATTAAAATGAAGCCACGATATTTCTCTGTTTAGATATAATTCCGGATTGTTCATATCAACCATACTCATCTCCTCTAATATTTTTACATAATCTTATATTGTATCTTAAAGCTTATAAAATATAGTAAAAACAGTATCTATTTGAAATAAATTTTCTATAAAAAAACAGTTTTTAATAATCTTTGGATATGTAAAATTTTTAGGCGCATTGAATGAGCCGCATCAATCAAAAGCGCTTCTTGCACATTGCCAAACAGAATGCTTACATGTATGCAAATAAACATGTATTTTCTCAATAGATATATAAGATTTTAATACATGTATTAGTTTAAATAAAGCTACATACGCTTAAATATAAAAACGCAAAAGATTTTCAACGCGACACTTGGCTTTAGTCCGCTTTTTCAAAATGTCTCTACATGTAACGCTAAATTAGGCGGTAAATTTTGTATGATGATACAATATGAAAGTTATGCTGTTATAAAGTATAAAACTTTACATGTACGCAAATTAATCAGTTAAAAGTCATACAAAGTATATTTTCGTTTGCATTTTTTAATGCAATTTTTTTTGAGTTGCAAAACCTGCTCAAAAACGCCACATGCAACGAAAAAATATATCTTAACGCTTGAACTTAAAATTTTTTCTATCGCTTTAGTTTAGTTTATGGATTGATTTAGTATAGTTTCAAAAGATATGTTCTTAAAGGCGATATTTTAAACATGAAAGGCACGTTATGGATTATGAATTGATGATTTCAAGCATTCCGCTTTACGCAAAAGCCGCTTGTTATACTCTTTATCTTGCTTTTTTTGCTATCGCGTTGTCTTTTGTAATCGGGCTTTTTTGCAGTTTGATTTTGTATTTTAGGGTAAAGTTTTTAAGCATTTTTGTTAAAGCGTATATAGAGCTTTCAAGAAACACACCTCTTTTGATACAGTTATTTTTTCTTCATTTCGGGCTAAAAATTGAAGCGCACATTTGTGCTGTCGCAGCTTTAGCGTTTTTGGGCGGTTCTTATATGGCGGAAGCTTTTAGGGGCGGACTTGAGGCGGTGGAAGAGATACAACTTGAAGCTGGTCTTAGCATAGGTTTGAGCAAATTGCAATTGATTATTTACATAATAATTCCTCAAGCGCTTATGGTATCTTTTCCGTCCATTGGGGCAAATATGATTTTTTTACTTAAAGAGACGTCTGTTGTCAGTATTATTTCTATAACGGATTTGGTGGCGACGGCAAAAGATTTAATATCCGTATATTACGCTACGGACGAAGCGCTTTTGATGCTTGTTGTCTCTTATCTCATTGTTTTAGCGCCGATATCATTTGCGATTTGGTTTTTAGAAAAAAGGATAAAATATGCAGCTTTTGGGAATTGATATTTTATTTGAGGGCATTAACATGCAAAGACTTTTAGGCGGTCTTTGGGTGACAGTCAGAATAGCCATAATATCGGTTGTGTTATCTATGTTTTTTGGCGCACTCATAGGTATTTTGGCATCAAGTAAAAATACTATACTCAAAATTGCTTGCAAGCTATATCTTGAATGTGTGAGAATAATACCTCTTATAGTTTGGCTTTTTTTGTTTTATTACGGCGCGGCAAGAGTTTTTGGCGTGTCGTGGAGCGGCGAAATAACGGGAATTATAGTTTTTACTATTTGGGGAAGCGCGGAGATGAGCGATTTGGTAAGGGCTGCCGTTACATCTTTGCCGTTACATCAAAAACAGAGCGCTTTAGCACTCGGTCTGAACAAATATCAATTGTATATCTATATTATCGTACCGCAAGCGTTGAGAAGACTTGCGCCATCAGCCATAAATCTCATAACAAGAATGATAAAAACAACGCCTTTGGTTGCTTTGATAACGGTTGTTGAGGTGCTAAAAATCGGACAGCAGATTATAGAATACAATGTTCTTAAAAATCCGTTCGCAGCATTTTGGGTTTACGGATTTGTATTTTTTTTGTATTTTATTATCTGCTATCCGATATCT
This sequence comes from Campylobacteraceae bacterium, assembly GCA_031268335.1. GTDB lineage: Bacteria > Campylobacterota > Campylobacteria > Campylobacterales > Campylobacteraceae > JAIRKW01. The sequence goes on from JAIRXG010000018.1 coordinate 22,285, forward strand.
CTTGCATCAAGAAAGCTTGAGAAAAAATGGCAGTAGAGGAGTAACTTTTGTCACATTTGCTGAGAATAGATCATCTTTATAAAAAGTTTGATTCTACCGAGATTTTGCATGATATAAATCTTAAAATTGACAAAGGGGAAGTTTTAGTCGTAGTAGGACCTTCAGGATGCGGGAAAAGTACGCTTCTTAGGTGTATAAACGGTCTTGAAGATATACAAGGAGGTGATATTGTCTTTGATGGTAAAAAAATAAGCGGCAAAAATACGAAATGGAATCTTGTGCGTCAGCAAATCGGTATGGTTTTTCAAAGCTATGACCTTTTTCCGCATATGAACATTTTGAATAATATTTTGTTGGGTCCATTGAAAGTGCAAAGACAAAACAAAAAAGAGGCAAAAGATAGAGCTATATCTTTGCTTAAAAGAGTGGAGTTGGAAGAGAAAAAAGATGCTTATCCAAGGCAGCTTTCAGGCGGGCAAAAACAGCGTGTTGCGATAGTGCGCGCACTTTGTATGAATCCTAAAATTATGCTTTTTGACGAAGTTACGGCTTCTTTAGATCCGGAGATGGTTAGAGAAGTGTTGGATTGTTTATTGGAGCTTGCCAAAGATGGTATGACAATGATAATCGTCACGCATGAGATGGCATTTGCAAAAGCCGTAGCTGATAGAGTTATTTTTATGGATAACGGAAAAATAGTTGAGGAAAATTTACCGAAAAGTTTTTTTGACAATCCAAAGAGTGAGCGTGCAAAACGTTTTTTAAGCCGATTTGATTTTTAATTTTCTAAAAGGAGAAAAAAATGGTTAAGTTGATTAGAGCTTTATTTTTATCAGTTTTAGCTTTAAGTTTTTTGTATGGCGCGGATTTAAATCCATCCTCAATAGAGGCGATTAAAGCGCGAGGAGTTTTAAGAGTTGCGGTTTTTAGCGACAAACCGCCTTTTGGTTATGTGGATGCCGAAGGTAAAAATCAAGGATATGACGTCTATTTTGTAAAACGTTTGGCAAAAGAGCTTTTGGGCGATGAAAACAGAGTTGAGTATATCTTGGTAGAGCCTGCGGCAAGAGTTGAGATACTTGAAAGCGGCAGAGTTGATATAGTTTTTGCAAATTTCACAGTAACAGACGAGCGTAAAAAAAGAGTTGATTTTGCAAATCCGTATTTTAAAACTGCTATCGGCGTAGTGTCAAAAGAGAACGAACTAATAACCGATATCGGTCAATTAAAAAATAAAAAACTCATTGTTATAAGAGGTACAACGGCGGATGTTTATTTTACGAAAAATCATCCCGAAATAACTCTTGTAAAATACGACCAGATAACAGAAGCTTTTCAAGCGCTAAAAGACGGCAGAGGCGTGGGTTTATCTCAAGACAATGCGTTACTATTTGCTTGGGCTTTGTCAAACAAAGGTTTTAGAGTCGGTGTCGGTTCTCTTGGGAGCGTAGATCCAATAGCGCCCGCCGTCAAAAAAGGTAATAATGAACTTAGAGAGTGGATAAATGAAACCCTTGTAAAGCTTGGTAAAGAGAAATTTGCCCTAAAAGCTTATGAAGAGACATTAAAACCTGTTTACGGCGATACTGTTGATCCTAAAGATTTGATAGTAGAGGGCGGGATTTTATAATTTATTTTTACTACATGTAGCAAGATGATGAGATGAATAGTCAAAATTAACTTTGATTTAGTAAAAATATCTCGCCTCTTAGTTCTGCTCTTTTAACTATTGCGGCTAAGCGGCGGGATGAATTGTACAACAGTGCAAAATATTTGACAAACGTTGCGTTCTACAGTTAATTTACAAATTGGATATCAAGTTGCAGATACATGAAGATAGCCTGATAAAATGGGTTTTAAAACAACAAAAAAGTTTATCTTTAATTGTAAGATATATGTAGATAGCTTGATAAAATGCCATCTAGTATTTCCCCAAAAGACTTTTCGTCTTAACGATTTTGTGGCGGGAGATGAATACATTTTGTATTGCTCTTAAATTTTTTGTTGGCTTTGGCGGGTAGAGATTAAGAAGTCTATACTCTGTTTTGTTTATAGCTTTTTTGCATTTTGATTTGTCCTTTTTTGCTATTACTAACTCGCCATTCTTCTGTTTGTTAATCAAATTTCAAAATCTTCAACCGTTCAACATTAAATCTAATGGTTTTTCCATAATTTTCCTTCTTTTATCCTTTTGGCTTCAAAGAAATTAGCAAAATCATATTTTGACGTTATATCAAAACTTTTTGGGGCTTAGATATGATTATTTTTCATATTTCAAGAACAGATTTGATTTTTCCAAGCAGTTTGCTTGCGCTAAATGCCAAAGATGTTTTTTGCTAAAATAACTGTGCCACAATTTAAAATAGGCTCTGTTTTTTTGAGATTTTTCGTGAACAACGAAGTTTTATAACTCTCTTAGTTTTGCTATCTCGTCTCTTAAAGCCGCAGCTTTTTCAAATTCCAGCATTTTTGCCGCTTCGCGCATCTTTTTAGTCAACTCTTTTACCGTCTCTCTTCTTTGAGACGGTGGCATTTTATCCATCTTTTTCTTTTTATTTGTAAGCTCTCCATGGTCGTCAATGCGCAAATTTTCATCAAGTTTTCTTATGACTGTTTTTGGAATTATGTTGTGTATCTTATTGAATTCTTCTTGTTTTTTGCGTCTATTTGTTGTGATATCTATTGCCCTTTTCATTGAATTTGTCATTTTCTTGGCAAATAGTATAACCTTGCCGTTCTCATTTCTTGCTGCTCTTCCCATTGTTTGAATGAGACTTGTTTCGCTTCTTAAAAATCCCTCTTTATCCGCATCAAGCACACCTATTAACGAAACTTCCGGTAAGTCAAGCCCTTCTCTTAAAAGGTTAATTCCTACTAAAACATCAAATTCGCCAAGTCTTAATGCTCTTATTATCTGATTTCTCTCAATTGCATCAATATCAGAGTGCATATATTTTATTTTTAAACCAAGTTCAGCATAATAACGCGTAAGCTCTTCAGCCATCTTCTTTGTTAAAGTCGTAACAAGAACGCGTTCATTTTTTGCTGTGACTTTTTTTATCTCATCAAATAAAATTTCAACTTGATTTTCACTTGATTTTATCTCTATCATAGGGTCAAGCAATCCTGTCGGACGTACAATCTGTTCAGCTATGTTTTCATTTGAGAGTTTTAACTCAAGTTCTGCCGGAGTAGCTGAGACAAAAAGGTAGGAGGGCGCTTTATTGATAAATTCGTCAAACATTAAAGGGCGATTGTCAAGTGCGCTTGGGAGGCGAAATCCATACTCTACCAAAACCTCTTTTCTGCTTCTATCTCCGGCAAACATTCCGCGAAATTGCGGCAAACTTACATGTGACTCGTCAACAATGACCAGATAATCTTTGCCCATAGCTTCAAAATAATCAAATAATGAATACGGCGTTTCGCCCTCTTTTTTACCTGTCAAATGTCTTGCATAATTTTCTATTCCTTTGCACATTCCAGTGGCGTGAATCATCTCCAAATCAAATTCTACTCTCTGTTTTAGCCGTTGATATTCTACTAATTTATCCTCTTGTTTGAAAAATGCAAGCCTTTTTTCCAATCCCTCTTCTATCTCTTTTGCAGCGATTTTCAATCTCTCTTGACCTACAATAAATTGATTTGCGGCGTAGATGACGACCTTATTTATATAGTGATGTTTTTCATTTGTCAAAGTATCAAAATAGACTATGCGTTCAACTTCATCCGCAAAAAACTCTACATGTATAGCCTCTTCTTCACTGTATGACGGATATATATCCACAACATCGCCTCTAACTCTAAAATCACCCCTGTCAAAAAAGTTATCGTTTCTTTTATAGCCCATATCAACAAGTCTTAAAAGCAGTGATTTTTGATTGATTTGCATCCCTTTTTCTATAATTTGCACCATACTTTTGTATTCGTTGGGATTTCCAAGTCCGTAATTTGCGGAGACCGAAGCGACACATATAACATCGTCATAGCTCAAAAGCGAGGCAGTCGCCGATAGACGCAAACGCTCAAGTTCGGCATTAATGGAGCTGTCTTTTTCAATAAACAGATCTTGTCTTGGTATGTAAGCTTCCGGTTGATAATAATCATAATAGCTGATGAAATATTCCACATGATTTTTTGGAAAAAACCCTTTAAATTCACTATAAAGTTGTGCTGCCAAAGTTTTGTTATGTGTCATAATAAGTGTAGGTTTTTGCGTTTTTTGTATGATATTTGCCATTGTATAAGTTTTGCCGCTGCCAGTTACGCCTATCAATGTTTGATAGCGATTTTTGGCTTTTATGGAGGCGGTTAATCTCTCTATTGCTTCGGGTTGGTCGCCTGAAGGCTTGTATGGTGATACGAGTTCGAATTTGCCCAATGTCATTCCTTAGGATTAAGAGGATTTTTGTTACAATTATAACGCAACTTCAAAATAAATGGAGGATAAGCCTGTTATGCAAGAGAGCGATAAAATTTCCGTAACCCTTAGCGATAAGATAGAAAGATTGATAGTAAAGTATCACGAGCTGGAAAATGAAAATTATACTCTTAAAAATGAAGTTGAGAGATTAAAACTTAAAAACGAAGACAAAGAAGCGCAGATATTAAAACTTGAAGAAGAGTTGAAAAGTAAAAGTTTAGAGACAGACGAACTGCTTGGAAAAATTGAAGCCGTACTTGGAATATGAAAAAAATAATTATATCTATAGCTGCAAAAAGTTTCGATATAACATTAGAAGATGATTTTGCTAATTTTTTTGAGGCCGAAATGGCAAGATTATTCAAAAACAAAAACAATATTGAGATAAAAGATATTTTAGGGGCTTTCATACAAGAGTGCCACGATAGATTTGAAACTCAAAAAATAGAAAAAGAGTTAATTTCAAATATAGAGGCTAAAGTTTTAAGAAAAAATTAATAATATAAGAGTAAAATTATCGTATGTCAATAAGCGTATTGACAAATTTTCATTTTAAGGAGTTTCTTATGAAACGCGGTTTTACTATGATTGAGTTGGTCTTCGTGATCGTTATTTTGGGTATTTTGGCATCTATCGCGATTCCAAGATTGGCTGCGTCAAGAGATGACGCAAGAGCTGTTAGTGTTAAGCAAGATGTTAGTACGTTGTCTCAAGCAGTTCCGGCTTGGTATCAAAGTCAAGGCGATGTCAGCGTAGAAAACGCTTTACAGTTTGATACTGCATTGTGGGTAAACACTGCTGGTAATATGGAATATGTATATACAGATAGCGAACGAGGAACTATTAGGATTCGTGTATTTTCCGCTAGTATAGACGATATTGCCAGCAATGTAACAGTTGGGGCTGCACTTGCTATGGATGCGACTAATAAAAGTTTGTCAGCTGCACTTGCTAATGGTCAAGTTCCTTGGTTAGCTATAACGCTTACACCTGCAACTACCAATAGAGGAATAGTATATACTTTGCTTAATGATATGAAAGTTAGTAATCAAACATTAATTCCTATGGCGGGCAGAAGAATTAATTGGAATAACTAATTTTAGGTTTTTATCTTGAGTTAGTGATAAGGCAAAGGTTAGGTTTCTCTACCTTTGCCTTTTTTTATTAGGAAAGGTTAAAAATATGAAACGTTCTGCCTTTACGATGGTTGAGCTTGTTTTTGTTATAGTGATTTTGGGTATTTTGGCAAGCATTGCCGTTCCAAGACTTGCAGCTTCAAGAGACGATGCCAAAATAGCAAAAGGCAAAGCTGATATCGCTGCTATCAGAAGTTCCATTGTACTTAAAAGAAGTCAAAATCTTTTGGCTGGGAACGCTACATTTCCGGATTTAAATGCGACAGCATTTAGCAATAGCAGTACTAAATTGTTTGATGGAATTTTAGATTATCCTGTTGAAAACGACAAATCAGGCTGGAAAAGCACTAGCAATGATGGGAAAAAATATAGTTTCGCGGTAGCCAATACTGTTGTAAATTTTGAGTACGATCAAACTAGAGGTATTTTTACATGTGTTGATATTACCGCAAATAGCAATGATGCGCAAAAAAATCTTTGCCAACAGTTGACACAATAAAGTTGTTCTACTATAAAGTTATATTCTTAGGTTCATCGTTAGAGCCGCTGATATATTTCTCTTTAGAAGAGATAAGGATAGGTCTTGTAGTAAAAGTTACGCTGCAAAACAAAGAGCGCTTGGGCGTAATCCAAAAGAGCGCTCTAATTCCTGATTTTAAATGTCAGCCGATTATAGAGACAACGAATAGTTTTTTTGTTGATACACAGTTTTTTCTTGCCGAATTTATAGCTGATTATTATTGTTGTTCACTTGGCGTTGCTTTAAATATTTTTACTCCGTATGTAATGCAAAACCTTCTTTTCGAAAAGTTAATCATAACTCCTCCAAATCTCACCGATAAACAAAAAGAAGCGTTTGATTTTTTAAATTCTCATAAATACTCTTTGCTTTTTGGCGATACGGGAAGCGGTAAAAGTGAAATATATATCTCTTTTGTGTGTCAAACACTAAGCGAGGGCAAAAATGCTATATATTTACTTCCCGAAATAGGACTTACTCCTCAACTTGAGTTTAAACTCAAAGCTTTTTTTGGCGATTTGGTTGCTATTTGGCACTCAAAACTTAGCAAAAAAAGAAAAGAGGGGATTTTAAAAGAGATATACGAGGGTAAAATCAGGGTAGTTTTAGGCGCTCGTTCGGCTCTATTTTTGCCGTTGCACAATGTTGGTCTCATCATCATAGATGAAGAGCATGACGAAAGTTACAAATCAAATAATGCTCCAAGATATAACGCTAGAGATTTGAGTTTGATAATGGGCAAGAAAATAGATGCAAAAGTCATATTAGGAAGCGCTACGCCAAATGTTACGATGGTTGCAAAGATTCCATATTTTAGACTAAGGGGAAGTTTTTTTGATAGTAAAAAAGAGATAGTCTATGAAAACGCACATAATGAAATCTCGCAAAGTATGTTACATGAGATAAAAAATGCATTGGATAAAAAACGTCAAATTATTATTTTTCTACCAACGCGTGCACATTTTAAATACATAGTATGCAAAAATTGCGGCGCTGTTATAGAGTGTCCGTTTTGTTCTGTTGCTATGAGTTTGCATAAAAATTTGAATGCGCTGAAATGTCACTACTGCAATTTCACTTCAAAAATTTTAAAAGTGTGTTCAAAATGCGGCAGTGAAACGATGGAAGCCACAAGACTTGGCACAGCGGAAGTTACCGATAGATTAAGAGAGCTTTTTCCAAATAGTAGCATTGAGAAATTTGACAAAGACGAAGTAACGACTGATGCAAAACTGAACAAAATACTTAAAAGTTTCAAAGAACGTGAAATCGATATTTTAGTGGGCACACAAATGCTCAGCAAAGGACACGATTATCACAATGTCGGACTTTCAATTATTATGGGCATAGACTCTCTTTTGGCAATACCTGATTTCAAAGCAAGAGAAAAAACGCTCTCTCTTGCTATACAAATCGCAGGACGAAGCGGACGAAAAGAGGAGGGCAGAGTTTTTATACAAAGTAAAAATCAAGATTTTTTTGCAAAATTTTTGCAAAATTATGATGAATTTATTGAGGAAGAAAAAAAAATCAGAGAAGGATTATTTCCTCCGTTTAGAAAACTTATGCGTTTGCTTATATCCCATAAAATAGAGCAAAAAGCGAAAGATATCACCGATAAAGCGGTAGAGATTTTAAAAGAGCATAAAGATATTGAGATAGTAGGATGCGGAAAAGCGGATATTGCCAAAATAGCAAATAAGTATCGTTATTTTGTACTCATCAGAAGTTTTGGCGTAAAACCTCTCTTAATAGCCGCCAAATTTATCAAAAATGATGCTATTCAGATAGATATGGATCCGCTTTCATTTTCATAGAATTTGATTTTTAGTGATTAAAACTTTGCTAAAAGACCGATAATACGCAATATTTTTTCATGCAAAACTTTCATACATGTAGCTATCTTTTGCTAAATGTTTTTTTTGTTTATTTTTGCTATTATTTTGACTTATGAAAAAGGCAGCGAATATATGCAAGAAAGATATAAAACCAAGCAGATAAATGTCAGCAATGTGCTTATTGGAGGAGACGCGCCCATAAGCGTACAATCCATGACGTTTTCCAAAACACACGATATAGTGTCTACCGTCGAACAGATAAAAAGACTTGAAAAAGCCGGTTGCGACATTGTGCGCGTGGCTGTGCCTGATTATGAAGACGCATATGCCTTAAAAGAGATAAAATCGCAAATCTCACTTCCGCTTGTGGCGGACATTCATTTTAATTATCGTTTGGCTTTGATAGCCGCTGAGGTTGTTGATTGCATAAGGATAAATCCGGGAAATATAGGCTCAAAAAGCAGAGTCAAAGAGGTAGTTAAAGCTTGCAAAGAGAGAAATATTCCTATTCGTATTGGGGTAAATAGCGGAAGTTTGGAAAAAGAGTTTGAACAAAAATATGGCGGAAATGCAAAAGGAATGGTCGAATCCGCACTTTACAACATAAAATATTTGGAAGATTTGGATTTTACAAATCTGAAGGTATCCCTCAAAGCAAGCGATGCGACTCGCACTGTTGAAGCTTATAGAATGTTGCGACCTTTGGTCGAGTATCCGTTTCATATCGGCGTTACAGAGGCTGGCACGCTTTTCCACTCAACTGTAAAATCATCTATTGCTTTAGGTTCGCTTTTGCTTGACGGCATCGGCGATACAATGAGGGTTTCTATAACGGGTGAACTTGAAGAAGAGATAAGAGTTGCAAAAGCTATATTGAAAAACAGCGGCAGGGCAAAAGACGGATTAAATATCATATCGTGCCCTACATGTGGGCGTATTCAAGCCGATTTGGTCAGCGCGATAAAGACGATAGAGGCTAAAACGGCTCATATAAAAACGCCTTTGAATATTTCGGTTATGGGTTGCGTTGTAAATGCTATAGGCGAAGCAAAAGAGGCGGATGTGGCGATAGCTTACGGAAAAGGAAGCGGGCTTATCATAAAAAAAGGCGAAATTATCGCAAAACTTGATGAGAAAGACTTGGTTGAAAGATTTTTAGAAGAGGTAGAGATGGAAGCAGCAAAGGAGAATTTAAATGGATAATCTGCATAATATAAATATAGAACGTTCTGTTCTTAGTTCTATCATATTTAACCCAACGCTTTTTGAGGAAGTTTCTTCAAAATTAAATCCGCTTGATTTTTATCTGCCTGCTCACAGGCATATATTTTCTGCTATGCTTGATTGCGAAAGGGATGATTTGCCGATAGATGAAGAGTTTTTGAAAAAAACGCTAAGTCAAAACGGCGTTTTTGACGAAAATGTGATGCTCGATATTCTCTCTACAAACTGGGTTCCGAATATAGCCGCATATACGCAAGAGATAAAAGAAAAATCCATCAAAAGACAACTTGTTGCATTGACGGGAGATATTAACGATATAACTGTAGAAAAAGATTTGCCTGTGCGTGATGTCGTAGACATAGTTCAGCAAAAATTGTATCAGATTACGCAAGAATCAACCGAAAAAGAGTTCAGAGAATCCCCGGAAATGATTCACTCCGCGATAGAATATATAAAGGAGATGAAAAGCAGAGGAAATAGCTTGATTACAGGTATTGATACCGGATTTTATGACTTAAATAAACTGACAACTGGTTTCAATAATGGTGATTTTGTTGTTATCGCCGCACGTCCTGCTATGGGAAAGACGGCATTTTGTCTAAATATTGCGGGACATTGTCTGGATACGAATAAAGGAGTCGCTGTTTTTTCTTTGGAGATGCCTGCCGAACAATTGATGTTAAGAATGCTAAGTGCGAAAACGTCAATTCCGCTTCAAAATTTAAAAGTAGGTAATTTGACGGATGAAGAGTGGGAGAGATTATCCGATGCCGCCGATGAGTTTTCAAAGAAGAAATTTTTTGTAAACGACCAAGGAAATGTTAATATTCATCATATACGCGGACAACTTAGAAAATTGAAGATGAAACACCCGGAGATATCCATTTGCATTATAGACTATTTGCAATTGATGACAAGCGTTACAAGCGGCAAAGAGAGACATCTTGAAGTAAGCGACATAAGCAGAGGATTGAAACTTTTAGCGCGCGAACTTGATATGCCCATCGTCGCTCTTTCACAGCTTAACAGAAGCCTTGAAAGCAGGAGCGACAGAAGACCGATGTTAAGTGATATAAGAGAGTCGGGCTCTATAGAACAAGATGCCGATATTATACTTTTTGTTTATAGAGACGATGTGTATAAACAAAAAGATGAAAAAGAGAAAGAGGAGAGGTCGAAAAAGGAGAAAGACAAGAGCGGCAATGTAAATCCTTATAAAAGCAATTTTATTGAAAAGCCTGTTGAAGAGGCGGAGATTATTATCGGCAAGAATAGAAACGGACCCACGGGCGTCGCACATCTTTTATTCCATAAAACTTTTGTGAAATTTGTAGATAATGCGAAAAGAAATGAAGAAAATAATTTCACAGATACGAAAATAGATTTTGGTTATTTGCCGCGAGGATAGATGAAGCCTTTTTTGCCGTTGTTTCGGACAAAGTTTGAAATAGTGGCGGCAATAACTGTTTTAAGCGTTGTTTTTTTAATCAATATAGGTTTTAAGTATCTTGATTATCGGGAGTTCAAAAGTCATAATTGGGCAACCATACGCGGCGATGTTACCAATGTTGTGCATTTAAAAGCAAAAAACGGTAGAGAGTATCAGCGTTTATCAGTAAAAAATGACGATGGTTTTACGCTTAGCATAACTTACATGTCAAAAGAAAAACTTAAGCAAAATATGCGCGTGGGATTTCGCGTTAAAACAGACGAGGTTGATTTTATATCATTTTTTGCCAAAAGATTTTACGCAACTTCTGTTTTGGCGTGGGCAAACGAGGCAAATAATACACATGTAAAATCAAAACTGCAAAACGCTATTTTTTCTCAGCATGAAAATGTTTTAGCAAAGGAACTTTATAGTACACTTTTTTTGGCTACGCCGATTTCAAAAACCTTAAGAGAGCAAGTGCAAAGGTGGGGTATCACTCATATAATTGCTATCAGCGGATTTCATTTAAGCATTATATTTGGTTTTTTATATTTTATAATTAAGCCCGTCTATGGGTTTTTTCAAAATAGATATTTTCCTTACAGAAACACGAGATGGGATATATCGTTAGTAATTTTTATATTTTTAGGATATTATCTATGGCTTATAGATATGACACCTTCATTTTTACGCTCTTATGCTATGGGAGTTTTTGGCTTTTTGTTTCTTTGGCGCGGTATACATGTACTGAGTTTTGAAATATTGTTTTTTACATCGGCATTTTTAATAGCTCTATTTCCGCAGTTGATTTTTAATATCGGATTTATACTTTCAGTTTTTGGTGTCTTTTTTATTTTTGTTTTTATAAAACATTTTGGCGAGGCTTTAAAAGTTTGGCAAAGTGCCGTTTTGATAAATTTTTGGCTGTTTTTAGCGATGAATCCGATAGTATACTACTGGTTTGGAGTGATAAATTTGCAGCAATTAGCGTCTATACCATTGAGCATGCTCTTTGTAGTTTTTTATCCGCTTAGCGTATTTTTACATGTGATAGGATACGGAGGAATTTTTGACAATCTTATGCTGCAATTTTTGTCTTATGAGAGCAAAAGCGTGATGTTCAATACGCCTGTTTGGCTTTTAGCTATCTATCTCGCCCTTGCTGTTCTCAGCGCCTACAGAGCTATTTTTATGCTTTTTATTGCCTTTATAGGCATTAGCTACTTCTATTTTTTCTTGTTCTCTTGAGTGCAAGATATGGCAGATTTTTACTCCATAAAGAAATATAATCCATGAGCAATATATCCATATGAAGAAAAACAGCACAATACTAAAAGAACCGTAAATAGTTAGATAAGTTTTATTATAAGTTACGTAAAGCACAAAAAGGGTTTTAGATATGTACCATATAAATGAAGCTAAAAAAGAGGATATGCCTCCCGCGTACAAAGATATTTTTGCGTTTGACGATATCATATATATCGTAAAAAAGAGCGCCCAGACTAAAAGGTAAGGAAAAATCGCTAAAAAGTTTACATTATATCCTTGAGAGTCTAAAAAATCTTGCAAAATATTTGACATGTAAAAAGAGATACCAAGCAGTATGGGGGCTAAAGTTATGAGCGTCCAATATGCCGATAATGATTGCCAAAAAGAGCGAGGAGAAGCATGCATGATTTTATTGAAAATAGTCTCGTAATCTTTAAAAAACATCATAGATATCATAAGCACGGTTATAATTCCGAAAATTCCCATTTGTATGGTATTCCCTAAAAATTTATCTATGTATTCGGATATCATTTCGGATTGCGAGGGCATAAGAGAGTTAAATATAAAAGATTTTATTTTTTCATAATATCCTTCAAAACTCGGCAACTTTGTAAAAATAGAAAACGTTATCAAAAGTACGGGAATGACAGAAAGTATTGTATGAAAACTAAGGCTTGAGGCATATGTCATCAAATCTTTATCGTTTATGCGTAAAATTAATTTTCCAAGATTTTTGCACTTTTGTATAAAATTTTTCACATTAATCAAGCCCCATTTTACAAGGATTTAATATATTATTTGGGTCAAACGCTTTTTTTATAGTTCGGAAAAGTTCCATCTCTTGCGGCGTAAAAGCAAGTTTCATAAAAGGCGCTTTTGAGATGCCTATACCATGTTCGCCGCTTAATGTACCGCCAAGTTCTACGGCGGCTTTGAACACCTCTTCTATGGCCTTGTGTCCAAGCTCTAACTGCTCTTTGTTGTTGCCGTCTACCATAACGTTTGTATGAACATTGCCATCGCCTGTGTGTCCGAAACAAGGAATCAGTAGGTTATATTTTTTTGAAATTTTACTGATTTCATCAAGAAGTCCCGGTAGTTTGCTGCGCGGAACTGTAACGTCTTCATTTAGCTTTTTGCTTCCGTAAATCGTTATACTTTGCGAGCAATTACGTCTTGCAAACCACAAATCTTTTGCTTCGGTTTCATTTTTGGCTATTTTAAATTCGCTGCAATGGTTTGATTTGAAAACCTCGTCGATTTTTTCCATCTGCTCGTCCAAGATATTTAGCGCAGCCGCATCTACATCTGTTATAAGTATTGCACCCGCATTTGTTGGAAGCCCTTTTTTAAATCTTTTTTCGACAGCATTGATGCTAAGGTTATCTAAAAATTCCATGGCGACAGGCGTTATGCCTTCAGCAAAAGTTTTGTAAACCGCATTCATAGCGTGTTGTACGCTTGGAAAAACGCCGAATGCGGTTTTTGTGAATTTTGGCTTGGTGATAAGTTTTAACGTTATCTCGGTTATCACGGCAAGAGTGCCCTCGCTTGCTATCAAAATGCCGGCGATATTATATCCGGCCACATCTTTAATGGTGCGTTTTCCGGCTCTTATTATCTCCCCATTTGGCAATACTGCGCGCAAAGCCATAACATAATCTTTAGTAATGCCGTATTTTGCCGCCCGCATGCCGCCCGCATTTTCGCTTACATTGCCGCCTATTGTAGAGTGTTCTTCGCTTGCGGGATCGGGCGGGTAAAAAAGCCCCCTTTCCTCAACGCTTTTTTGCAAATCCATATTTATGACGCCTGGCTGCACTACTGCCACCATATTGTCCATATCGATTTCCAAAATTTTATTCATATGTTTTTCAAAGGCCAATATAATCCCGCCTTTTATACTCAATGAACCGCCGGTAAATCCGCTCCCTGCGCCTCTTGGAATGATAACAATTTTATTTTCGTTACAATAGCGTAAAATCGCGCTCACATCTTTTTCATTTCTTGGAAAAATAACGCAATCAGGCTCATATCTCGCCCTTGTTGCATCATATGAGTAGGCTATGAGGTGTGCTTTGTCGGTATATATATTCTCATATCCTACTATGCTTGTCAGAGCTTTCACATGTAAGGCATCAAAACTCATTTTATTCCCAATAGTTGTTTATAGTAAGAGTTGTAATTTCCTATATTTTTTTTGCTGATAATAAGAGGCGAGGTTTGTATATTGTTCGAAATTCTGCTATAAAACGGCGTTACAGGCTGTTCTTCATCGCTTATCTTTTTTGAAGAGAATATTTTGACGACTTTGAATGAAACGCAATCTACAAAATAACCGTTTTTTTCTATGTTAAACACTATAAGTCCGGTCATATTTATGTTGCAAAGATCGCTAAAATCTTTTATATTAGGATTTGGAGTATATTTTTTGGCTAAATATGCGGCAGGAATATCGGGGTGAACCCAATTGATTTTTGTGAAAAATTCGGTGATTTTTTTATAACCCTCATAAGTAGGAGTGATGATCAAAGAACGGTCGTATAGATAATTAAGTCGTATCTCATCGCCGCTTTTTGGCGTGATTGCTAATTTTGGAAACGTATTTTGCGCAAGCGCGTCATAAGGTTTTAGCTCTATTAAAGCGCTCATGCCGTCTTTTGCCAAAACGGTAGCTTTTGCTATGATGGTCTCTTGCGAGTTGCCAAATCTATGCATAACGATACCGCTTGAACCTACTACGATTAAAGGCGAATCATCGATAGTTGCTCTATTTTGATTGACAGTTCTTAGTGTTGTGGAGTATTCTTCAAAAGGCGGTTGTTCGTAAGCGCAAAAAAGAGATGAAATTAGTAATGATAAAATAATAAAATATCGTAAAAACAAGTTGTCTCCTATAAATTCTGATTTAAAAAGAATTATACAATAACTGCTTTTAAAAAAGATTGATTTTGCCTTAATCAATTTTAAGCGAATTGCTAAAGATTTTTGCATTGTCTAAAAAAATCATTGTTTAGAAATTTGCAAAATAGCCAAAAGAATAAAGTCAAAACAAACACCAAAAAGCTTTGAAATCCTTGCATGTAGGCTAAAAATATTTGCATTTCATGAAAGAGAAGCAATAAACGCATACATTTCGTGAAAACAAACGGCGTTTGTTGCAAATTTTAAAACATAATGGCGCAGATAATATTTTAAATTATCGTTATTTTAAAATCGCAATAATATAGTTTAACAAATAAAAATAGACCTCATAACATAAAAATGTAAGAAAAAATAGGTTAAAATCTCAAATTTACTTTTTTAAATTTATTTTATGTTCGAATATCGGCAATCTATTTTTTAAAGGTTTTTCATGATTCGTTGTCTTCTTTTGTGCGCTTTTTTTATCAGTTTCGCTTTTGCTTCAAAAACCGAAGAGTACTATTGGGAAAAAGGCGAAACATTATTAAAATTTTTAGAAAAAAACGAATTGTCGTTTTCTTTATATTACGGGCTTGACTATGAGGACAAAGAGGTTGCATCGGAGATTTACAGCGGAACGAAATATTATCTTTTAAGAGGAGATGAGGGCGACATAAAACAAGTGTTGATTCCTGTGGGCGGCGGAGAATTGCAACTTCACATGTATAAAGAAAAAGACGGCAATTATACAATAGGTCTTACGCCTGTTGCATATCAGGAAGAGACAAAAGAGTTTGCGTTTGAGCTGCAAGTTTCTCCATATCAAGATATCATAACCCTTACGGATAGCAATCTTTTGGCGCACGAATTTGTAAACTCTTTTCAAGGAAGCGTTGATTTTTCAAGGTTGAGAGCCGGAACGAACATAGTCATAATTTATAAACAAAGAATAAGGCTTGGTACACATTTTACAAATCCGACTATTACAGCTGGTATGGTAGAGAGCAAAAACAGCGGCAAAAAAGATTATGTATTTTTTTATGAGCCAAAAAGTAGGTACTACAATAATGACGGCAAAGAGATATTGGGGTATTTTTTGATAACGCCCGTCCAATATACAAGAATTTCGTCGCCGTTTACGCTTAAACGCTGGCATCCTGTTTTGAAAAAATATCGCGCCCATCTTGGTATTGATTATGCAGCGCCTATGGGAACTTCGGTAAAAGCCGCAGGAGATGGTAAAGTAACGTTTGTAGGCACCATGAACGGATACGGTAAAACTGTGAAAATCACACACGAGGGCGGATACTCGACACTTTATGCGCATTTAAACGGATTTGCGAGAACTTTGAAAAGCGGAAGTTACGTTAAAAAAGGTCAAGTTGTGGCTTACGTAGGTAATACCGGCATCAGTACGGGCCCGCATTTGCATTTTGGTCTTTATAAAAATAGCCAGCCGATAAATCCGTCAAGCATTATAAAAGTAGCAAAAAGCGCTCTTAGCGGCGATGAGAAAAAAGCATTCGGCGAATATGCTAAAAATATGCGCGAAAATCTGGACGCTATAAAAGAAAATTACGGCTATCTGCAACAAGAAGAGCGGCTTGCCTATTTGGTAAATATCAATGAACAATGAAAAATCAAAGCAAGAGATAAAAATCTTAAAAGTAGAATCAAATATATTATCTCAGTATATACAACCTTTTAGAGTTTTCTATACTCAAAACTATGAAGAAAAAAAGTGGGATTTTGTAAAGACCCATGACAGCGTCGCATGTCTTTTGTATCATACGCAAAAAGAGGCATTTTTGCTTGTTAAGCAGTTTCGTCCGCCTGTTTATCTGCATGATACATGTGATGGATTTACTTACGAGATGTGCGCTGGAATTTTGGATAAAAATAAAAGTTTGGAACAGATAATGAGAGAAGAGATTTTGGAAGAGTGCGGATATGACGTAGCCATAGAAAGCATAGAAAAAATCACCTCTTTTTACACCGGTGTCGGTTTTGCCGGCTCAAAACAAACATTATATTTTGCCAATATAGACGAGAGTATGAAAAAACAAGAGGGCGGGGGAGTGGAAGAGGAGGATATAGAACTTGTCTTTTTATCTAAAAATGAAGTAAAAAAATTTATGTATGATGAAAGCAAAGCGAAAACCCCAGGTGTGCTTTTTGCTATTTTTTGGTTTTTTGAAAATAAATCTGATTTGTTAAAAAGATGACTTTGCCACAATAAAATAGCCTTTACATGTAGTGCGGTGATTTTAAAAGATTGAACTTCGAAAATATTTTAGCGATCAAGTGTGCGGTGTCAGCGATGCTTTTAGTAAACTTAAGTATTTATGCAAAATTGTATTAATAATATTTGCCGATAGCTATTGTTGTTATGGCGTCTAATAAACAAAATTTTAAATATAATGGATATTTTAACCGACAATAAACTTCTATATCGCTTACATGTATTCACTATTTTATCTTTTATCATTCTTGATTTGAATATAATAATGTTTAAAAATTGCCCTCAAATAATAAAATCGCGTGTATTGGCAACACTTTAAAAGGTACAAAACCAAAACATAAAATATTACGCAAAAATTTAAAAGTAAAGTTTGAAACCTTTTATGTTAATCGCTGTTTGTAATTTTTTAAAATTGTTATTTTGAGGTAAAATCGCTAACTTTAAGGGGTTGCTAAAGATAGAAGTGTTGTTTTTGCAATCCAAAATAAATTTCTAAAAAACAGTGAATTGTTGATATTCTAATAAGAATTATAAAGATAAGTTTTGGCGCATTTATTTAGCAGTCGACATAAAATGCGCAAGAAGACAAAAATAACTGCGGCAGTAAATTAAATAGAACAGTTGTTGAAATTGCCACATAAAAATATTGGATAAGATTTTTCGATAGAAAAACTTTAGGGCATAAAAAGATCAATCACTCAAATTGTGTTTTTTGCTATGCGAAGGAGTCTGATAGCTATCGTCTATACCGTCGTCATACTCAAAATGAAAAAAGCGCTCGTAGCCAAGTTTTTCTAACTCGTCATCCAAATATTGCGGTGAAATGGTCTTTTGCTTGCATTTTTCTATGATAATATCTATATCATTTTCACTGACGCCGCAAAAGCGCATTTCTAAAATCGCCTCTTCTTTTGTCATCAATCCTCTCATATTTTAAGCGAAATTTGCTTAGTGAATATTATAATTGCAATATGCAATTATAATATATATTGTGCTTAAAATATAATTAATATACTTTTTATAAAGATAAATCGTGTAAAATTTGTAATGCGGCCGCTTTGCCGTCGGCAGCAGCGTTTATGACCAAAGCCGCTCCTCTTGTACAATCTCCACCCGCATAAACTCCGGTTTTACTGGTGCGACATTTGTTATCAACCACAATAACTCCGCGGCTATTTACCTCTATGCCATTTTCAGACAAAAATGTTGGATTGCTCGGGCTAAATCCAAGCGCAAAGATGATAATATCCGCATCTACTTTGAAATCCCCGCCTTTAACTATCTCCACACTTTGTCTTCCATCGACAGTTTTATTGCTCATGATGGTTTTTTGCATGTTAATGCCAATTACGCTACCTTCATTATTGATCACAATATCTTTCGGCACTACATTATATACGAAGATAACTCCTTCGTCTAAAGCATTTTTAAACTCTTTTTTGGAACCGGGCATATTAAATTTATCGCGTCTGTATAGACATGTAACACTTCTTGCGCCTTCTCTTACAGCTGTTCGCAAACAATCCATAGCAGTATCGCCTCCTCCTATTACTACTACGTTTTTATTTGCCACGTCAATAGAGGTGTCAAAATCTTCTTTAAACTGTTTTTTTTGTATATTGCGCAAAAAGTCTATCGCCATAATCGTACCTTTTGCATTTTCATTTACGATATTTGCTCTATTTGATTGCTCTGCGCCCATTCCTAAAAAGACAGCATTATGCAAATTTACAAGTTCTGAAAATGATATATCTTCACCTATTTTAGTATTTGTTCTAAGTTCCATTCCGGCTTCTTTCAGCCATCCAATACGTCTTGCTACAATCTCTTTTTCTATTTTAAAGCCTGGTATCCCATAAGTTAAAAGCCCGCCCGCTCTATTTTGTTTTTCATACATGGTAACATCTACGCCAGCCCTCAAAAGATACGTTGCTGCTGCTATGGATGCGGGACCAGAACCCACTACCGCTACGGATTTTCCAACTTTTTTTTGCGAGAATTTCGGTTTCAACCCGTTTCTTATGCCGTTTTCGCTTATGGCAACCTCTATGGCTCCTATAGTTACGGCTTTGTGTCCGTCATTTAGTGAACAGTCGCCTTCGCAAAGCCTATCTTGTGGACATACGCGTCCTGTAATTTCTGGGAAAGGATTTGTTTCATTTGAAAGCGCAAACGCCAAATTTATATCGTATTTTCCGCCGATAGCTCTAAGCCAAAAAGGTATTAGATTGTGAAGCGGGCATTTGTTATGACAAAAAGGATCTCCGCATTGAATGCAACGACTTGCTTGCTCTTTCATATCGTTTTTTGGCAAAAGCTCGTAAATCTCTTTATAATCTTTAGTTCTTTCAAGTTGCGAACGCTTTTGCGGTTCCATTCTCTCTATAGTTAAAAAGTTTTGCATATTAGTTTCCTTCGTATGGATTTAGAGGTAGTCTCGTCATATCTTTGGGATATACCATCCAAAAATCTCTTATAGCGTGTCTAAACGTGTTCATTGTAAATTTGGCTTTTATACTCTGCGTTTCGTTTATGTGCATTCTCAAAAGTTTTTTTAGAGTATGCCTTGCTTCGTCCATTTCATCCGTATCTATACGCACAGCTTTTACGAGTTCTTGGTTTAACTTATCTATAAAATCATGGTTTTTATCGTATACAAAAACTACCCCCCCAGTCATTCCTGCGCCAAAATTCATTCCCGTTTCGCCAAGTATCAACACTTCTCCGCCGGTCATATATTCACATGCATGATCTCCCGTGCCTTCTACTATTGCTACAGCGCCTGAATTTCTTACGCAAAATCTTTCGCCGACATTTCCAGCGACGAAAAGTTGTCCGCCTGTAGCGCCGTAAAGACATGTATTACCGGCACATGAGAAGTTTTCGCCCTGAATTTTAGGCGTAATTACTATCTTGCCGCCATTCATGCCTTTACCCACGTAATCATTGGCAATACCATTTAAGTGGATACTGACGCCGTTAATTAAAAATGCGCCTAAAGATTGTCCCGCTACTCCGTTTAGGTTGTATACTATGCTATTTTCTTTAAGACCTTTGTTTCCATAAAATTTTGCTATTTCTCCGCTTGTTCTTGCGCCGAAACTTCTATTTATGTTGGTTATAGTTTTATTCAAGACTATATGTTCATTTGGATTTTCTATAACTTTATAAACTTCTTTTAAAATCTCATTTTCAAATTCGTTTTTGTCGTAAGGAGGATTGCTTGCTCTTTTACATGTATTGACACCTTCGATGTTTGTCAAAATGGCGCCAAAATCAAATTTTTTAGCAAACTCATCGTCTTTTATATTCAAAAGGTCATTTCTGCCGATAATCTCTTCAAGCGAAGCATAACCCAAAGATGCCAATATCTCTCTCACGTCTTCGGCTAAAAGTGTGAGATAATTTACTATCCTATCCGCTGTGCCGTTAAAATTTTTCCTCAATTCAGCATCTTGCGTAGCGACCCCGACAGAACATCTGTTTAAATGACATACCCTCAACATTTTGCAGCCAACAATGTTAAGAAGCAATGTTCCAAAAGCGTAACTTTCTGCCCCCAAAAGAGCAGCTTTGACAATATCCAATCCTATTTTTAAACCGCCGTCTGTTTGAATATGTACAAATTCTCGCAGATTGTTATATTTTAGAGCATTTTGAGCTTCGCTAAGTCCTATTTCCCACGGGTCTCCGGCAAACTTTATAGATGTGAGCGGAGCAGCGCCGGTTCCACCGTCATTTCCTGAAATAATGATTTTGTCCGCATATGCTTTTGCTACTCCAGCCGCAATTGTTCCGACCCCTGTTGTAGAAACAAGCTTAACCGTAATAATAGCTTGCGGATTTACTTGTTTTAAGTCAAATATGAGTTGCGCTAAATCCTCTATGGAATAAATATCGTGATGAGGCGGAGGAGATATGAGCGTAACGCCTGGAGTCGTGTATCGTAAACTCGCAATCAAAGGCGTTACTTTATGACCTGGCAACTGTCCTCCTTCACCCGGTTTGGCACCTTGAGCAACTTTGATTTGTATTTCCGAAGCGCTTCTTAAGTATTCCGGAGTTACGCCAAAACGTCCCGAAGCTATTTGTTTAATCTTGGAATTTTTTTCACTTTTGAGTCTGTCGGTTGCTTCTCCGCCTTCGCCCGAATTTGACATACCGCCGATTTTATACATAGCAAGAGCAATGGCTTCGTGAGCTTCCGGCGATATTGAACCCAAACTCATAGCTGCTCCGTTAAAGCGTTTAAATATTTCGGATATTGGTTCTACATCCTTGATATTTATCGGTTTTTTGTCGGACTTTATATCAAAAAAATCTCGAATCATTTTAAGCTTTCTTGAGATAATCAATTTCTTTAAATATTCATAATCTTCTTTTTGTCCGCTTAAAGCTGTTTTATGAATAGCATGTATGATTTTTGGATTATAGTCGTGGTACTCTTTACCTTCAAGATATTTATAAAAACCACCTGCCTCAAGAGGAAATATCTTTTCTTGTCTGTATATCTCAAAAGCTTTATAATGATTTTGTTTAATGCGATTTTCTATATCTTCATAATTAAGTCCGCCCAACGCAGACGTTGAATTTCTAAAGCAGTCTTTTACTATCTCTTGCGATAATCCTAAAATATCAAAAAGCCCTGAACTTCTGTATGAAGCTATGGTTGATATGCCCATTTTGGATATAGTTTTTAACAGACCTTGATTTAGAGCATGCAGTACATTTTTGAATGCTTCTCTTGTTTCATAACTATCAAAGTTTTGTCTCGTTGCTTCCTCTAAAACGGTGGCAAACAACAGATAAGGATAAACAGCGCTTGCGCCGCAAGATATCAAAGCTGCCATAGAGTGCGAATCAAATGCCTCTCCGCTTATAGCTACGATAGAAGCTTTATGTCTTACGCCGTTATCTGAAAGTGCATTATTTACGCGCCCTACAACCATAGCCATAGGTATGGCGTTGTGAGTTTTGTCTATCTGCCTATCATCCAGAAAAACAATATGAACACCCTCATATCTTACTGCTTCCACGATATCATAAACCAAATCTTCCAAAGAGCCTCTTAGATTTTCCTCATATAACGTTGAAAATACGCGGCACTTATACTCTTTTTTGTAGAGCGGTTTATCCGGATCCCCAAAAGAGCGAAGCACTTCTACTCGCTCTTGACTTAATATGGGTGAAATTGCTTTGATACGAAAAGCATGGCTTGGGGTTTCGTCTAAAATATTATTTATCTGTCCAAAATCCGTGTTTAAACTCATAACGACCATCTCTCTTATCGGATCTATAGGAGGATTTGTAACTTGAGCGAATTTTTGTTTGAAAAAATCCGTAAAAGAGCGTTGGACTTCACTAAAAGCGGCAAGCGGAGTATCGTCTCCCATAGAACCTGTCGCCTCTTTGCCGTCTTTCGCCATTGGTTCTATTATCATCTCTTTTGTCTCTTGAGTAATATTATTGTAACGTTGCAAAAGAGTGAGATTGTCAATTTTATAATCATTTGTTTTAGCAAATAGTATATCCACATACTCTTGCAAATAAAACATATTTTTATTGAGCCATTCGGTATACGGATGGGAATTTTTAAGATAATCGTTTATTTCGCCGTTTTTCATCACTTTGCCAAATTTCAAATCAACTCCAAGCATTTCGCCGCTTTGGAGGCGTCCACGTTCTAAAATATTCTCCTCATCCATTTTAAGCACGCCGTATTCGCTTGCAATCAATATTTTTCTATCTTTTGTGATGATGTATTTTGCGGGTCTAAGACCATTTCTATCTAATATACATGCAATATATCGCCCATTAGTCAACGAAATAGCCGCCGGTCCGTCCCACGGTTCAAAGCTGTTGCTCGCATATTCGTAAAAAGCTCTAAGTTGAGGATCTATGTGAGGGGAATTTTGCCAAGGGGCAGGGATTAAAACGCGTGCGGCTTTGAAAAAATCATATCCGTTTACAAGTAAAAACTCAAACATATTGTCAAGACTTGCACTATCGCTCACATCATCGCTTGTTATAGGAAGAATAGAACCTAACTCTTTAGATGAGTAAACAGAGCTTCTTAAAAATTCGCTTTTTGCCTTTAAATTAAATCTATTGGCGGATATGGAGTTTATTTCGCCGTTGTGCGCGAGCGTTCTAAACGGTTGAGCAAGTTTCCATTTGGGCAATGTATTTGTAGAAAAACGCTGATGAAACAGAGCAAAAACAGACTTAAAGCCGCTATCTTGCAAGTCTTTGTAAAATTCTCTTAAGTGGTTTGGCATAACCAAACCTTTATATGAGATGACTGTATTTGAAAATGATGAAATGTAAAATTCATCATCGGCTTTCAAAGCATTTTCTATATTTTTTCTTGTAAGATATAAAAGGGCTTCAAAACGTTTTGTGGCAATCATAGAATTTGGTATAACGAAAACTTGCGTAATTTTCGGAAGGGTCTTTAGAGCCAATTCCCCAAGAACATTTACATCGATAGGTACATCGCGGTAGAGCAAAACTTTTAAATCGTTTTGTTCGCAAATCTCAGAAAAGATATCCTTTTGTTTATTGTCGGTAAAAAAAACCATAGCAACTGCGAACTGTTTGGGCAAATCAATACCGAGTTTAGCCGCTTCTTTAGTCATAAACTCTACAGGCAAGGAAAAAAGCAATCCGCTGCCGTCTCCGCTTTTTCCATCTGCGGCGATAGCGCCTCTATGAACCATTTTTTCAAGAGCGCATATAGCGTCTTTGACTATATCATGAGAAGCTATATTGTCTATATTTGCAAGCAGTCCGAAACCACAGTTGTCTTTGTAACTTTTGTATAATTCCATTGCTCCGCCTAAATAATTTTTTCAAAAAAAGTTCACGAATATACCAAAAAAAAGCTTTAATATCAATTATATGTATAATGTGAGATTTTTGCAATTTCTAATATCAAAATTAAAATTAATTTTCAATAAAAGTTTAGCAATTTTTTTTATTACAAAAGTAAGCATACATGTAATGAAGGATTTTTTGTGAATTTTAAGATGTAAAAATCAATTTTTTACATCTGAACACTAAAAATAAAACAAACTTTAATAATTAAATCGATATTATACTAACTTGACTTTTGTCAATAGATTTTTTTAAGGACATATGACGTGAATATTTACGTTGGAAATTTGTCATACAAGATGACTGAGAGCGAACTGGAGGCTATATTCGGACAATTTGGTACGGTATTAAGTGCAAAGATAGTAACGGATAGAGATACAAACCGATCAAAAGGTTTTGCATTTGTGGAAATGGCGGATGAAGCAGCTGCACAAGAAGCTATAGAACAACTTAACAACAAAGAAGTAGGTGGAAGAAACCTTCGAGTAAACGAGGCAAAACCTCGCGAAGAGAAACCAAGAAGAGCAGCTCGCTATTAATAAAATATAGATGTAGTTTAACACCCTTCGTATTTTCGTGCGAAGGGTTTTTTATTTGGTAATATGCAAAATCTCACAAGAATCGCCCCTACTCCAAGCGGTTTTATTCACACTGGCAACGCTCTTAATTTTATACTAACTTATGTCCTTGCACGTCATATAAATGCAAAAATAGAACTTAGAATTGACGATATCGACCAAAATCGCTCAAAAGATATTTACATAGAAGATATTTTTGAAACTCTTAAATGGCTTAGACTTGATTGGGACTTGGGTGCGCGTGATAAAGATGACTTTTTGAAAAACTATTCGTTTATCCATAAGCAAAAAATACTTTTTGAGACTATTTTATCACTTTGGCATAAAAATCCGGATATTTTTTACGCTTGTAAATGCTCGAAAAAAAAGATTAACGGCGTCTATCGCGGCGATTGTATTAAATCCAAATTAGAATTAGAAAAGGGAAAAACCGCCCTAAAGCTACATGTAAACAATAATACCGATGTAATGCTTAAAGATAAATGCGTTGATATTTACAACACATTCGGCGATATAACGCTTTGGCGAAAAGAAGATTTCTGTTCGTATCAGTTCGCCTCGCTTTTTAGTGATGAAGAGCATAAAACAAGTTTGATTGTGCGAGGAGACGACCTTTTTAACTCAACCGCATTGCAACTTTATATGGCGCAGCTTTTTGGGTTTAAAAATTTTTTAAAAGCAACTTTTGTACATCATATTTTGATTTTTGATAAAAACGGTTTAAAACTATCAAAATCAAATGGTTCTGATGCGCTCGTGTCGTGGAGAAAAGGCGGCAAAAAACCAAATGAATTGTTTCAAAAAACAGCTCAAATGATAGGCGTCAAAGAGTTTTATCATGTGAATACAAAAGAAGATCTTCTTACATGTAAAGATGAATTGGAAATGTTTTTGAGAATAAACGGGCAAAAGTTAAATTTTGTATAATTTTTATTTCTTACAGCAAATTAGACAAATCTAAGAGCAAAAAATGTGAGATATTTCAATGAGCTAAATAGCTAAAATGCAATTGCAAGAAAGGTCATAAAAGTCATATCATTTTTTTTGCAAATGACGAATACATTGCTATTTTATTCAAATCTTTCTATCTTTCAAAACAATATAGCCATTAAAATTTCAATTTGCATTGATTGGTGAAAAAATAACATGAGATTTTCAATAAATATCTACATGTAAAAAATCATTTGGTAAGCGGTTAATAAAACGATGGGATAGTAAAATATACTTATATGTAATATTTATTTGGTTTTTGCGGCGCATGGGAAATAGAGACAAACACTACATGTAATATCTATTTGCAATGCAAAAAACTAATCTCAAATTTCTTTTAAACTATCTAATATTTTTTGCGTGGCGTCAAGTGGATTTTTCGCTTGGTATATCGGGCGTCCGACCACTATAAAATCGCATCTGTTTTTATAAGCCGTTTTGATATCTGCCACACGTTTTTGGTCGTCTTTTTGCGCATATCCAAACGGTCTTATGCCGGGAGTTAGTGTGAGAAAATCATCATTTGTATATTTTTTTATCATCAAACTCTCATAAACAGAACAAACAACGCCCTCAATTCCACTCTCATAACTCTCTTTTGCAAACTGCAGCGCTTTTTTTTCTACTCCTTCATTATATATCGCTCGAAAACTGTTCTCGTCAAAACTTGTAAGTGCAGTTACGGAAAGCACAATAGGAGGATTCTTGATGCGGCTCAATCTATCTTTTACCATTTTCATAGCCGTTTTGCCACTGCTTGCATGTACATTGAACATTTCAACATTAAGTTCAGCTATGGACTCAGCTGCATCAGCCATAGTATTTGGTATATCGTAAAGTTTCAAATCAAGAAAAATTTTGAAATCATCATTTATATTTTTAAGTTCGCTTACGATATTTTTACCGTCTCTTATAAATGAGCGAAGCCCGACTTTAAGCCAAACATCGCACTTTTTTAGAGATTTTGCTAAAGATATATTTTCTTTTTCGTCCGATAAATCCAAAGCTACGCAAAGCCTCATGTAATACTCTTTTTTATGGAGTCCAAAACGCCGTTTACAAATTTTGAACTCGTCTCATTTCCAAGCTTTTTAGCAAGTTCTATCGCCTCGTTTATAATAACTGCGCTATCCAATTTAGTGTATAAAAGTTCATATGCTCCAAGTCTTAAGAGCGCGCGTTCTATTGTGCCGATTTTTTCTAATTCCCACTCTTTGAGATATCTATTTATGGATTTGTCTATTGCGTCCATATTGTCCAAAATTCCTTTATAAAGTTCTACAGCAAACTCTTTTTGCCGATTTCTTATCTTTTTTTCTTCAAGAATTTCATCTCGAAATTTTGCAATATTATTATTGCCGATATCTTGCGCATACAACAATCCTACAACAGCTTCTCTAACTTGATGACGCGTTGCCACATTAAGCCTTAAGTTGATTGTAAAGACTGATAAGTTCTATGAGATTTGTCATACTTTCAAAACCTTTGTTTCCAGCTTTGCTTCCAGCTCTTTCGATGGCTTGTTCTATCGTGTCTGTTGTCAAAACGCCGAAAGTTACGGGTTTTTGATACTTAAGAGTCGTATTTGCAATGCCTTTTGTAGCTTCTGCGGAGACGAAATCAAAATGCGGAGTAGAACCCCTTATAACTGCACCCACACAGCAAACGCCATCATACTTTTTGCTAAAAAGTACTTTGTCGAGTGCAAACGGTATCTCAAATGCACCCGGTACCAAAATCAAGTCGAGATTTTTCTCATCTCCTCCGTGTCTTAAAAAAGCGTCTTTCGCTCCCTCAACCAATCTATCTGTGATAATATG
Source organism: Campylobacteraceae bacterium (assembly GCA_031268335.1). GTDB lineage: Bacteria > Campylobacterota > Campylobacteria > Campylobacterales > Campylobacteraceae > JAIRKW01. The sequence continues at coordinate 49,537 of JAIRXG010000018.1, forward strand.
ATTAAATCTAGCATTTATGATAGCTATTTTTTCGCTTCCGTTTAGTGAAAGCTTTCCTTCAAATATATTCATAGGTTCTCCTTTATTTTAGCATTTGCAAAAAATTCGCTCAATTATAACAAATTTATAGCCTCTTAATCTTTTAAAAACTGTCTTTTGATAAAAAACAGAGTTAATAATATCTACATGCAGGATTTTAACTTGAAAATCAACATGCAAGATTATAAATTTTAAGTACTTGTAAGAAGCCCAAAGCGCACTTAATTTTCAAGCGCATTTTGTATCTTTTTGATAGATTGTACTACGATATCCAACTCTTTTAAATCAAGCATATTCGGGCCATCACAAAGCGCTTCGCAAGGGTTAAAATGCGTTTCGAAGAAAAACCCGTCTACCCCAACGGCTGCCGCAGCTTTGGCAAGAGGCGCTACAAACTCTCTTTTGCCTCCGCTTTTTCCTTCGGCTGTTCCTGGCATTTGAACGGAGTGCGTTGCATCAAAGATAACGGGCGCGAATTCTCTCATAATTCCAAGCGCTCTCATATCTACTACCAAATTGCCATATCCAAATGTACTTCCTCTTTCGGTTAGCCAAACTCCATTTTCCTTAGCGGCTTCAAAACCGCTCGTTTTAACGCTTCTTGTATCAAGGACTTTTTTGACCGAATACTTCATATCGGAGGGGTTTAAAAATTGCCCTTTTTTTATATTGACTACGCATTTTGTTTTTGCTGCTGATACAAGTAGATCGGTTTGTCTGCACAAAAATGCTGGAATTTGCAATACATCTACCACTTCGCCTACAGGTTTTGCTTGAGTATAGTCATGAATATCCGTTAAGAGTTTGAAGCCAAACTCTCGTCTTACCTCGTCTAAAAGTCTTAGCCCCTCATCAAGTCCCGGACCCCTAAAACTCTCTATGCTGGTTCTGTTTGCTTTATCAAAACTTGATTTGAAATAAAAATCTATATTTTTGTCTTCGTAATATTTTACAAGCTCTTTTGCGACGCGAAAAAGCGACTCCTTGCTCTCAATTACACAAGGACCTGCTATCAAAATCATATTTTCTCCTTAGCGACCAATATACCGCTTAAAATGACGAGCATTATACCAAATAAACCGAACAAATCCGGAAAAGAGGTCCATATTATCATGCCAAATGCTACGGAAAACACTATGTCCGCATAACTTACCGCCGAAACTATGCCGGCTTTTGCAGCTCCGTAGGCTCTTGTCATAAAAATTTGCGCAATAGTCGCAAAGACCCCCATACATGTTATGTAAAGCCAATCTACTCCTTTGGGCATACTTATGTCTCCAAAAAAATCACTGAAAAAATTTACGTTCAAAAGTTTATCTGCCAAAATCATCAAAATAGGACACACGGTTCCAGCGCTCATAAAAAAAAGCACAATTGTTCTTGTGTCGTAATATTTTTTAAGTTCCCGCACGCTTGTATATGCCAAAGCTGCTCCTATGCCGCTGAAAAGTCCCATCATGTCGGTTATTTTAAGGCTTAATCCGCTTGGTTTCATAATAAAAACCACTCCTGCAAATCCTACGAAAATAGCTGCCCATCCCTTTTTACTTAATCTCTCATTCAAAGCAAAAAATGCTATAACAGCAGTAAATATCGGAGCAGTTCTTGAAAATGTCATAGCGTCTGCCAATGGAATATGAGCTATATTATAAAACCATGCGAGCAGCGCTAAAAAACCGACAATGCCTCTGAAAAACAAAAGACCAATTTTGCCGCCCTTGTTTCTTAAGGGCATACTAAACAGCGTTGCGCCAATGAGTGCCACTCCAAAGATATTTCTAAAAAACGTTATCTCCAAAACCCCAAAAGAATCGCTCAAAAGTTTTACAAAAACGCCCATAAGCGCAAAACAAAACGATGCGATTAGCATGTATAAAACCCCATCGCTTATTTTTAAAAAATTCATATTGATTCCTAAAAAAATGCATTTCGCGATTGTACAGCAGTTTGTCTTACGGAGTTGTTATAAGCTTTCAATGAAAAAAGAGTATTTTTAGCTATAAAACAGTTTACACCTTTATTTAGGAAAAAAAATGTAAAATTTCATTTTAGTTTATTCACAAGGTTTTATTTGAAAACAATTGCGCTTATAGGACTTCCAAACGTTGGGAAAAGTTCGCTGTTTAACCGTATCGCAAAAGAGAGACTCGCCATAACTTCCGATATCAGCGGAACGACAAGAGACGTGCGCTATAAAGATGTTGAGATAGAGGGCAGATATTGTCGTTTGGCTGATACCGGAGGACTTGACGACTCTACCGTCCTTTTTGAAAATGTTAAAAAACAGTCGTTGAAAGCAGCCAAAGAGGCTGATATTTTACTTTTTGTGACAGACGGAAAAGTTTTGCCCACAGATAGTGAAAAAAAACTGTTTTTTAAACTTCAAAAGCTTAAAAAGCCTATCGCTTTGGTTGTAAATAAAATAGATAACGAAAAAGAAGAAGATAGAGCTTGGGAGTTTTATCAATTTGGTGCGCAAAATATTTTTGCCGTATCTGTTTCACACAATAGAGGAGTTTTAAAGCTTCTTTCGTGGATTGCCTCATTTTTACCCTCGCCAAAAGAAGAGTTAGTTTTACAAGACGACGATGATTTACCGTTAGAGGAATTTTTAAATCAAGAGGACAAAAATACCGATGATTTCATAAATGTAGCGATTATAGGGCGTGTAAATGTTGGGAAAAGTTCACTTTTAAACGCTATTTTGGGAGTTGATAGGGCAGTTGTAAGCGAAGTTGCCGGAACTACTATTGATCCGGTTGACGATATGATGATATATAAAGATAAGAAACTAAATTTTGTGGATACGGCGGGTATTAGAAAAAGAGGTAAAATAGAAGGCATTGAAAAATACGCATTAAACAGAACTTCATCAATGCTTGAACGTTCCGATATCGCGCTTTTAGTGCTTGATGCCAGTGAACCTTTTGCCGAGCTTGACGAGAGAATAGCAAGCCTTGTAGATAAATACGAGCTTGGCTGCATTATCGTTTTAAACAAATGGGACAAAACAGAAGAGAGTTTTGAAAAAATCACGCAAGAAGTGAGATACAAGTTTAAATTTCTCTCTTACGCTCCTATTATTACACTTTCCGCATTATCCAAACAAAGAGTTCATAAAATAAACGACTTGATAATTAAAGTGTACGAAAACTATACTATGAGAGTATCCACATCAAAGTTGAACGAAACTATAAAAGAGGCGAGTATAAAACATCAATTACCTTCCGACAAAGGAAGACATGTGAAGATATATTTTGCTACTCAATTTGACACAAAACCGCCCAGATTTGCACTTGTTATGAATAGACCTAAGAGTTTGCATTTTAGTTATAAAAGATTTTTGGTAAATAGAATTAGAGACGAGTTTGGTTTTGAAGGCGCACCCATCATTTTAGTTGCGAGAACAAGAGGAGAAAAAGATAATGAAAGCGACCAAGAGCGGTAATTTATTGCTTATAGGATTTATGGGGGTGGGCAAAAGTACTTTGGCAAAAGAGTTGGCAAAAGAGCTTAAAACCATCTGTCTTGATACGGATAAAATCATAGAAAATATGGAAAATAAGAAGATAAAAAATATATTTAATATCAAAGGCGAGGAGTATTTTAGAGAACTTGAACAAGAAGTCGCTATTTGGCTTGAAAAAAATGTGAAAAATTCCATTATCTCCACAGGCGGCGGATTTATAGCGGTTGGAAACTTGAAAAAAATCGGTAAAATCATATATCTAAAGTCAAGTTTTGACGGCATTATAAAAAGGATAGAAAACCACCCCAAATCTAAGGAAAAATTGGCAAAACGCCCCCTTTTGCAAGATAAAAAAAAGGCAAAAGAGTTGTTTAAAAAAAGGGGAGATGTTTACAAAAAGCTAGCGGATATCACTATAAACGTCGAAAAATATAAAAACAGAAAAGAGATAACAAAAGAGATTATAAAACTTATAAATATTTGTTGAAAAGTTACTGCATGTAGTTAATCAAAGGGATATTTTGAATATCTATACAAAAATTTAAAATAAATGCATTTATAGATTTGAAATGTTACATGTATAACAGGGGCGTACATGTAGGATTTTTGAATTTAGAGAATAGAGATTTTAAAAGCGGTTTGAGTTCCAGAAAAGAAAAACGGTTCTGTTTTAAATATTTACAAGCAAAAGAAGCAATTATGAATTGCACGATTTTATGAAAAAAATAAACGGCAAAGTGCTTGAAACATATCATTTTAATTCTCAAATAAAAACGTTTTGAAAATAGATATTCAGAAAATTATTGCTATAATAAAAATTTTTTAGGAAAATACAAATGAGAACATTAACAGGTATTCAACCCTCGGGAGCGCTGCATCTTGGCAACTATTTCGGCGCGATAAAACAGATGTTGGATTTACAGCAAACAGACGAATTGTTTTTATTTATCCCCAATCTTCATGCTTTGACAACATTGAAAAATCCGCAAATTTTAAAAACAAATACGATTGATGCGGCATCTACTCTGCTATCTCTTGGCGTAGATCCTAACAAAACTATATTTTGGGTACAATCCGATGTCAAAGAAGTGCTAGAACTCTACTGGATATTATCTGCCTATACTCCTATGGGATTGCTTGAGAGAGCTCACGGCTATAAAGACAAAATCGCTAAAGGCATTTTGCCAAATCATGCGCTTTTTTCATATCCTGTCTTAATGGCAGCCGATATTTTATTATATAGCGCAAATATGGTTCCTGTGGGCAAAGACCAGATTCAACATGTAGAGATTACACGCGATATAGCTATAAAATTTAATAATGATCACGGCGATATTTTTACGATTCCGGAAGCTAAAACGGAAGAAGAGATAGCGCTCGTTCCGGGAATTGACGGAGCAAAAATGAGTAAAAGCTACGGCAATACTATAGATATATTTTTGAGCGAAAAAGAGTTAAAAGCAAAAATCGGCAAAATTGTGACAGATTCAACATCTGTAGAAGAGCCCAAAGATCCATATACTTGCAATGTTTTTGCACTCGCAAAACTGTTTTTGGATAAAAACGCCCAAGAGGAGTTAGCGAAACGATATCAAAAAGGCGGCGAAGGGCATGGACATTTTAAAGCTTATCTAAAAGAACTTGTGTGGGACTATTTTGCTTCGCATAGAGAGAAAAAAGACTATTACGACAAACATCAAGATGAAATAATAGACATATTAAGAGAAGGCGCGTACAAAGCCAGAGAGATTGCTTTGCCAATGATAGATAAGATACGGCAAAGCGTCGGAATTTATCGTTAAGGAAAAATATGCTTGATTTAAAACTTTTGCAAAATGATTTTGACGCTGTATTTAAAGCTTTGCAAAAAAAACATGTAGACTTTGAGTTGCTTGAAAAATTAAAAAATATATCGCTTAACCTAAAAGCAAAAAGACAACATTTGGAATCTTTACAAACCGAACAAAACGCTGATAGTAAGCTTTTTGGTTTGCTTATGAGAGAGAGAAAAGATACAAGCGAATTAAAAGCAAAACTTGACGCCAACAAAGAGATGATAGCTCTTGTTGGCGAAGAGGTAAAAAGTATTGAAAATGACCTTTTAGACATAGCTTCCGCTACGCCAAATATTCCTGATGATGATGTGCCGCAAGGCAAAGACGAAAATGATAATGTGGTTTTAAAAACCGTGCTTGATACGCCAAAGTTTGATTTCACACCCAAAGAGCATTTTGAATTGGAGCCGAGTTGGATAGATTTTGAAAGAGGCGTTAAGCTTGCAAAAAGCAGATTTAGCGTTTTAAAAAATGATGGAGCCAAACTCGAGCGGGCTTTGATAAATTATATGTTGGATTTTAACGCAAAAAGAGGTTTCAAAGAGGTCAATGTCCCTTATATTGCAAACAAAGAATCGCTTTTTGGAACAGGACAACTACCAAAATTTGAAGAGGATTTATTTAAGATAGAAGGCGAGGAGTTGTTTCTTATACCAACATCCGAAGTACCGGTAACAAATCTGTTTAGGGATGAGATATTGGACGAAGAGGATTTGCCGATAAAGCTTACATGTTATACCGCGTGTTTTAGAAAAGAGGCTGGAAGTGCCGGACGCGATACGAGAGGAATGATAAGACAACACCAATTTGACAAGGTAGAGCTTGTATCTATAACAACTCCCGAACAAAGTAAAAAAATATTTGAAGAGATGCTTTCATGCGCTTCGGATTTGCTAACTTCCCTTGGATTGCCGCACAGGCATTTGCTTTTGTGCGGAGGAGATTTGGGATTTGGCGCGGCGAAAACTGTGGATTTGGAAGTTTGGCTTCCGGGACAGAACAGGTACAGAGAGATAAGTTCTGTCTCAAATACTAAAGATTTTCAGGCAAGACGCGCAAAAATTCGCTACAAAAGCGACAAGAAAAACATTCTTGTACATACGTTAAACGGCTCGTCTTTGGCTGCGGGAAGAACGCTTATTGCCATTATGGAAAACTACCAACAAAAAGACGGCAGCGTAAAAATACCTCAAGTTTTGAAAGATTACATGTAAGGGTTGTTTTTTATTAAAAATAATTTTGCATAACCGGACAATTAGATTCTTCATAAAATTTCTGTCTCGCAGCTTTTAATGCAAAAGCCTTGATGTGTTATGTCTGGACTTTCACGAAATTTCTACTACGACTAAAAAATGAAAAGAATGAGCAGTGGTTATTATCAAAAATTAATTCTAATGGTTTTAATGGTTAGCTTTATTGTCATCATATTCAAAATGAAAAAAATATTAATAGCTAATTTTCCTACTAGTAGCTAAAGCATTGCGGCTATCGTTTGCAGATAATGTTCATATCATTTCGGTATTTCAAAGTTATATAATTTTCAAAAACAATCAATTTGCTTAGGCAAAAAGTTGATTGCTGTATTTTAAAATCTGCTATTCTAATCGATAAATCGTTTCGTTATTTGTTTGTAAGCGTCTATGCGCCTATCTCTCAAAAACGGCCAAATCCTTCTTACATTCTCGCTTTTTTTAAAGTCTATATCGCAGTATAAAATCATCTCTTTTTCATTGTCTGCTACTGTTAAAAACTCCCCTTGCGCTCCTGTGGCAAACGAATTTCCCCAAAAACGAATACCGTTAGCAACGCCCTTATCGTCAAACTCTTTTCCTACTCTATTTACCGATATGATAGGCAAACCGTTTGCTATGGCATGAGAACGTTGTATTGTGATCCACGCATCAAGCTGTCGTTTTTTCTCTTCGTCTTCGTCTTCGTCAAACCAGCCTATCGCGGTTGGATATATTAATAAATCAGCCCCTTTTAGCGCCATAAGTCTGGCAGCTTCCGGGTACCATTGGTCCCAACAGACCAAAAGTCCTATTTTACCAACACTTGTGTTTATCGGCTCAAATCCCAAATCGCCCGGAGTAAAATAAAATTTTTCGTAAAATGACGGATCGTCGGGAATATGCATTTTTCTATATTTTCCAGCTATCTTACCGTCTTTTTCAAAGATAATCGCAGTGTTGTGGTAAAGTCCGACAGAGCGTTTTTCAAACAAGGATACGATCAAAACTACGCCGTTTCTTTTTGCCGTATCGGACCAAAAAATCAAATCTTTATCATAATCTTCTGCCAAATTAAAATTATTCGTATCTTCACTGATGCAAAAATATTTATCTTGATGAAGTTCTCCCAAAATCACGAGCTGTGCGCCATTTTCGGCGGCTTCTTGAATGGCTTTACATGTATGCTCCACCGTAGCTTTTTTATTGCCGTGAAATTTTTGTTGTATGAGCGCCGTTTTCATAAAATCTCCGTAAATTTTGGTTTCGCATTATATCATTAAAAGCTATAAGCATGGATTTGTTTCTGCAGCAGAAAAAGTGTTATTTTGCACGATTTCCATCATATCTATTCATAGTGGCACAATGCAAACTGCCGTGTTCTCTTATGAAAACTCTTGCGTCCACTCCTATTATTTCATGATTTGGCAACGCATTTTTCAAAGAGTTCAAAACCCTATCATCACTTTCATCATTATATGTTGGTACTATAAGCGCGCCATTTATAAAAACAAAATTGGCGTAAGTTGCCGGTAGACGGAAATTATTGTAGAATATCGGTTTTGGGAGCGGCAAAGGTAAAAGATTAAAACCGGTGTTTTTCAACTCCTCTTCCATTTTTTTAAGTTCAAGAAAATGTTCGTCTTTTTCATCCTCGCAAGTTGTATATGCTATGGTGTCGGGCTTGATAAAGCGGGCCAAAGTATCTACATGTGAGTCGGTATCGTCTCCTTTCAAGTACCCGTTTTCAAGCCAAATGATTTTTTTAAGCCCGAAGAGTTCTTTTAATTTAGTATCTATTTTAGAAAATGAAAGTTGCGGATTTCTATGTTCCTCAAGAAGACATTTTTTGGTTGTGAGCATCACTCCCTCGCCGTTGCTATCTATGCTGCCGCCCTCTAAAATCAAAGGCACGTCTAAAAGCTTGCCCTGTAATTTGTTATCACCATAAAGCGTTTTATTGACTAAATTATCAAGCGAAGCGTCAAACTTTCCACCCCAAGCGTTAAATGTAAAATCATAAGATATTATTTCACTGTCGCTTTTTATATCTATAGCTCCAAAGTCCCTTATCCAAGTGTCGTTTGTAGACACTTCAAAAAATGTTACATTTTCTATTTCGCATAAAAGAGTTTTTGCTTTTTTTGTATCTGCGCATAAAACAAAACAATTTTGAAATTTTGAAACGGCTAATATAAATTCACGGTAAGAATGCAGTATTTCGTCAAGATATCTTTTCCAATCCGTATTTTCATGGGGCAAAGCAAAGAGCAGAGCCTCTTGTTTTTCCCATTCGGCAAACAATCTTTTCATTATCTCTCCTCATTTAATCAAAAAATTATATCAAAAGCATTATTTTACTCTTTTGAATCCATTTTTGCGGAAAATATATAGTTTTTACAATCAATTTTTATCTATTTTTGAAGTTGATATTATGACAAAAAGTTACATTTTTTATTTAAGTAATTAAACATTAGATATTTAATTAGTATTTATAAATGAATATAAAATTATATATGTTACTAATATACTCATATAAATATTAATAGTGTTACTAATATACTCATACTATATACATGTAGTGCCAAAATGTTTTCCTAAAAGTATAATCTAAAAAGCGAATAAAGCAATTTTAACATAAGAGGTGTTACAAAATGTCACTAATTTATAAGCCAAATCGCGCTTTTAGCAAAGAGGCGCGTATTAAAAATATGTGCGAGTACAGAGAGTTATGTTTGCAAGCCGAAGATGATTATGCGGGATATTGGGCAAAGCTGGCTCGCGAAAAAATAGAGTGGTTTGAACCGTTTCACACTGTGTTGGACGAGAGCGATGCGCCGTTTTACAAATGGTTTATAGGCGGCAAACTAAATGTGACTCATCAATGTTTAAGACGACACTTAAATGTTAGAAAAAATAAAGCGGCGATTATTTGGGAAAGCGAATTTGGCGATAAACGCATTATTACGTATCTGCAACTATATTACCGCGTAAATCGTATGGCAAATTTGATGAAAAACAAGTTTGATATCAAAAAAGGCGATCGCGTGGTTTTATATATGCCTATGATTCCGGAAGCTGTTTTTGCAATGCTTGCATGTGCGAAAATCGGCGTGATTCACTCCGTCGTATTTGGCGGATTTTCAGCCGAAGCTTTGAGAGATAGAATAAAAGATGCCGAAGCAAAACTTGTTATAACAGCGGACGGCGCGTTTAGACGTGGGAAACCCTACATGCTAAAACCTATAGTAGACGAGGCTTTAAGCGTAGGATGCGAATGTTGTAAAAAAGTTTTGATGGTAGAAAGAAACAAAGAGCCTGTTACTTATGTAAGAGGCAGAGATTATATATACAACGAACTTATTATGCAAGAGTCTCAATACTGCGATCCTGAGATTATGGATAGCGAAGATCCGCTGTTTTTGCTGTATACGTCGGGCAGTACGGGCAAACCAAAAGGCGTGCAACACTCGGGTGCCGGTTATATTCTTTGGGCGCAATACACAATGGAACATGTATTTGACGTAAAAGAGAATGATACGTTTTGGTGCACTGCCGATGTTGGTTGGATAACCGGACATACATATACGGTATATGGACCGCTTGCCATAGGTGCTACGACTTTTATATACGAAGGTACTCCGACGTATCCGGACGTCGGACGGTTTTGGAAAAATATAGAAGAACACAGGATAAATCAATTTTATACATCGCCGACAGCTATCAGAATGCTTCACAAAGAGGGGGCGCATGAGCCATCAAAGTATGACCTTAGCAGTTTGAAAGTATTGGGAACTGTGGGCGAACCGATAGATACAGATGCTTGGCTATGGTTTAGAGAAACCATAGGAAATGATAAATGTTCCATTGTAGATACTTGGTGGCAAACGGAAACAGGCGGACATATGATATCTCCGCTGCCCGGAGCTACTCCTCAAAAGCCGGGATACGCTACTTTTCCGCTTCCTGGGATTTGCGCGGAAGTTTTAGATGGCAACGGCAATTCTGTACCGCGAGGCGAAAAAGGATTGCTTTGTATAACAAAACCTTGGCCTTCGATGATAAGAACTATTTGGAATGATCCCAAACGTTTTGTGAAAGCATATTTTAGTGATGTCAAAAAAAACGGCAAACCGGTATATTTTTCAGGTGACGGCGCGATAATAGATGAAGATGGGTATATCATGATAACAGGACGAACTGATGATGTTATTAATGTATCCGGTCATAGATTGGGAACGGCTGAGATAGAAGCTGTTTTGGCGCATCACGAAAATGTTTCTGAAGTTGCGGTTGTGGGTAAACCAAATCAGATAAAAGGCGAGGGGATATTTGCGTACATTGTGCTTAAAAATACAAACAATAATATAGGCGAAGAGATAGAGATGATTCAAGAGCTTAATAAGTTGATAGTTAAGCAGATAGGTGCTATAGCGAGACTTGACGCGATTAAATTTGTGCCCGGACTTCCCAAAACCAGAAGCGGCAAGATAGTAAGGCGAATTTTGCGTTCCATCGCCAAAAATGAAGAGATAAATCAAGATATTTCAACATTGGAGGATCCTACCATAGTGGAACAAATTCAAATGCTGGGAATAAACTGATTTTTAAAGCGCGTCTTTTATTTCGGCGCGCTGTTTTTGCATCGTAGGAGCTCAAAAATTAGGAGTTGGAGCCGCTAATTCAAAAAAATTCAAAGATACTCACAGTTTTAGAGAATTAATAATAGAAGCCGTTCTTGTTGGTCAAATAATATTATTTTTTAAAAGAGAACAGATAGAATTTAAAAAAATAGCCAAATCCAATATGTTTAAATTCATTATGAGATAAATCCATAAATTAAACTTTTAATTTTTACGAACTTTAAAATAAAATAGATAATATTTTAAAAGATATAATACAAATTTGAAAGATATGATAAAATACAGAGAAACGACTATAGATTTTCAATGTTTAACAATAGTGATATTAAATACAAAACAGATAACAAGCCGACAATCGTATGCCATGTGTTGCAAAATGTAATGGCGCAAAATCAATAGAAAACATTGCGCATTTTAAATAGAAAAGAAGAAAAAGAAGTTGCGTATCATGAATGGAAAAATGGAGAGAGAAAGCGTAATTGCAAGGAGTTTTGGTCTATATGAAAGAAGGTGGGGTATGGCGTCTATTTGTGAGTTATACAAAATCCGCTGCGCAGATTTTGTATAACGGCGCGCGGGCTTTGCCCGAAGTCATGCTGTGCCCGCTCCGCGGACTTCGCATAACTCGGGATAGACGCCATACCGCTTTTTGCCATGCGCAAGCGCATGCCTATGCGCCACGGCGTCTATCCCGCGCGCCGTTATGCGCAATACGACCTAAAAATTGGTTGGAAAATAATAAAATAATAAATCATTGACAAAATAAATAAAATTATGGAATATATAAATAAGGAAATTTTATGGAAAAAATAATGAAAATAACTGGTTTGATCTTATTGGTCTTTTTAATGAATTGTTATAATATAAATGGACAGGAGGGAAATAAGCAAATGAAAGAAAAAAATAAATTGAACGGTTTTGATTTACCGGTTTA
>JAIRXG010000020.1 GCA_031268335.1 Campylobacteraceae bacterium
GGCATAGGCGGACTCGGACACATGGCAGTCAAAATAGCAAAGGCAATGGGCGCAACAGTCGTCGTGTTCAGTACCTCGCCGGAAAAAGCGGACGATGCAAAGCGATTGGGCGCAGACGAGTTTGTTTTTTCCAAAGATGCTGAACAGATGCAAAATACGCCGAAATTGGACCTGATTTTAGATGCTGTTTCGGGAAAGCACGATGTAAATCAGTATCTCAGCCTATTGAAAACCAACGGTTCGTTTGTCATTGTCGGTTTGTCTACCGAGCCGCTCGCCATCGGAGTGTTCAATCTCATAACCGCGAGAAGGCATTTTTCCGGCTCAAACATAGGCGGCATACGCGAAACGCAGGAAGTCCTCGACTTCTGCGCCGAACATGGCATTACGGCTGACATAGAGTTGATAGGCGTTCAGGATATTAACGCCGCTCTCGACCGCCTGCAAAAAGGCGACGTCAAATATCGTTTTGTAGTTGATATGAAAACATTGAGATAAATTGAATACTTAAGCAGAAATATTCATTTATAACTATGTTTGAAAGTTACGACCATGGATATTTAAAATAGCAGATGCCGCATAAAGCTAAGTCGGCTCTACTATGCTATAACCAATACAACTAATATTTGAAGTAATACTATTCATCTGTCAAAACTCTTTAAATACAAAAATGATACTAATTGAGCGAATTAATAAAGTTAGAGCTTAAAAGACAAACATATGTTACAATAACCAAAATGAAAACTTATAAAACAAAGTAAGACTTAATCAACGAAATCAACAAAACTGCTAAAAACTTCATCGCCGAATTTGCCAACATAGACAGAAAAGATAAAGATTTGAGATTAAAAACTTCTTATGAGATATTAACTTATCAACTTGGCTGGATGGATTTGGTCAAAAATTGGGATGATGACGAAAGGGCTGGAAAAGAAGTTATCACCCCTACTCCAAATATCAAATGGATACATATTAATACTGTCGCGCCATTTACGAATTTTAGAACAAAGATTATGGAAAAAGGAGAAGTCGTATGGACAATGTCATTGAGAAAGTTAACAAATTGATTGATAGCACTAAAACCTTGTTTATTGCATCAATCGATGAACAAGGTTTTCCCAACATGAAAGCTATGCTTATGCCGCGTAAACGCAACGGATTAAATACATTTTGGCAATCCGGCGACACTATGTATTGCAAAGGAGGCAAAACCGACCCTGATTATTGTGTTTTAAAGTTTACGGCAAAATCCGGACGATATTATAGTAATTTCAAAAGTGTAAGTTTCGAGATTGAACAATAAAAATTGTCTTAAACTTTACTCGTAATTTGACCAAAAAAATCAAAGTTATTTTTTAATTTAACACTAAGCTGTTGAAATGGCTATTTTACAAATAAGAATCGCACAATTTAACCGATTTTTCGGTGATTTAATCCGGCTCGATTTTATTTGACTTATTAATGTTGACTTCTTGATGGTGTAAATTTGATGCTTAAAAACACTTATTAAAATTTGGTTTTGGAAAATAGCCTCTTTATCAGTTGTATGCTACAATTTGCATTTAACGATAAACAAATGAGGTTACTATGAAAGCTGTTGATTTGGTTAAGCAAGATAAGTTTGCTATTTTTTTGGGTATCAAAATTTTAAGCGTAGGAGGCGGAAGCGCCAAAGTAAGTTTAGAGTGCAACGAGCATTGTCTTAACGGTATAGGACGTATTCAAGGCGGCGTTACGTACACATTGGCCGATTATGCTTTTGCGCTTGCTGTAAACTCTGCTGCGGACGAGATGGAAGGTATAGCTTGTGCGGTTGGAATGTCTACTACAGCGACATTTTTACGTGCCGGGAAAATAGGCACATTTTATGCTCAAGCAAAAGAAGTCAGCAAAAATAAAACCATCGGACACTATGACGTTATAGTAACAGATGAAAACAATGAGACAATAGTCGTATTTAACGGTGTAGCATACTTTAAAAAAGATGTCAAATAGAGGAGACAGTCAGGAGGTTGACACTTTTTTATAATATCGCAAAAAATAAAAACATACATGTAAACATAAAAATTTGCATCTGCATCATATAAAGTAGTTGATATTGCGATAAAAAAGATGTGATATTAAGCAAATAACTGCTATTAAAATAATAAATTTAGACAAATTAAAATCATATACATTTTACCCAAAAACAATACTGCAATAGTCATAAAGTCCATTTATATCTATATCTTAAAATATGTAAAAAGTTGAAATAACATCGTTGTTATAGGGCTTATACGATATATACATGTATGCTAAAACAGATAAACAAAATGTGTGTAATAATTTATGCAAAATACACATTTTGTTGATTTGATTTCAGAATGGTATAAACAAAATGTGTGTATTATTTTCACAAAAAATATAATGGATTAAAATGAATAAACTATTTGAAATAACATCCAAAATGATGAAGCAAGAGAATACCAAAAATATTGATTTAGCCGCTTTTTTAGAAGTTTCCGCACAAGTGTTTGGCAACTGGGTGGCAAGAGAGAGCATCCCCGAAAAATACGCTTCAAAAATCGCCGACTATTACAAAACCGATCTAACCTCTTTATATGATGAAAACGTAAAACCTATAAAAAAAATCTCCATAATCAACGCCGTAAATTGCGGAAATAGTACAAAAAATGCCAATTATAGTGGTTTTGCTTCTTATAAGGGCGATGGTGAGATAGAAAAGTTTTATTGTGTGATAGCTTGCGGCGATAATATGTCGCCCGAAATTGAAGATGGTGATGAAATCATATGCAATCCTGTCGCCAAGATAAAAAGTGGCGATATAGTTCACTATAAAATAGAAAACGAGAATGCTGTTAAGATTTACGTCAAAGATGATGACGCCGATATTGTGCAATTGGTGCCATATACTCAAAACAAAGATTTTAAAACAAAAACTATTAGACTTGACGATGAAAATATAAATCTCATAGTCGCAAAAGTCGTAGCTGTGAATAAGTTAAATATGAAAAGCAATCAAGCAAGATTAAAACTTATAGGCAGAGCCATTTAGTAGTTTGCTCAAAAACGTAGAATTTAATTCTTTTTTTGATTGATAAGGCTAAAATACTCTTTTAATTTGCCAAATTGGTTTACATGTAGTCTCACAATATTTCTCTATGTGCTGCAATATATATTTTTGCAACAAAGTTTTGCATCGTATCAAATATTTCACTATTTGCGGTATGTGGAACAAACTTTGTGTTTTAAATACCAAAAATATATTTAAAACAAATTCCGCCCTACTACGCTTTTCATGTCGGCGCAACAAGTTTTCATCTTGTATCTTCGTCGTTATAAATTAAAGCTAAAAAACAGTAAGAGAAGCGTCAATAAACGCATTTTTTATAACTTTAAAGGCGCGCAAACCCGCTCATTTTGTTTTACCGCTTTTGGTTTTACCACTGCAAAACGCTAAAAACCTTTCTTTACAGATATTTTTGATACTTTGAGGCGGCGGATTATAGTTTTGACTATAGATTTGAAATCTTTATGTCAAAAACATCTGTGTTCACAGTCTGCGAAATAATCATCATTTGCAAAGCGTTGTTAATGGCGTCTTGCTCTTTGGTTTTTATGTAAAATTCCATCTTTATGCCTTTTGAATTTCCGCTCAATAAATTTTGTACGGCATCTAAAGTCTGCATATAATGAATTGAAGTATCTTGCATTTGTTTATAATATTCAAGCTCATTTATAACTGATTGGGTAAACTCTTCCGGTGTTTGCTCCTCATTTCCTCCTAAGATGGTAAAAATTTTATTAAAATATCCTCTAAAATCATCATTTCTGAATGAGAGCGTTACAACATCTCCTGCACCATTCATCTCAAATACGCCAAAAGCTCCGTCCAAAGAGGCTTTAAATATATCATCGCCGCTGTTTTCAAAATCAAATTTTACGGGAAAGAATAGTTCTTTTTCTTCATTTTGCATAAAATCATCATCGTCTATAAAAACATGTATGCTTTTGATATTTGTAAAACTTGTACTAATCACAATATTTTTAAACTCTGCAAACGCATCATTTTGACTAAATTCATTCAAATATATAGACCCGCTCCCACCGGTACAGTCAAACTTTATATATCCAACGCTCTCACATGCTAACTCTCCGTTTAGCCTTGCAAAAACCTCATAATTTTGTAATTTTAAGCTATTGTTGTCAAATGTGTGCTTTACTTTGTATAAAAAGAAAAAATGCGTCCCCACCAACACAATAATCAACGCAGTAATAACAGCCAACGCTATTATTAAAATTTTGGTATTTTCTGATTTTTCATTTATCATTTATCAACCTTGCATAAAATGTGCAATTATCCCTAAAAAAACCTTTTAAAAGCTTTTATCTACATGTAAGCAAATCATAATCTCATAAAATGTAAAATCCCTAACTTTAAAACATTTAAAGGCAAAATATGAAAAAGATTATCGTCGGTATATCCGGAGCCAGCGGCGTAAGACTCGGCGAAAAATTTATAAAAGCTTTGCCAAAAGAGTACGAAATTTATGTTATACCCACACACAATGCAAAAATCGTAAGCAAAAAAGAAGAAAATCAAATACTTTTAGAGAATAGCGATATTTCGGAAGTTACTGCTTCGGGGTCGTTTGGAGTTGATATGATGGCTATAATTCCTTGCAGTATGAACACTCTTGCAAAAATCTCTTGCGGTATAGCGGACAATCTACTTACAAGAAGCGCTGCGGTGATGATAAAAGAGAAAAAAACGCTGCTTATTGCGCCTCGCGAAATGCCTTATAGTGCGATAGATTTGGAAAATATGCGCAAACTATCGCTTTTAAATGTCATAATAGCGCCTCCTGTAGCAGGATTTTATGCTAACATTAATACTTTGGAAGATATGGAAAATTTTTTAATAGGAAAATGGTTTGATTTGCTTGGCATTTCAAACTCCTTATATAAAAGATGGGGTGAAAGATGATGAAAACAGCGATATATCCCGGCACTTTTGACCCGATAACAAACGGACACATTGACATCATAAAGCGCGCAAGAAGTTTATTTGACAATGTTTTGGTAGCGGTTGCAAGTTCTGACGACAAAAGACCGATGTTTTCGCTTGAAAAAAGAGTTGATATGGCGCGAGCAGCAACGGAAATTATATCTGGTGTTGAGGTAGAGCCGTTTTCAAATCTACTCGTGGATTTCGCAAAAAGTAAAAATATACATGTGATCATAAGAGGACTTAGAGCCGTGAGCGACTTTGAATATGAACTTCAAATAGGATATGCAAATTTATCCTTAAATAAAGAGATAGAGACTATATATCTTATGCCGTCTTTAGAGAATGCTTTTATTAGTTCTTCGGTCGTTCGTTCTATCTTAAAACATGACGGAGATGCTTCGCATCTATATCCAAAAGAGATAGAACATTTTATTTGGGAGACGTTTTAACAATGTTAGTACTTTTTGAGGGTATTGATACCAGCGGCAAAACAACGCAAATAGAAAGACTAAAAAGTACAAACGCCGATATAAAGACTACTTTTGAACCGGGAGCTACAAAACTCGGGAAAGAACTTAGGACTATTTTGCTTGAGAAGGATTTAAAGATAAATGCAACGGCTGAACTTTTGCTTTTTCTTGCCGATAGAGCAGAACATTATGAAAAAATAATAGTTCCAAATGCCGATAAACTTGTTATAAGCGACAGGGGGTTTTTATCGGGCATCGCATATGCGCTTACAAATAATCAAAATCTTGACATATCTTTTTTGATAGAGGTGAATCGTTTTGCGCTTGGCGGAAAGCTGCCCGATAAAATTTTATTTTTTAAAACCACAAAAGAACTTTTAAACTCAAGAATAAAAACAAAATCGCACGATAAAATAGAAAGCCGCGGTATAGAATATCTTCTAAAAGTTCAAGAAAATATGGAAAAAGTTTTGAAAAAAACAGATATAGAGTATATAATCTTAGATGCTAACGAAAGTATAGAGAGTTTACATGTAAAAGTAAAAATGTTTTTGGACGGCGCTTTTTGATATATTTAAAAAATTTAACGGCTTACATGTATAGAACAAAAATGATTTATGGAGTTAAATATGATTAGTGCGTTGCGCGGAATGAAAGATATACTTTTTGACGATAGTAAAAAATATCTCTATTTTATGGAAAACTGTTCAAGAATCGCAAAAAATTACGGATTTGAGTTTATCTCTACGCCGATTTTGGAAGAGACGGCTTTGTTTAAAAGAAGTGTGGGAGAGAGCAGCGACATAGTCGGCAAAGAGATGTACCAATTTATAGACAAAGGTAAAAACGATGTCTGTTTGAGACCGGAAGGAACGGCTGGAATCGTTCGTTCGTTTATCCAAAACAAAATGGATAAAACAGGCGGTATAAAAAGATTTTTTTATTACGGTCCGATGTTTAGATATGAAAAACCGCAAAAAGGCAGATTTAGGCAGTTTCACCAATTCGGCGTTGAAAGCTTTGGCATAAACGATATCAAAGAGGATGCGACCGTTATTTTAATGCTTAATGAGATACTATCTTTTTTTAGCATCAAAACTGTTTTAAAATTGAACTCTCTTGGTTGCCCTACATGTATGCCCTCTTATAGAACAAAGCTTGTAAAGTTTTTGGACAATCTTGACGGCTTATGCGAGGATTGTAAAAGGCGAAAAAGTTTAAATCCCATACGTGTGCTTGATTGCAAAAACGAATGTTGTCAAAACCTTTTGAGCAAAGCACCTCTTTTATTGAACGAACTTTGCGATGAATGCAAAAGTGATTTTGAAGATTTAAAATCCATATTGGATAAATTTGACATAAATTATGAAATAGATGTGAAGCTTGTGCGTGGACTCGATTATTACTCAAAAACGGCGTTTGAATTTGTAAGTGATGATATAGGAGCGCAAAATTCGGTCGCAGGCGGGGGTAGATATGATAGGCTTGTCGAATTTTTAGGCGGCAAATCGACTTTTGCCGTAGGTTTTGCGATAGGAGTTGAGAGGATTTTGGAACTCATTGATGTAGGCAACGACAAAAGAGAAGGCATCTATATAGGAACGCTTGAAAAAGACGGGCAAGATTTGGCGTTTCAAATAGCAACAACGCTTCGCAAACAAAACAAAGTTAATGTTGAGTTTGAAGTTAAAGGATTAAAAAATATCCTCAAAAATGCCGATAAAATAAACGCAAAATATTGTATCTGCATAGGTGAAAATGAGCTCAAAAACGGTATATTGTGGGTTAAAAACCTTGACACAAAAGAGAATTTAAATATAGATATAAAATCATTGGGAGAGTTTCAATGGTAGATTACGGTATTAAAGTTTGGGCAAACGGCGATTTTGTCATCAAAAATGGAAAAGTATGTGTAAACGACGGTTCGCAACCAGCGATAATAGATATAGTTAAAGAGATTAGAAGCAATGGCATCAGAGGTCCTTTGCTGCTTCGCTTTCCACACCTTATACATAAGCAAATACGCTCTATTTATAGCAATTTCAAGCAAGCGCAAAAAGAGATAAAATATCAAGGCTCATTCCAAGCCGTCTATCCTTTAAAAGTTAATCAATTTCCAAATTTTGTGAAAAATATGGTTGAAATTGGCAAAGAGTATAAATATGGTCTTGAAGCAGGTAGTAAAGCTGAATTAATTTTAGCAATGGCTCATAACAGTAACGGTTCGCCTATAACAGTAAACGGATTTAAAGACAGCGAAATGATAGGACTTGGTTTTATAGCTTCCGAAATGGGACATAATATAACTTTGACTATAGAAGGTTTAAATGAGTTAGAGGGAATCATAGAAACGGCCAAAGAGAGATTTGCTCCAAAACCAAAAATAGGACTTCGCATAAGGCTTCATAGTTCGGGTACGGGTATTTGGGCAAAAAGCGGAGGTATAAATTCAAAATTCGGTTTGACTTCCACAGAGTTAATCCAAGCCGTCAAAATGTTAAAAAATGCAAATCTTTTAGAGCAATTTACAATGATTCACTTTCATATCGGTTCTCAAATATCCGAAATCGCTCCGATGAAAAAAGCTTTGAGGGAAGCCGGAAATATTTATGCCGAACTCAAAAAGATGGGAGCTAAAAACCTACATGCAATAAATCTTGGAGGCGGATTGGCGATTGAGTATTCGCAATATGAAAGTGTTCAGCAACGCAACTATACATTGCAAGAATACGCCAACGACGTTGTTTATCTCTTAAAAGATATAGCTAATAAGAAAAACGAAATAGAACCTGATATTTTTATAGAATCAGGCAGATATGTCGCCGCAAGCCATTCCGTGCTTATCGCGCCCGTGTTGGAACTTTTTAGTCAAGAATACACTGAAAAAAAATTGGAGTTCAAAGAGGCAAATCCGCAGCTTGTAGAAGAACTACACTATTTGTATACTACTATAAACGCTAAAAACGCTATGGAATATTTGCACGATGCCATCGACCATATGGAGTCTTTGCTGACACTTTTTGATTTGGGTTATGTGGATTTGCAAGACCGCTCCAACACCGAAGTTTTGGTCAATCTCATCATAAAAAAAGCGGTCAATATTTTAGGTGAAAAGCACTACAGCGAGATATTAAATATACAAGAGCAAGTGCAGGAAAAATATCTTGTAAACTTTTCTATTTTCCAAAGTTTACCTGATTATTGGGGATTGGAGCAAAACTTTCCGGTTATGCCGCTTGATATGTTAGACGAGCACCCTACCCGTTCGGCTTCTTTGTGGGATATTACATGTGACTCCGACGGCGAAATAGGATTTGATATAAAAGAACCTCTGTTTTTACATGATGTAGATTTGGACGAAAGAGAATATTTTTTAGGATTCTTTTTGGTCGGAGCGTATCAAGAGGTTTTAGGTATGAAGCACAATCTTTTCACACACCCTACCGAAGCTACAATAAAGATAAGCAGCGACGGATATGAGATAGAAAATCTGCTGGAATCACAATGCATTTTGGATATTTTGGAAGATTTGGATTATGATGTAAGAGATATTCAGGATACATTGAACGACCGCATTGAAGAGTCGGAATTAATAGACGAAAAAGCTAAAAAACACATATTGGGAGAACTTTATCTGTTGCTTAACGACAACGGTTATCTAAAGACGGTTAGTAAGCATTCCGAATAAATACGATATATTTTTGAAAATTAGAGTTCAAAATCATTTACTTACAAAGGTATTTTTAGTTATAATCATCGGACATTTTTTTTGAGGGGTTTTAAAGTATGTTATCACAACGGGTTTTACATTTATCCGAATCAATCACTGTGGCAATCGCTTCGCTTGCAAAAGAGTTAAAAGCAAACGGAAAAGATATATTAAGTTTTTCAGCCGGAGAACCTGATTTCGACACACCTGAAGCTGTTAAAAAAGCCGCTATTGACGCGATAGAGAGTGGATTTTCAAAATATACCGCCGTTTCGGGAACGCCCGAAGTTTTAAAAGCTGTGGCAGACAAGCTTTTGCGCGACAACGCTCTTAATTATAAACCAAACGATATTGTCGTAAATGTAGGCGCAAAACACTCCTTATTCGCACTTTTTCAATCGATTATTGATTCTGGAGACGAAGTAATCATACCGTCGCCTTATTGGGTTACATATCCTGAAGTTATCGGATATTGCAGCGGTAAAAGTGTATTTTTGCAAACCGATGACAGTACGGATTTTAAAATAACCCCAAAACAATTAAAAGACGCTATTACTCCAAAAACCAAAGTTTTTATTTTAAATAATCCGTCGAATCCAACCGGTTCGGTATATACAAAAAATGAACTTGAAGCTTTGGCAGATATACTAAAAGGAACGAATGTTTTGGTAGTCGCGGATGAGATTTATGAGAAGCTTATTTTTGGAGATCTAAAATTTACTTCATTTGCAAGTTTGAGCCAAGATACTTTTGAAAGAACGATAACTATAAACGGTCTTAGTAAATCAGCGGCAATGACAGGCTGGAGATTTGGCTATCTTGCAACACCAAACAAAGAGATAATAAACGCTGTCAAAAAACTTCAAAGTCAAAGCGTATCAAATATCACTTCCATCATTCAAAAAGCCGCTATCCCAGCACTTGACGGTACGATAGATGAGGATATAGAGTTTATGCGAAAAACATTTGAAAAACGCAGAGATTTAGCTGTAAATGCTTTGAATGCCATTAAAGGTATATCAGTTGTAGTACCAAAGGGAGCATTTTATATATTTGCAAACATTAAAGAACTCTCTAATGATTCTATGAAATTTTGTAAAGATTTATTAGAAGAAGTTGGTGTTGCAGTAGTGCCTGGTATTGGTTTTGGTATGGACGGATATTTTAGATTTTCTTATGCTATGGATGAAAAAAGCATAATAGAAGGCATTAAACGCATAGCTTCTTTTGTTAAAAACAAGTACCGTAAGTAAGCTTGTTTTTTATGTAGAAAAAAACGTTTACGTTTTTGAAACAAAAATAGTTATGAATGTTTTTAGACATGTATATGAGAGTTTACATGTTATATAGATAAAATTATATAATAATTAATTAAAAAAGTTATAAAAATATATGATTTGTACGGATAACAAGCCTATTATACATTTTGGGTAACATTGTTCATTTTACAAAAAATAAGAAGATGTCGAATTTGATTTGCATATCTGCTAATCTGCTAAATAGATACACTCAAGGAGTTGCGGACTACTCATTCGGGATAGTTTGCAATTTGCATCTATGAAGAAGTTGCCGGAAAAATAGAACGTAAAAAATAATTTGAAGTAAGAGGTTTCTTATGAAAACATGGTTCATTACAGGAGCAAATAGCGGATTGGCATATCCAATGATTGAAATATTGCTTGAGAGAGGTGATCGTGTGGCTGCTACGGTACGCAAACCGCAATCACTCGATAAGTTAAAGGAAAAATATGGTTCAAGTTTATGGCAGGCAACGCTTGATTTAAC
>JAIRXG010000024.1 GCA_031268335.1 Campylobacteraceae bacterium
CCTCCTACTACGGCAAAATTTGCAAAATCACTGTTTTTGAAAATCTTCTTTAATTGCCACATTATGTGTGATATGGCTGTTTTTTGGAAAGAGGCGCATATGTTTTCTTTGTCGTTTTGTGTTATTTTATCTTTGAAGTTTTCAATCGCAAGTCTTGTCTGATTTTTAAGACCAGAGTAACTGAAAGCTATATTTTTTGAATTTTTCAAAGGCACGGTAAAATTAAATCTATCTTCGCCGTTTTTTGCGTAAGATTCCACGATAGCGCCCCCAGGATAACCAAGATGCAGCATTTTTGCCACTTTGTCAAAACTCTCTCCAAAACTATCGTCTAATGTCGAGGCAAGAAGTTTTACGTCGTCGTAACTTTTCACATGCAAAACTTGAGTGTGTCCGCCCGAAACTAATAAAACACCAAGAGGAAAGAGCGCTTCTCGTTCGATAAAAAGCGAATAAATATGCCCCTTTAAATGATTTATAGGCAATAGCGGAATATCAAGACATAAACAAAGAGCTTTTGCCATCATCACGCCTTCTATCAATGTTATAGAAAGTCCGGGTTCATTTGTTACGGCGATAGCTTTAAGTTTTGGCAAATACTCTTTTGTCTCTTCCAAAATATTCGGCAACGCTACGGCATGAAGTCTTGCGGCAAGTTCGGGCACAACTCCTCCAAAGCCGCTATGTTCCATCTCTTGTGAAATCTTTTTATGAAAAATAAGTTTGAGGTCATCCATCCTTGTTATCGCTATGGAGCTGTCGTCACAACTGCTTTCAATGCTCAAAATCACATTAAACCTTATGTTTTCTGAAAAGATATTGGTGAAGTATTTTTATCACTATCATCAATGCAACCGCACTTATCATACTGGCGACTACAATAGCGTAATACTCTTTATCGCTTATGTTTTGCGTATTATGCGCTAAGGTTGCTACAGCAACTAAAAACGTGAGCGGCATAGAGTTGCCAAGAGAAAAAAGAGTTGTGTTTTTAAAACCAAAATGGCTGGCGTATGCTACCATAGAACTAATAAAACGAATCGATACAATTGCTGCAAAAATAAAAAAAGCTTGTTTTAAAACTTCTTTATCCGTGAATGCGTCAAGCGGCAGAGTGGAGCCCACATGTATAAAAAACAGAGGCACTAAAAAACCAAATCCAAAAGATGAGAGTTTTTCCGGAAGTTCCGTTTTGTGCTTGAAAAACGACACGATAAAAAGTCCCGCCAAAAACGCCCCTAAAACTTGGTCTATACCTATTATTATCATTAGAGCGATTAAGATAAACATCAAAGCCATAGAGAGCCTGATATCGATATCTTTATTATCTTGGTACGGCATTAGCATAATTTTGAGTTCCGGAAACCACCAAAAAAGAATTTTCGCTATTTTAAATACAAGCACAAATAGAGCCAAAAATCCTAAAAGCATTGAAATGGTGATGAGAAATTGCAAATTAAATCCGCTTTTGAGTCCGCTGCTTAGCACTATCATCAAAATAATGCTCAAAAGTTCCCCTATAACGCCTACATTTATAGCAAGCGCCAACCAAGCCTCTTTTCTGCCGTACTCTTTGACTAACGCCATCAAAATGCCAAGAGAAAAAATTGAAAATACGGCTACGTAAATCATATTCAAATTAAAGTATAAAGTTGTGATAATAGAGAGCAGGTAGAGAGTTATGAAAAAAAGAGCAGTTCTTTTTAGCAACGATTTTTTACCAAAACGAAACTCTTTTAAATCCACCTCCATGCCCACTAAAAACATCAAATACAAAAAGCCGAGGTGGGCTAGCATATCAAAAACTTCAAATCCTTTTAAAAGTCCTACATATGCTCCAAAAACTCCTAAAAGCATTTCAACTACGATAACCGGTATTTTTGCAAAAGTTGAGAGAAAAGGCGCAGCTATCAGCAAAAATGCAAGAAATATTATAACCGCGCCGATTTCCAAAGTATTTTTTCCTTATTCAATTTGAAAGCTATTTCAGCTTTCCTTCGTGTAGATATGGTACTGCGCGAATAAAACCGGATTTGAAAATCTCATCGGCATTCTCGTGTACAAATTTCGTATCTATAGTGTTGTCGCTAACATCTACATCTTGATAGTATTTTTCAAAAACAGCTATTATTTTGTCCGTATCTGAGGGTTTTAATTTTTTTGTTTCCTCTAAGATAAGTGCACTTTTTATAAACGCTTTTTCATCATGTACTGGGGCAAATACCATTCTTATATGTGAAGTTTTTAAGCGGTCTTTTATGCCTTTTAGTTCATTGCGGCAATATGGACAATCCGGATCCGTTACTATCGTCAAAAGATTATCTGTTTTTTCTTTGGAGTTGATAAGAACAAACGCTTCTTTGGGCAATGAAGCAAAAAGTGCGTCCACATTTTTTGACACAGCTTGTTTGTTTATATTTTCAACGTCTTCAAATATTTTTGATAATAATGTGAAATCTTCTTGGTTGCTAAAATAGTAATAATTCGGCACAGGCAAAAATGATTTTCCATCATTGGACGCGTATAAAGGGATAGCTTGCCCTTCTTTGCTTTTAAAAATTACAACGCTCAAACCCTCAATACTTTTTAGCTTGTTGACGCTTACTATTTCAAAATCCTCTTTGAATACGCTTTTTGCGCTATCTGTCAAAACTTTTTTTATATCATCGCAAGAAACTACGGTAAAGCCTCCAATGAGCGCCAAGCAAAGCAATAACTTTCTCATTTTGTATCTCCAACATTTAAATTTAGCCGCAATTTTATCAAAACTATGCTTGAAAAATGTTTTTGGTTTTTATTAAGCGCTTCATACGTGCGTTCGTTTAATTTAAAAGTGGCAAATTTTACTCTTACATGTAAGTTGAATATGAGATCTGAAGTCAAAATACTCAAGCAAATTTTTCAAACGCGATAGCATCTTTTTTTAATAGTTTAACGTCAAAATCTTCTTTATTTTTTATCATTTTATCGCCTGTTAACGCAAAATATCCGTGTCGCTCATCGTTTGTGAGAGTTAAATTTTCTAATATTTTTACTGTATGTAGATTTTATAAATCTAAAATCATAATCAAAGCCAAGCCATTTATTTGCCAGAAAATATCGCTCTAAGCGTAAAAGTCGGTTTAGCTATGAACATACGGGCAAGTTATGAGATAGATATTTGCAAAAGATTAAGTTTTGACAAAAAGCGCTTTATCTAACGCCATTTTTGTTATAAACATGGTTTTATTATGTTGCGCCGTTGTTTTGATTTTGCTTGTAAAATCTATTTGACGCCCTCCAAGACTTTGTATACTTTTTCCTCATCGTCAGCGCATTCGCGAAATATCTTTTCTAATAGTTTAACGTCAAAGTCTTCTTTGTTTTTTATCATCTTAGCGCCTGTTAATGCGAAATATCTTAATTTATCGCCCGCATCGCTCATCATTTGCGAAGCTTCTTGCAAAATAGGTTTATTTAATATGCGTGCGCTTTCTTGTAAAAATGAGGCGTACATAAATCTAAATCCCCCTCCGCCCGAGCCTATCTCTTCTTGCATTCTGATAACTTGACTTATAAAAAGCCTCGCGTACCTTAGGTCGTTTTTGTCGACAATCTTTAGAGAACCTAATTTTTTAGCTAGCGTTTTCATTCCCCAAATACCGATAAGGGGAAGCGGAGTTTTTAACATCGCAAAGGTTGTTTTTTTCAGCGCTTTTTTAATCTCTTTTTCAAAATCAACATTTTCCGGAAGAGATTTTAGCGTGTACATTGTGCCTTTTGGTGACAATATGCCTTTGGCAAAACGCGCTTTTAATAAATCCTCCTCTTTTATAGTATTTACATAATCAAATACAGGATCGCTTACATAATAGACGTCCTTTTCTTTTTTAAATACTATCAAATTATGCGCGTTAAAATGAAATTGCATATCTTTCGGAAAATACGGAAGGTAGTAAACACTCGTCTGAATACCAGCTACATCGCCTTTTTCAAGCACTTTATCAAGTGTTTTTGCGGCGCTTATTTTATCTTTGCCGAAAGTTTTTAT
This sequence comes from Campylobacteraceae bacterium, assembly GCA_031268335.1. Lineage (GTDB taxonomy): Bacteria > Campylobacterota > Campylobacteria > Campylobacterales > Campylobacteraceae > JAIRKW01. The sequence goes on from JAIRXG010000024.1 coordinate 4,031, forward strand.
CTCAAATTTTACTCCAAAGCGTTTACCGACTCCCTTTAATATATATTTTGGCGGCATTCTATAGGCTATAAGCGGCAGAGAATTTATCTTAATAAATGGAAGATAAGCGAAAGTAAGAGCGCTTGAAATTCCAAAGCACATAGCTTCACTTATTTCAAAACCTCTATTTGTGAGCATAGACGATATTACACCGCTTTCACAATGCGCGGCGTGTTTGTGCACAAAATTATTCAACAATATCCTTTTTTATTTTACGAAGAGTTTCTATGTCCGTATCCAAAGCCTCAGCGTATAAGGAGAGGGTTTTATTGCTAAGTTTGGCAAAAACAGACGGTTTAAAATGTCTTTTTACGCGCCATTTGCATATACCTGAAGTGCAAGAGAGTATTGTTAGATCCATTCTTTTTTGATACATATAAAAAGGAAGCGGCGAAAGCTTACCTGCAAAATAAGCTTCTTTCGCCTCTTTTTCTTTTCGCCTCAACTCTTCAAGAGCAGTTAGGGTTGCTATCTCTTCTGCTTTCCAGCCAATAGACGATGTGATTTTGTATTCTCCTTTTTCATTTTGAGCATATAGGGCTTTTTTCGCTCCCGCATGCGTTTTATTGCATTCTTGTGGGGTATTTTCTATCTTCATACGCTTTTTCCAAATACTAAAGAGACATTATTACCGCCAAATGCCAATGAGTTGCTCATAGCGTATCTCACTACTTTTTTTATGGGATTTTGAGCGATTTTGCAATTATATTCTAGCGGCTCTTCAATTGGGCAATTTGGCGGCACCGTATCTTCCAATATAGCTTTACATGTAATGATAGCTTCAATTACTCCGGCGGCTCCTAACGTATGCCCAGTGATATTTTTTGTAGAACTTATATGTGTAGAAAAGTCAAAAAGCGAAGATACAGCCGCCGCTTCTGCGCTATCGTTGGCTTTTGTACCGGTTCCATGAGCATTTATGTAATCAAGTTGTGAGACTTTGGCCAAACTTAGTGCATTTTGCATCGCTATTTTAGCCCCTTCTCCATTTGGTTTAGGGTGCGCCATATGATAAGCATCGGAACTATAGCCGACTCCTAAAAACTCTGTGCAATTTCGCGTTTTTGTATCAGATATCAAAAGAGCGCCAATTCCTTCGCTGACATTCATTCCGAAACTTTTTGCACAAAAAGGTTTGCATGTAGACGGCGATAAAACGCCAAGCGCATCAAAGCCATTGACCGTCGTAAGAGATATGGCATCCGCGCCCACTACCAAAATATCCGAATAAATGCCTTTTTTAATACATTCATACGCAAACCCCAAAGCATTTGCGCTAGAAGTACAGGCAGTTGAAAAAGCGTAAGTTTTTTTGAATTTGTAATGTGGCAAAATGAAATTTTTAATCGTTCCTATAGTGTGAAAATTGGGGTCAATATCGTTGTAAGAACAGCCGCTTTTTAGCTTTTTTTCCGTATTTTGCATGCCGCCTACGGACGAACCTATAAATAAGACAATATCTTTTGGCTCTTTTTTGCTCTCATCAACTATTTTTTTGATACATTTTAAAAGTAAATACTCAAAAGAGCCGCTTTCAGAAAATCTACCTATTGCAGCTTTGCGGTTTGGCAAAAAATCATCATACAAACAAATACCGCTTCTTTGATTCAGTATATTTTCCCATAGACTTTGCAAATCAGCACCCGCGCTTGTAGAGACTTCGGCATGAGTAATAAAAACTTTTTTATCCATTCGCATTTATATGATTTAGTAATGATGAAACGGAACCAAATATCTCTTGATAATTTTCACTTTTACCGATTTTTATACCGTATTCGCGCTCAAGTGTCAATACAAGTTCAATAGAATCTACCGAATCAAGCCCAAGTCCTTCTTCTCCAAAGAGCGGCGCTTCGTCGTTTATGTCATTGGGATTTATATCCTCCAATTTCAAGCTTTTAATAAGCAACTCTTTTAAATCATGTGCTGATATTTTCATATCGTTCCTTTTTTTGTTTTTTGTTTACATATAAAAAGAGTGTGTCCAAATCCAAGTCCATCAATAGTACGTTGTATTTCAAAGCCGGCTTTGTTTATCAACTCTTCTAAAATCTCACTTTTGAACATTTTACTTTTCCCGTTCGCCATAGCGGCAAAATAAGGAGAAGTATTGACTATACAAAAGGCGGACGTTTCAAATCTTTGTTTATCCCAAATAGGTTCCAATATGCACACTTTCGTATTTTCATCGCAACTTTTATGCACTTTTTGCAGTATAAACAGCACTTCTTCTTCGCTGAAGCAATCTAAAAATTGACTCATCCATATAATATTGTAATTTTGTGGTAAATCATTATCACCCAAGATATCTATAGCATACGTAGTAACGCGATTTTGCATATTCGTCGCTTTTATAATCTTTTTTGCTAAACTTATTTGCTCGGGCAAGTCCGCTATGCAAATATTTGCTTGCGGAATTGTTGCAGCGCAAAGAAGCGAAAATTTACCGGTGTTGCCGCCTATATCTAAAACAGATAAAGGCGAAAACGTTTTTAACTCTTCAAGCGCGCCTTCAAAAGTATTATCGGAGTAAAAATGGTCAAACGCAAACCATGCTTCTTTGACTTTTTTTGGCAGTTTAGAAAGAGCAGGATAAATCGTGTCCCATTTTCCGAGATATTTTAACCCTATTGGTTTTTGTTTGTCTAAAGCTTCGTCCAAATGGTACATTCCAAGATAATTTACGTAATGGTTGTAATTTAGATTTATTGCCGTCATTTTGTCGTTTTGCAAAAAATGACCAATTTTTGTAAGTAAAAATTTATCGCTTTTTTGTTCCACTACATATGCGCTAAGAGCGCTTTCCAACAAAAGCGAAACAGCATAACGACTCTTTTTTGTTTGTTTGCAAATTTTATCAAGACAAAGTCCTGTTTTGCCGCTTACATGTAGAAGCTCCAATATTCCCCATTCTTTTAAAACCCTAACGCATTGAAAAATGATTGGCGAAAAAACTATTTTTTGAGCTTCAAGTTGAGCGTCAAGCGCGCTCATATCTTTTGGTTTAAAATCAAAATGCAAACCGGTTCCTTTCGATTTTATTGCAAAAATTTTATTTATAAAACAATGAACTACGAATTGTAAAATAAGTTAGCTGATATATCACTTGTTTTTATTTTAAAATTAATAATTTATCTTAAAAATGGTAATATTGCGTTTTAAATTTAGCATGGACTTATAATGGATAGATATTGCGCCGCTGTTGTTGTGCCTACCTTAAATAATGATACTATTTTTGAAGTTGTAAAGAGCGTTAGAGATTTGGGGTATGAGATTGTAGTGGTAGACGACGGTTCAAATTCTCTCGTTGCAGCTAAACTTGAAACCGATGAAAAGACACATATAATTACCCACCCTCGCAATCTTGGCAAAGGAGCCGCCTTAAAAAGTGGCGCTAACAAAGCAAAAGAATTAGGCTATTCCTATTTTGTCAGTATGGATGCAGACAGACAGCATTTGCCGCGCGAGATTTGCAAATTAACGGACGCTATAAATTACGGAGATGACACTATCGTAATAGGCGCGCGAGATTTTGAGATAGATAATGTTCCTAACGGTTCAAAGATAGGACGCTCTATCAGTAATTTTTGGGCTATTTTAGATACCTCATGTAAAATTACGGATTCGCTTTCCGGATTTAGGCTTTATCCCGTGAGTATTTTAAATTTGCCTATAAAAAGTATTAAGTTTGATTGGGAAATGGAAGTGCTTGTGAAGCACGCATGGCTAAAAAAACAGATCGTCGAAACTACCGTACAGTGCTATTATCCTAAAGCCGAAGAGAGAGTGAGCCATTTTAAAAAGTGGCGCGACACTGTTTCAATAGTATGGCTGCATATAAAACTTTTACCATTTCGTCTTTTGCTTTTCAAAGGATTTATTTAGTGCTAAGAACGAAACAAAGAGGCAGCGGTCGGGTTATCCGTCTCGCACTTTGGTTTTACAAAGTTTTTGGATATTTTCCATTTTTTATTTTGCTTTATCCTATAACGTTTATATATTATGTAAAAGCTGCAAACGTCAGACGCGCTTTGAAGCTTTATTACAGACAAATAGGCGTTAAATACACAAGATTGCGATACTTTGAGCATTTAAGAAAATTTGCCATTGTTATGACGGATAGATTTATCTCAAAATGCGATCCGCAAAGCTACAACATCATTATAAATAAACAAGAGGCTATAAAGCATACGCAAGATGGCGCAATAATGTTATTTTCACATTTTGGCGGCTGGTCTGTAACGGCTGAATTTTTACGAGAAACAAATTTGCATGTAACAGTTATAATGAAAGAGATTATAAAAAGCGATATTAAGGCCGTGGAAGCTAAACTATGCTCAAATACGACAAATGTGAAAGTTGTCGATTTGATGAATACATCAGTTATCGACGCATCCGTAATAATAGCAAAAGCGCTTTTAAATAAGGAGATTGTAGCTATGATGGGAGATAGAGCCAACAATCCTAAACATGCCATAAAAACAGAGTTTTTTGGACGCGAAGCAGAATTTAACAAAACGCCTTTTGAAATAGCTAAAAAATCAAAATTACCTATAATAGTTTTTTTCTCAACTTACATAAAACCGCGCGTATATAAAGCAGATTTTTTTAAAATAGATTCTGAAGATAATATCGAAAGTATGTTAAGACAGTACACAAAAGCATACGAAGATGTTGTAAAAAAGGTTCCGAATCAGTGGTTTAACTTATATAATTTTTGGGAAGAGAGTTAAAAAGGCTTCTTTGCGAAGCCTTTTGATTAATTGGTGCTTAAATATAATTGGATGGAGTTATCCAAATTTCTTATCCAACTATTATAGTTTTTATGTATATTTATGCCGTCATAGCCCAAATCCGTACTGTTCTTGTAAGTAATGCTGTAAGATGAGGTATTATACTTGATATCAACTATAGCTACATGTGTGCGTAAAGCCAATGTTCCCGTAATTAAACCATCTTTAACTTTTTGCATTCTCCAATTGCGTTGGACGCCGGCTTGTAAAATAGCTTTTTCTACTTGAGCGGTCGTTAATTTTTTTCCGTTAAATGTCTGTACGGGAGAGTTTTCCACATTATACAAAGGTTGTTGAGTTGCCGCACAACCGCCATAAAAAAGACCGCCCACGATAACCAAAGAAGCAAGTAAAAGCTTTTTGTTCATAAGTTTTCCTTTTGAAAAAATTTCTTAAAATACTATCATACATAAACTGAAAATTAATTTTTCTATGCATAAACGCATACAAAAGAGTAGCCGCCTCTTATATCCTTTCCAACGTAAAATAAAGATCTATTTTTTTGGTGCAAAAAGTGTTCGCATATTATAGCGGCAGATTGGTTCGTGATAACTTTAGGAGCATTTGAAATAACGAGAGTTGCTATTTTTTTCAAAAATACCATCTCTTTATTGGTAAAATGCGGCGAAAAATATAAATTTTCACAATCAAATTTTTTTACTTCACATGTAAGTTCATCAAAATTGGCAAAAAATTTCACACAACTTTTTTTATCTTTTCTCAATAACAACCAAGATGAAAATTCACAGGCGTCTTTATCCAACTGTTTGCTCGCTTTTTCAAAAGGTTGATACCACGTGTCGCACACTCCTATAAGTGCGTATTCATTGTTTTTTTGCTCCATTAGCGCCAAAGCCAAAATCTCTTCAAATGCAAAATAAGAGTGTGTTATATTGATAGCCAAAGTCTCTTTCTTTAAATGTTGTAGCAATAAAAATAAAGAGGTGCCGCTTAGAGTATTTATAAACGAAAAAGGTAATGGAAATCTCTGCTCTAAAAATATGCTGTCTTGCGCATCTATCACGTTTTGAACATCGCCGTTTGCTGTACCGAAATAAACTTTAAGATTTTTTTCGTTGATATTTTTAAGACATGTGAGCGCACCCGCTAATACTGCCGATGAAAATCTACTCGCGCGTCTAAATTTCGCATTTGTCGCTTGTTGCAAAGCCGTATTCCAATCCGCAAATCCGTTTTTTGCATCAAAAGCCAATAGAGATGATGAAAGTATCATGATTTATTCTTTTTTATCAAAATAGACGTAGTGTTTCCACCGAAAGCTAAATGGTTTAAAAGTATATAAGAGCCATTCCAAAATTCGTTTTTTGTGGTTGGACTTATATCAAAAGATTCATCTTTTTGTTCAAACCCCATAGATTTAGGCGCGATATTTTTTTCAAGCGCTCCTAGCAAAAAAGCCAATTCGCATATTCCACAAGCTCCCAAAGTATGCCCCATATAACCTTTTAAAGCTATTGCGGTGGGAATTTTTTGAAATATTTTGCAAATGCCCGCATTTTCGGATATATCATTGCTGTCACTGGCTGTTGCATGTAGTTTAATCAAATCTATTTGTTTTGGTTTTAGTTTGGCATCTTTTAAAATTTTTGTTACAACGTTCGAAAGAGTTCTTCCATCGATGGACGGTGAAGTTATACTTGCTATATCATTTTGACTTTCGCCGTTTACAAATTCCCATTCGCTTTTTTTATTTGATAAAAGCACAAATCCGTATCCTTCTCCCAAAACTATACCGTCTCGTTTTTTATCAAACGGCAAAATGGCGCTTTTGCTTAAAAGTCCAAGCGACATAAAACCGTATAAGCTTAATCTATTTGGAACTTCAACGCCAAGCACTAAAGCGCTTTTTATAATGCCTGCTTTTATCATTTTTGCCGCATAAGTCAGAGCGTTTGCGCTTGAAGTGCAAGCAGTGCAAAAAAGATAGCGATTGTAACTTTTGATATTCAATTTTTCACAAATTTTTGGCATTTGCATATCGTACCCCAGCACCTTTATTCCACTTGATGCGTACTCTTTTTCGTTTAATTCTACCCCTAAAGAAGAAGAACCGACGAATAATGCAGTATCTTTGCAAATTTCGCCTATTTGTCCCAAAAATGTATCAAAATCTGTTTTTGCTTTGTAATATGGAAGCTCGTATTCATCAGCGCTTTCTTTTATGTTGATTTTTGAAATCGGTGCATTTAAATTTTTATTTTTCAAAACTTCTACATGCGAAGCTAAATTTTCTCCCAAAGCGCTGCATACCCCAAAGCGCTCTATAAAAACCCTGTTCAATCAGTCAACTTTTGTTATAAATTTTGCCAATGTATCTATATTGAGCAAAATTCTCATAGCTTCTTTGCTATCATTTAATTTTTTACCGTATTTATGATGTAGCGCCATGGATATTTGAAGAGCATCCAACGAATCAAGAGCCAATTTACTGTCGCTTCCGAAAAGAGATTCTTTATCGTCAATCTCATCAGGAGATATATCGCGTCCGCTCTCTTGTATGATTAAAACTTTTAATTCGTGTTTAATGTCATTTAAGCTCATTGACGACCTTTTTTAAAAATCAGCAGAGACATTATAAACATAATAGAGCCAAAAAGCAACAGAAATAGTATTTCAGGAATAATGTCAGCAAGAGACGCTTCGTATAAAATTATGTCTGAAAATGCGTCAAACCCCCATGCCATAGGCGATATTATACTGATTTGCTGCATTAATTGCGGCATAATGTACTTTGGCACCATTATACCTCCCACAGCTCCCAATAAAATATTGCAAAGTCCGCCGACGATTACTGCTTGCGAAGCGCTTTTACAAAGAGTTGCTATTAAAAGCGCAAAACCGATGGCTGCAAAAGATAATGAGTACAGCAAAACAAAAACGGCCGCAAAATTTCCAATCTTCAACGCTTCAAGTCCGAAAAGCGGAATTATATATGCTCCCACAAAAAGCAAAACAAATCCTTGGCATAAATTCAAAATATTATAAGTAAATGTTTTTGCCGCAAAAAATGAAAATGTCGGAAGACGCATACTTTTTAATCTCTGAAGGGTTCCTTGTTCTCTTTCAACGATAAAAACCGTCGACAATGGAATCAGCACGAAAAACATGGAAAACACTATCCATGATGGCACGCTTTGTTCTACACTATTAGGAATTTTTTTACTTGAGGGAATTTTTGCGATAAATGGTTTTAAAATATTTGACACAAAAGGCGGCGCATATTCGCCTTCATTATTCGTATAAAGCAGGATAATTTTCTCTTTTAAAAGCGCTTCAAACAGATAAAGAGCCGTTTGATTTAGTAATGGCGTATGCACAAGTTCCACGCTTAAAGAGTTGTTTTTATCGTTACCGAAATTTTCGAAAAATTTTGGCGGTATAGATATGAAAATATCGCTTTGTTTTATTTGATTGCTTTCTTCGCACGAAAAACCTTCCAAATTTTGCATGCTTTTTTGAAAGTTTTGCGCCAAATCGTCATCGTTATCTTCACTTATATAATACAAGCAATGCAAATTTTCTCCGCTGTTTGCTGCATCTTTTAACGCATAGGACATGATAATAATAAAAATGCATGGCAATATAAAAAGCGCTAGCAAAGCATGTATATCTCTTAAAACTATTAAACCCTCTTTTTTTAAAAGAGCAAAGAAAAGCTTCATAAAAACACCTTTTCGTCAGCAGTTAAACTTAAAAACAGCGTTTCTGCCGAAATGGGAGCGAAAGATATTTTTTCAAAACTAACACCAATGTTATGTGCAAAATTTAAAAATTCAAGAGTTTTTTGTTCACTTAAAGCATCGCTTTGAAGAGAGTTTTTTATTTTTGTAAGCGGCATAAAATTATTTAATTTTTCAAGTTTTTTTTCATCCGTTTTAGCATTTATTTCAAGCGTTAAGACATTCTCTTTTTTAACTTTATATGATAAAAGCACTTTTCCTTTGTCAATAATGGCGATGTTGTCGGCCAAAAAATCGACCTCGTTCATATAATGAGACGTATAAAAAACAAGTTTTTTGCTATTTCCGATCTCTTTTATGGCTTCTAATATAAATCCTCTCGTGTGCGGGTCTATTCCTATTGTAGGTTCATCAAGAAAAAGAATTTTTGGATTATTCAAAAGCGATATAGCAAGATTCAGTCTTCTTTTTAGCCCTCCCGAAAGTTTACACGCTTTTATTTGCAAATAGTTCTCAAGCTTGACTGTATTGAGCGCAGAATCAATGTTGTTTTTACGTTCTTTTGGCGATAAGTCATTGACTTGAGAAAAGAATTTTATATTTTCATATACGCTCAAAGCAGGATAAAAAGCGAACTCCTGAGGTGTTAGGGAGCAAAGAGATTTATCTTTTTTAAAAATTTCAAAGAATGGCATTTCATTATAAAATATCTTTCCCTCATCTGCTTTTATAATATTGCATAATATGGATATAAGCGTTGTTTTGCCTGCGCCATTTATACCTAAAAGCGCAAAAATACCTTCGCTTGGAATATCTAAAGATATATTGCTTAATGCCGAAACATTTTTATAGGATTTACTAAGAGATCTTATTTGTAGCATAATAATTCGCAAAATTTAAAATGAATTGTTAATTTTATCAGAAAGTAAGTAATTTTTCAATACTATAAATTCTTTAAAAGCATAGGATGGTTGTTTTAATGGCAGGCAAAAAAGTTTTAGCGGTTTTTTATTCACAAACAGGACAACTTGAAGATGTTTTAAAACATTGTGTTTCGCCCCTTATAAAAGATGAATTTACAAGTATTACTTTTTTGAATATAGAACCAAAAACCCCATTTCCGTTTCCGTGGAAAGTTTTGGATTTTTTAAGCGTATTTCCGGAAAGCGTTTATTGCGATAAGATAGAATTAAGCGAATTTAGCATAGAAAAAAGCGCCGAATTTGATTTAATCATAATAGCTTATCAAGTTTGGTTTCTCTCGCCGTCTCTTCCAATAACAAGTTTTCTTCAAAGCAATGAAGCTAAAGTTTGGCTGAAAAATAAACCCGTTATTACTATTGTAGCTTGCCGCAACATGTGGCTTACCGCTCAAGAAAAAATGAAAAAACTTATTTCAGAAAACGGCGGAATTTTATGCGACAATATCGCTTTTATTGACGGCGGAAATTGCTATGAAACTTTCATAACGACTCCGCGTTGGCTTTTGACTGGCAAAAAAGATAAATTTTGGTTTTTTTCGCCGGCAGGCGTTGATAAGTGCCAAATAGCAGAGAGCGCCAAATTTGGCAAAGCCATTAAAAATGCGCTGCATGTCGATAAAGAGAGAGAAAAAAAGCCGCTTTTAAAAGGACTTGGCGCAGTATATGTGAATGAGAAATTGATAATGGGCGAAAAAGTGGGGCACAGGAGTTTTTTGATATGGGGAGGATTTTTGAGAAAAATTAAAAATCCCAAGATAAGAAAACCTATTTTATGTTTTTATTTTCTATTTTTAATTTGCGTGATTATTATAGGGTTGCCCATAACCATTATTTTAAGAATATTTTTATACCCTTTGTTAAAAAAATCATTTCAAAAACAAAGAATATATTATGAAGAGCCTTCGGGTTCGCAAACGATAATTTAAGGATATTGATGAGAGAAGTATTTATAAATTACCTGAGTGCATTTTTGCCAAATGACGCTGTTTCAAACGATGAAATGGAGAGCGTATTAGGGCAGGTGGGCGACAAACCTTCCAGGGCCAGAAAAATAGTGCTCAAAAGCAATGGCATAAAACATAGGCACTACGTAATAAAAGATGGTAAAATAGTATTTACAAATGCCAAATTGACAGCGCTTGCTATTCTTGAGCTTAAAAAACAGGGTGCGTCTCTTGATAAATTAGAATTACTCTCTTGCGGCACAAGTCTTCCTGATCAAATTATGCCAAATCACGCTTTGATGGTTCACGGAGAATTAAAAGCACAACCGATGGAAGTCGTTTGTACCTCAGGTATTTGCGCTAGCGGCATAATGGCTTTAAAATACGCTTTTATGTCTGTTGGCGGAGGTTTTACGCAAAATGCTGTTGCTGCGGGCTCGGAAGTTGCTTCATTGCTTTTGCAAAAAGAGAATTTTAAAACCGAATCAAAAGCAAAAATAGATGAGCTCGAAAAACATCCTGAAATTGCATTTGAAAAAGATTTTTTACGTTGGATGCTCTCTGACGGTGCTGGAGCTTTATGGTTGTCTTCAAATCCAAATGAAAAAGGTTTATCTTTTAAAATCAAATGGATTGAGCAAGTTTCATATGCTGGAGAGATGCCGGTTTGCATGTATGCCGGAGCAGATATTGACAATGATGAAAATTTTAGAGGCTGGCTTACATATTCGCAAGAAGAGAGAGACAAACGGTCAATTTTCAGCGTCAAACAAAACGTAAGGCTATTAAATGAAAATATCGGAGAATATTCGATTTCAAAACCGCTTAAACAGATAATCAAAAAAAGAGGAATTAAGGCAGAAGAGATAGATTATCTTTTGCCGCACTACTCGTCGCACTATTTCAAAGATAAAATGCATAAAGCGTTGGAGGACATAGGATTTAAAGTGCCGTGTGAAAAATGGTTTACAAATTTATATGAAAAAGGCAATACGGGCTCAGCTTCATTTTATATAATTTTAGAAGAGTTTGCAAAAATAAAATCCTTAAAAAATAAAGAACAAATACTCTGCTTTATTCCGGAAAGTGGCAGATTTTCAACCGCATTTGTACTTCTTGAAGCAGTTGTAAGATGATAATATCTTTAAAAATCATAGAAAGCGCTATGATTTTTGCACCTGAAAAGATAGAAGACCTAAAAGAGAAAGAGCTTGTTGCAAATATGCTGCTGCGCCGAAGATTAACCAGAAACGCCAAAATGTTAATCTATCTAGCAGATAAACTTAGTATAAGAAACGAACGCATTATTTATGGTAGTAATTATGGCGAACTTCAAGAGAGTGTTTCTATATTAGAAAATATTTTCGCATCCGTTCAGCCAAGTCCAACCGATTTTCAAAACTCTGTTTATAACACTCCAAGCGCTTACTTTTCGATTTTGAAAGGGAATTGTTCCGAAATTTTGTGCGTATCAAACGGAGACGAAACGGGGGATAATGTTATGCAAACCGCGGCCGTAAAAGCTTTAGATGAAGATGTGATTTTTATCGCTGTTTGTGAAAGTTTTAGTATCAAAGAGATTGGCAATACATGTAACGCTATGCGAGAATGCGCTGTAGGATTTAAAGTGCAAAAAAGTTCTCAAGAGCCACAATTACTGTTTAGCAAAATAAAACCGCTCAAACACTTTGTTCCCTCTGTTTCAAAACTTGCCGCTCTTCATGAACAGGCAAACAAAGGTATGATTGTAGGCATAGAGTGCTAAATCTCCCTCATAAACCGCCTGTTTTATTTGTGCAAGAAATTTTATCGCAAGAGGGCGAGAATGCTCTTGTTGGTATTCTTTTTCCAAAAATTCCAAGTCTTGCTATGATGATGGAGGCTGCGGCTCAAAGCAGTTGCGCTTTTGAGTGCGATGGCAAAGAAGGATTTGTCATATCCTGCTCAAACGTTATACTACATGTAAAGCCAAAAGGGGTATCGTTTAGAGTACATGTAACAAGCAAACTTAAAAACGGATTGCTAAACGAAATATTTTTTGAGTTGAAAGAGAACGATGTTTTGATAGCAAGCGGCACACTTCTTTTGATGTTAAATAAATAGATATATTAAGTTAAATCGGAAATATTTTTTCAATCTTTCTAATTATAAAATAAAATATTAATGCCATTGCATAAAATTTTTTCATAAAAGTCTTTACCACTCAACGCATTCCAATCAAATTTGTTTTTAAAAAATTGGCAAGAATATAAATAATATTAATATAAAAAACAATGCTAAAAGCAACATTATTTATATTATATAAAATTATACAAAAAAGTGGTTACAAAATAGTTTTAAATACAGTATTACTTAAATTTTGTTGAATTATTTTTTAAGCGTTAATGAGTACAATAACGAACAAAAAGCGAATTTAAACCAAAAAGCAAGGAGAAATGCGGATGAGAACGGTAAACGCCAAAGATATTACAGACGCTGTTGCTAAACTTTGCAAAGAGGCGTGCTGTAATGTTACGACGGACATGTATGAAGCTTTTAGAAAAGCTCAAAAAGATGAAAAGTCGCCGCTAGGACGCGATATTTTGGGCAAACTTATAGAGAATGCCGATATAGCTAAAGCCGACCAAACTCCTATCTGTCAAGATACGGGCATGACGGTCGTATTTGCAGAAGTGGGACAAGATGTGCACATTGAAGGCGGCTATATAGAGGACGCTGTCAATGAAGGAGTGGCTAAAGGCTATACGGATGGATATTTGAGAAAATCCGTAGTCGCAGAACCTATCTTTAATAGAGTAAATACAAAAGATAATACTCCCGCTGTTATTCATACAAGAATAGTTCCGGGCGACAAATTAAAAATCAAAGTCTGTCCCAAAGGCTTTGGAAGCGAAAACAAAAGCGTCTTGAAAATGTTAGTGCCTGCGGATGGTTTGGATGGAGTTAAAAAAGTATTTTTGGAAGCTGTGAAACTTGCCGGTCCCAATGCTTGTCCTCCAATGGTCATAGGAGTAGGTATCGGGGGCACTATGGAAAAAGCGGCTATTTTGGCCAAAAAGGCAGCCGTGAGATCTACTGATTCGCAAAACGAACACCCTGAATATAAAAAACTTGAAATTGAACTATCGGAACTTGCAAATAAAACCGGAGTAGGTCCGCAAGGTCTTGGCGGTACAACGACAGTGTTTAAAGTAAACGTAGAGTGGTATCCGACTCATATAGCCGGGCTTCCGGTTGCAGTAAACGTCAATTGTCACGCGGCAAGACATGCCGATATTACGCTTTAAGAGGAGTTAAAAATGTCAAATACCGTAAAAATAACCGCTCCGTTTGATAAAGAGAGCGTGAAAAAATTAAAAGCAGGAGATAACGTCTTAATCTCAGGCACAATTATAGCGGCGCGCGACGCTGCCCATAAAGCTTTAACCGAAGCTTTGGCGCGGGGCGAAAAGTTGCCGGTCGAACTTGAAAACGAAACTATTTACTATCTTGGACCAAGTCCTGCAAAACCCGGACAAGTAATTGGTGCGGCAGGACCTACAACAAGCGGCAGAATGGACAAATATACTCCCGCGATTTTAGAATTAGGGGTAGCGGGAATGATTGGCAAAGGCTATCGCTCAAAAGACGTCGTAGATTCTATAATCAAAAACGGAGCTGTCTACATGGTGGCTATCGGCGGAGCAGGCGCATTAATTGCCAAGACAATAAAAAAATATGAAGTTTTGGCTTATCCGGAGTTAGGACCTGAAGCTATAGCAAGACTTACGGTTGAAGATTTTCCTGCAATTGTGGCAATTGACAGCGAGGGAAATAACTTTTACGAAGCAGGACAAAAACCATATATTAACATGTAGTATTAATTCGGAATTTTTTAATGAAAGGAGAAACTATGGAGTTTCTAATGAATTTGAGTGAGGGAACACAGTTTGCTATTCAGCTGATTATTGTTCTCATTTGTCTTTTTTACGGCGCTAAAAAGGGAGGCATAGCGCTTGGTTTATTGGGCGGCATCGGACTTTTGGTGCTTGTATTTGCATTTAATGTAAAACCGGGTGTTCCGTCAACTGATGTTATTTTTACAATTTTGGCAGTAGTTGTTGCAAGCGCTACTCTACAAGCAAGCGGCGGACTTGATGTTATGTTGCAAATAGCCGAGAAGGTTTTAAGAAAAAATCCTAAATACCTTACTGTATTAGCCCCTTTTGTATCTTGTTTTTTAACTATTCTTTGCGGCACGGGGCACGTCGTATATACGCTTCTTCCAATCGTCTATGATATAGCTATTAAAAACGGCATCAGACCGGAGCGTCCTATGGCAGCAACTTCGGTTTCGGCTCAAATGGGAATTATTGCAAGTCCTGTCTCAGTTGCGGTCGTCTCTTTAACCGCAATGCTTGTAGCTGTGGATAGTAGAATCGCAGGATTCGACGGATATTTGGATTTGTTGAAAATCACAATTCCTTCAACACTTTTTGGAGTTTTAGCTATAGGGATTTTTAGTTGGTTCAGAGGAAAAGATTTGGACAAAGATATGGAGTTTCAAGAGAAATTAAAAGACCCTGAATTTAAAAAATACGTATATGGCGACAGCGTTACGTTAATTGGTAAAAAGCTTCCTAAAAATCAATGGGCGGCGATGTGGATATTTTTAGGTGCTATCGTGATTGTTGCTTGTTTGGGATATTTTGAAAATCTAAGACCTGCGTGGCCAAATGCTGCAAAGGGCGGGGTTCTTACTCCTCTTAGTATGGTGCAAACAATTCAAATGTTTATGTTGCTGGCGGGCTCACTTATTATTATATTTACAAAAACGGATGCGAATAAAATTAGCAAAAATGAGATTTTTAAAAGCGGTATGATAGCGATGGTTGCTGTGTTTGGTATCTCTTGGATGGCTGATTCTATGTTTGCTGTTCATACGCCTATGATGAAAGCAGCTCTTGGAGATATTGTTCAAAAATACTCTTGGACTTACGCGGTAATGTTGCTTTTGGTTTCAAAATTTGTCAACTCTCAAGCTGCGGCGTTGGCTGCATTTGTGCCGTTGGCTCTTGGTATAGGCGTATCTCCGGGCGTTATTGTTGCGTTTGCGGCTGCTTGTTACGGATACTATATACTTCCTACATATCCTAGCGATTTGGCGGCTATTCAGTTTGATAGAAGCGGAACTACAAAAATCGGAAAATATGTTATTAACCACAGTTTTATAATACCTGGGTTTCTTGGCGTTATTACATCTTGTATCTTCGGTTATATTTTTGCCGGACTTGCAGGATATCTATCTTAAAAATTTAGTGTCCGAATATTCGGACACTAAACCACTCTATATATAAGAAATAATATATAAAATTACCGTATGACCAAAAGTTGGCATGTTAGCGAATGGAAGCGAAAAGGGGAATATTTAAAAGGAGTGATAAAGTTATGAAAAATAGGGTGAGGTTTTTCAGAGGGAGTCCTTTAATTTTTTTATTTCCACCACCAATTAAAAACACAATTAAGAGCTTTCAGTGCTTGTTCGTTGAGTTCAGGGTGTTTTTTTTCATCATATCTATTGCCCAATCAGTAGCACTATCTGATGAGTGTTTTTCCCAGTCTGGTTTTAAGTTATCTAACTCGTCCAATATTTTATCTACTTTATGTGATAGTATTGTTCCTTTTTTTTCACCAAACTCATCAATTACTCGTTTTATATCTCCTTTTGGATACATTTCTATACCAACCCCAAGATACTTTACTATTGCCAAACTTAACTCTTCATCAATCATAGTTATTCCTTTATTTTTTAAAGATTATTGTTTCTATACCCGTCTTTGGGTCTACTTGAATAATTTCGGTAACTTTTGGATTGGCTTTGAGTGCTGGGAGTTCTATAGTATTCCAAAAACTTGTTGGTTTTACCGAATCTCCAAGAACTACGCGAACAGTTCCTTGTGCTCCCTTGGCATATGCTCTTGAAGCTTCTTTCCAAGCTTGCACTGTCGCTTGATTTGCACTATCAAAAGCTGGCAAATTTATCCCATTATTTTTTGCAAATGTTTCAATCATAGTCTATCTCTATTTATAATGTCTAAAATATTTTCAAGCTCTTTACCATATGCATTAGCTTCAAAATCTTCCGTTATCCCATTTAGTAAAAATTCATCAGAAATAATATCGCACATTTTTTCTATCTCATCTTTACTAGAGCAACCATTAATTAATTTTTGCATAAGTAGTTTTTTTTCTGTACCATCTTTGAATAAATTCAATAAGATTTGTTGTTGATGTGAACTTAAACTATTGTTCATTGTTTAGTTCCAGAAGATGACTTTGCCCAAGCGGTAACGACTTTTCCTTCTGCATTCACAACAACAACGGCATCAGTACCAGTATATCTAAATGTAGGTCCATATTGCGTTGGAACATATTCAATTTTTAATGGATTTGACCAAGCACTACTGATGGCTGCTTGACCAACACCTTTTCCTCCGTCTCTGCCCGCAATTTGTTCAATAGCGTGTTGTGAATAACTTGTAATTTGTGTAGGCAATTTTGTTCCAGAAATCTCTTCTGCAGAAAGTTGCATTTTCAATAGAGCAACATTTTTTGCGCTATTAGCTTCATTTGCTATACTCCCAACGCTATCCCCACTCCCCACCGTCTTAATCCCAACTCCAACACCAGCCCCTATATTTACTCCTGCATAAATAAGCTCGGAAGTTTCTGGGGTCAATCCTGTTAATTGAGATATTACAGTTGCTTCTAATGTGAATTGTTGTTCTTCTAAGATTAGAGTTTTAGTGTTTACATGTAAGGAATTGTCTACATGTGAGGGGATGGGAGCGGAAAGAGAAATATCTAAAAGGAATATTAAGATGATAAGAGAAGAGATAAATCTGTTCAAATAGAACTCTTTTTAAAAAGCTTATCAAGATTTATATTTCTTATTCTTTTATCTCTATAGTCTCCACTAACTCCTAAAAAAATCAAATCGTCAATATTTTCACCATAGAATTTACCTTTTGCATAATAACCTCCATTAAATTTCTCTTGGGAAATATATTTTAAAATTTCTTTTAAAATTGTATTCTCATCAAACTTTATACAAACACAATCAATATTTAAATTTTCAGATATATCATATATGCCAAAATCAATTTCTTTATCTAAAGTATTTTTGTTTATTGAAAATATTTTATTGTTTTGCAAATTATTTTTGTTATCACTTTCGCCTATCAAAGCAAGTATTCTAAAATCTTTTCCTATTTTTCCAAAAAAATCTATTGAAAATAAATCACCTTTATAATTTGCATATGCAAACTCTTTTATAGCGTCGCTGACAATTTCTTTGTTATCTTTAAAGATTTGCATCTTTTTCCAAGATTTGTTTTTAATGACTACTTCGCGTAACATTGTTTTAACGCAATTCCTTTATGTAAATAATATCATTCTTTTCTATCAACATTTGCCACAAACCATTCAGGTTTACCTTCTTTAGATAACGAATCAAATTCTGATAGAGGCATTTGCTCGTAATAATAATTATATGGAAACGTTCCAATTATAACCATCATCGGATTGTAATATTTATAATCTATCTCTGTTTTCCCATATAATATATGCCCCACTATTGTTTCAAATGAATTAAAATATTCCTCAAAAACTTCATACAATGAATTAAGATTATTTGGGCTTAAAGTTGTTTTTCTATTAGGATTTTCTGAAAAACTCCAATCAATTGCATCAACCGAAAGTTGTTTAAAAACTTCTTCAATCTTTTTCATCTTTTCATATGCTATTTCTATATCTTCTTCTCTTAAATATTTTTTATAAAATCTATCGGTTATAACCGACCAATCTTCA
Source organism: Campylobacteraceae bacterium (assembly GCA_031268335.1). Taxonomy (GTDB): domain Bacteria; phylum Campylobacterota; class Campylobacteria; order Campylobacterales; family Campylobacteraceae; genus JAIRKW01. Next base: position 22,339 of record JAIRXG010000024.1, read on the forward strand.
TCTTTATATTCATCTTCTACATAAAATTTGATACAATCAAAAAATAGCATCATATCTGAGGGAAAACCGAGTAAACATATACGATTTTTACCTCTTATTGCAATAGTAATATCTTTTTTTTCTTGTACTTTTCCCCCCATAATTCACCTTTTTATATATTTCAGAAAAATCTTATATTCTCTGGCTTTATTATACCATTGGATTTTATAGCAATTTTTTGCTTTATACATTCAGTGATTTGTATTTAAATCCTATTCCTGCATTTTCAATAATTTTTTCAACTTTTTGGTAAAATTCTTGAGCTTGTTTATTTAATGGATATTTATATATAACGTTTATAACTGCTTTCCTATTTTTAGCATCCGGATAGACCTCTATCATTTCCCCACTTTCAATAAAACTCAAATAGCTATTTATTTTTTCTTGCAGTAAAAATAAGTGATTGTCTGTTTGCTCCGACCAATCAATTTGATCTGATATGGTTAGTATAACATTATCCGTTACGTTATCAATACCTATTGCGTCAATTATTTTCGTTTGCTCTGTAGACATTTAATTTTCCACTTTTGGTCTAACAATATCTATATTTGTAGGTGGAATTTTTGTACCACCCTCAAAACCTTCCTTGCCTTTTCCAACAACAGTAGCTCCAGATTGCATAATTTCAGGAAAAGCTGCTTTCTGATTGTTGGTCAAAGGTGCTGTTGATGATGCTTTACATTCGGTGCAAATAATATTTCCTTGCGCATCACGTCCAACTAAATCAATACGCGTTTTGACCCCACTATCAGTTTTAACAGTTACTTGTTGAACAACGCCCGATTGAACTCCTTTGAGCTCTTCCATTGTTTTTTGCTCAAAAGCTGCACCAGCAGCTTTATTTACTTCAAGAGTTTGTGCTTTGGTAGTAGTTTGTTCGCCAACATGCTTTTCTGATTCAACTGGTGTAGGTCTTTTTACAATACCATCCCCCTCGCTCACCCTCAACACTTGCGAGTTGGTATCATTAACTTTAGATAACGTATTTGCTTTTTTTATTATAGCAAATACTCCTCCGCTTAATATAGCGTCTACTCCAAAGTCTGCCGTAACGTCTGTTATTGATTTGATTGCCGATTGCTGATTGGTATTCCAGTATTCGTCGTTTATATCAAAGTAGCTTGTCGCAAGATAATCGCTTGTTATCTCTTTAAGTCCTCCGAAGAAAAAGTCTTTAACTTCGTCTCCCGCAAGAGACGTAACTGTTCTAACTGTTCCTTGAAGAACAAATTGAGCTACCAATATACCTGCTGCGGCTTTATCTTCTCCTACTATGTCTACAATAGCTTTTATACCTTCGGCTCCGTCAACTATATACTCTTGTAAATCTTTTGAAGGAGTTACCTCAATTGTATTTAATACTACATTCCCTTCGCTGTCTATATAAGAATTTGTATTTTCATTGTTTGATTGAGTATCTTGGTATCCCAATAATAGCGTTTGAACTTTTTCATTTGCTAAAACCTCATTTATCTTCTCTTCGCTGACTCCTTGTTCTTTTAATGCTTCTATGAGTGAGTTTTCAATGCCGTTTTGTTCTATTTTATTTTTAAGTTCGTCTGTTAGTTCATATCCTCCTATCTTATCTTTCACATATCTATTGACATTATCCAGCGTGTCTGCTAATTCTACGAAATCCTCTTTAATACTATCTCTTCCCTCTTCACTCAAAAATCTATGATCTAAAGAAGCTTCTACGTTAACTCCCGTATTTCCACTGTATAGTTCTTTAACGATATTGTCTGTGTTTCTGT
>JAIRXG010000021.1 GCA_031268335.1 Campylobacteraceae bacterium
TAGCGTAGATGGCGTTACAAGTTCTAATACCGTAGACGTTTTATTCAAACCCGGCGAACCTTGCCTCGACAACACGGGAGTATGCGCTAATGCCACTACGTCAATAACGGCTAATCCTAATCCTCAAACGGCGGGACAAAACAGCACCGTTACAGTTCATTTAAGTGATAAATACGGCAATGACGTAACAAATGCTACCAATGTGGTAGTACTCATAAAAGAGGATAATACAACTAGCGGCACTGCTAGTTTGTATTTCGGCGGTGACGCTACACATGTAGGAGGCGGCAACTATACGGTTGATTTGATTTCTTATACTGTGGGTAATGTTACTGTTGGATTTGAGATAGATTCGGACGAATCCGATTTGACCGAAGTAGTGATATTTAATTCCGGCAATTATAGTATTAACGGTACTCATACTACCATAACAGCAACGCCTAATCAAACTATCGCGGGCAATAGCAGTCTGATAACAGTATTTTTAGCCGATGATATCGGAAATGGCGTGTCGGGACAAAATGTTGATGTCATTGTTGTGAACGGTGATTTTGGTTCGGGCGCTTTGACGTCTACAACAGACATGGGCGGAGGAATATATACAGCTACGTTAAATTCTACTTTAGTCGGTAACATAACGGTAGGATTTACGGTAAGTTCCAACCAGAGCAATAAAACGGCCGTTGTTAAGTTTGAAACAGGAGGCGGTAATGCAAGCTTATCTAGTATAAGCGTCAATCCTTCGATCCTTGATGTCGGCAATACGAGTACTATCACTGTGATGGTGCTTGACGATTACGGCAATGCAGCAACAACGGGCGGAGAGAATATAACCATCGTCATATCAAATCCTACAAATGGTCTTGAATTAAGCAATGGTATGACGACTAGCAATATATCTGTTGTTGCCATAGATAATGGAGACGGAACATATACGGCTTATCTGACTTCAAGTATAAGTGTGGCTGCAAACGTTACGTTTACTATTAACAACATTTATCCTGATCCTATCGCCGCTCAATTATCGAATACTACTATAGATAGTATCGTTACTTTTGAGGATTATGAAGTTGATTTGTACGTAACATTGAATGCCTCCGTAAAACAGGCTAGAATAGGCGATTTGGTAAGATATACTGCCGTCATAGAAAACAGGGGTAGTACAAAAGCTATAGATTATACATTGGCAAATATCATTCCTAAAGGATTTTCTTACGTGGATGGTTCAGTATTGGCAGATGGCAATAAGAGCAGTGCAGTTACATGGAATGCTTCATTAAAAATCAATGAACTTACGCTGGATTCGGGAGATACTATGACGGTAATGTATATTTTGCGAGTAGGAGCTGGAGTTAGACAAGGAACTTACGAAACGCAGTCTTTAGCTTACAAAACTTCAGAACTTATAGCTACCAACAAGATATCCAACACAGCTTCAGCTTCTGTGGAGATACTTATTAACGATCCTTTGTTTGACGAGAGTTTAATATTCGGTACGGTATATCACGACAAAAACTCTAACGGCATACAAGACAAAGGAGAAGAGGGAATCCCGGGAGTCAAGATAGTAACTGTTGAGGGCTACGTTATAATAACGGATCAATTTGGAAGATATCATTTACTTAATATTTTAGGCGGAGAGTGGGGAATAGGACGTAACTTTATTATGAAGGTAGACCCGTCCTCCATTCCCAAAAATTCTAAATTTACAACATCAAATCCTCTTTTAAGAAGGATAACTCCGGGCATACCTGTAAGATTTGACTTCGGAGTAACGTTTACCGACAAAAAAGACACGGAGGAAATAGACAGCAATGTCACAGATGTTCAAACCACGCAAAGGGGGCAAAAATGAGAACATACACTAAATTAAGTGTGCTTGCCGCATCCTTTTTGATCGGTTCAATTTCATTGCAAGCTCAAGAGATCATAGACAACAAGAACGCTTCTTTCATAAAAGATGCGGATGAAAACGCTATCGAAATTATATTAGGCGATGACAGCGCAGTTTTTACGGAAGATATAGATATCGAAGAAGATTTGGATTTAGCGGAGGAAAAGAACGAATTTATATTCGAAGAGTTAAATTTAGAGGACAATGAGTCGATATCAGAGTATGAAGAAATAGCATCGGACAACAATACGGATATTCAATTTACGCAAAATAATGTATCCGAAAACCAAGAAGTTAAACAAATATTAGCCGATGACAATTTTATCTCTAAAGAGGAGTCTTACTCTATCTCTCTATCAAATAACGGACTTATATACGCATCCGAAGATACAAGCATAGGAGAGGCGGTACTTGGCGTAACGTCTCTATCTTACGTTTCTATTGTAGATGGAGTTATAAGCGAACCCATCACATTTTTAGTTAGAACTAATTATTCCGCTTTTATAGAGAGAATGGAGATTATCGTATACAAAGCTTCCGATACCGATTTGATTGAACCTCTTGTTACAATTCCCGTTGATTCGAGTGCGTTTGCCAAAGTTACATGGGATGGCAAGCTTCCCGATAGTCGTTCATATAAAGCCGGAGACGAACTTGTTTATATTTTAAAAGCATATGATAAAGAAGGAAAGTTTGACGAAAGTGTTAAAAATTATATAAGGCTTTTAAAACCTGAAGATGTTATCTCCAATAAAAACGAGCTCAAAGAAGGCGTATCAAAAGAGCAGGGTGTTTTACTGAATACTCAAGAGGCGGCAGACCAATATCTACTCGATAAAACGTTTGCCACAAATTCTCTTGCCAAACAAAATATTGTCATATACGGCTCAAGAGTAATTATAAGAGGCGTGTCGCTTCCAGAAAATACAAATCTGTTTATTAACGGCGAATCATATCCTGTTGATTTTGAGAGAAAATTTACGGCAGAATTCATAGTGCCTTCGGGAACTCATTATTACGATATAGACTTGCAAGGCGAGGAGAATATACACAAAAGGCTGAAAGTAGATGTCGACGATAACTACTTTTTTGGCATAGCGATTGCAGATTTTACGTTGAGTAAAACACAAACTTCGGGAAGTTATGAGAGCAAAGAGGATGATTTATTAAAAGACGGACGACTTGCTTTTTACATAAAAAGCAGATTGCATAGCAAATATCAAATTACAGCCCAAGCCGATACTACTCAAAAAGATGTTAAAGATTTATTCAAAGGATTTACTCAAGCAGATGCGACAGATATATTTGAGTCTTTAGACCCTGACATGTACTATCCTACATATGGAGACGATTCTACTACGTTTAAAGATATAAATACGCAGGGAAGATTTTATTTGAGAACAGATTGGGATAAATCTCAAGCTCTTTGGGGTAACTACGATACAAATTTTGACGGAACGCAATACGGCGGATACTCAAGAAGTTTGTACGGAGCTAAACTTGACTATAGATCCGTTGATATTAATGAATTTGGAGACGCTAAAACAACCGTAAAAGCGTTTGGCTCCGAAGCTCAAAGCGCAGCGGGACACAGCGAGTTTTTGGGAACGGGCGGAAGTCTTTATTATCTAAAAAATACAAATATAATTCCAGGTTCTGATAAATTGCTTTTACAAGTAATCGATACTTTAACCGGCAATGTGATAGCAAGGATTGATTTGGTAAGAGGCGCTGATTATGAGATAGACAATGTTCAAGGAAGAGTTATCTTAACAAGACCTTTATCTCAAATAATATATCAAGGAGCAAACTCTATTACTACCATGGCTCCTCTTAGCGGATATGAGCAGAGATTGATGGCGGATTATGAGTATGTACCGAATGCGTTTGACGGAGATAATGTAGTTGCCGGCGTTAGAGTTAAGCAATGGTTTGGAGACCATGTGGCTTTAGGCGGCACATATGTAACGGAAGAACAAGTCGGAGATGATTATGAGATGGTAGGCGGGGATATAACCTTGCAAGCGGGCAAAGGAACATACTTAAAAACGGAGATTACCCAAACCAAATCAAAAGCAGCTCCTATATATTATTCGACTAACGGAGGCTTGTCTTTTGATTCTCTTGGTTCATTGACGGACGATATAAAGGGTGAAGCTGTAGCCGTTGATGCCAGAGCAAACTTCAAAGAGCTTGGTTTTACGAATAGCGATTTTACCGCAGGAACTTGGTGGAGAAAGGTTGACAAAGGATATTCAAGCGCTCGCACCTCTTCTTATGCCGACAGCGAAGTAATGGAATATGGAGTTGAAGTAGCTACGGATGTGAACGATAAAACAAAACTCTACACAAAAGCGAATAAAGCGGAGAAAGACGATAACTCATTTTCAGAGATTCAGGTAACGGCAGAGTATAGCATAGACCCCAAAATGTCCGTAAGCGCCGAAATTAAAGGCATACAGACAAAAGAGGCAAATTCTACCGCGGGCGGAGCTATAGGAGCTTTGAGAGTTGATTACGAACCTATCTCAAATCTTGAAACTTTTTTGACGGGTCAAGCTACGTTAAGTAATGATAATGGCGCATATGAAAATAACGACGCTATCATTGTCGGAGCGAGATATTTATTTGATGCTTCAAGTGCCGGCGTAAGATATACAACTGGTCATAGAGGAGATGCCGTAGAGGTTGATGCTTCTTATCAATTAAATAAAGACCATACGATATACGGCGGATATACGTGGAGCAATGATTATGTTTCCGATTTTGACAGAACGTTTGGCGCGGGAGCTAATACCGGTTTTACCGTAGGGCAACGCTGGAACATAACAAACAAAGTAGCTCTTTATAACGAATCTCAACTTGTAGAAAATAGCGGAGACAAAGGCGCTACCAATTCTTTAGGTATGGATTTTTATTTGGGAGAGGGTTGGAATTTAGGGTTTATATATCAAAAAGGCGAGCTTAGAGCCGAAAACGGTAACGATACCGACAGAGACTCTTTTAGTTTCAATGTAGGCAGAACGTCGAGCGTTATGAATTGGGCAAGCAAGCTTGAGTATAGACAAGATAGAGGAGCTGAAGATAGAGAACAGTGGGTAACCACGAACAGATTGTCTTATAAAGTAAACGACAGTTTAAGATTGGCAGGCAGGCTTAACTATTCGAAGACGGAAGATAACTTAAACTCTCAAAACGGAGCGGAATTCACGGAAGCTAACATAGGATTTGCATACAGACCTTATGACTCAAGCAAATGGGCGCTTTTTGGAAGATATACGTATCTGTATGATTTGGCCTCTTTGGGACAAGATATCGTAAATGGAAGCGAATATGACCAAAGAAGTCAAGTGCTTTCATTTGAGGGTGTATATAAATTTGATGAAAAATGGGAATTTGCCCTCAAATACGCAACAAGAATAGGTGAAGCTAGATATGGAAGAGGAGATGGAGAATGGTTTGACTCACAAACGTCTTTCTATGCCGCTCAAGCGCGATATGACTTGCTTTATAGATGGCACGGATTGTTGGAGTACAGAATTCTTGACGTAAAAGACGGAGGCGCTAAACAAGGCTACATGTTAGGAATTGACAGAGATATAACCGAACACTTCAGAGTTGGCGCAGGATATAACTTTACGGATTTCAGCGACGACTTGACGAAACTTGATTATAAATACAGAGGTTGGTTCATTAACGTAGTAGGCACATATTAAAAGCCTTTATTGTGCGATGTTTGCCCGTTTCGCGATTACATAAACAGATGTGAATCGGGCAAAGCATTATAAAATCAAATTATATTTGAGTACATATATTACAAAAACCCTGTCGAATTGTATTTGTATTCTAAAAAAATATACGATTTTTATCGGAAAATTTTATATCAATTGTGATATTTTAATCTGAAAAATATTTCATCGTAAAACAAGCATTGTGTTGGAATATTTGATATTGTCTTTACTAAATTCTTTGCCCGCTCAGTTGAACCCAAACAAGCATTGTGTCAACATTAGCATAATACCTAATTTACAAAAATGTGATTTATTGTGTTTGAATTTGCAGTAAAATTACTTTATTGCATGTAACTATGTGTATACAAGTCTGATTATTAAAAAGATAAATACATTTGTCATATATGTATTATCTCAATAAAATAATTTTGTTTGAGAGATTACAGTCATACATGTAATGCTTGATAGTTAAAATATTGTACATTTGTGAAATTCGCATTTTTAATTTTGCGCAATTTTTACTGCAGTTAAGATATCACTGTTGTCTTATGAAACCCGTATACGTACAATATCAAAGTACTTCATTGCATATAGACATCTAGTTACATGCAAGAAAATATTTTTATAATTTGTGAATACGGCTTTTATTTGCATCAAGTACATGACCGATAGTTTGCTTTTTTGTCAATCTAATCCGTTTTTAACAATCTTTTATTGCCATCGTTGTCAACGGCTACATATGTGACTATCGCGCTTGTTACATGTACGCAAACTTCTTCGTGATTTATAACTCTTTCAGCGAATACTTCTATTTGTGTTTGAATTGAAGTTTTTCCGACTTTAATGATTTTGCCGTAACAAGTTACCGTATCGCCTATTTTTACCGCTTTTTTAAATTCAAGCGAATTTACGGCTACAGTGGCAAAATTGCCCGAATCCAAATCGCGCACAGTAAGAGAGCCGGCTATATCTATTTGAGACATTATCCAACCGCCGAATATATTGCCTTTTGAGTTTGTGTCTTTTGGCATAGCCACTACTCTTGTTCTTAATTTTCCGTAATTTTGCATCATATAACCCAATCTATCATTATATCGTCGTCTTTTCTTTTTGACTTTTTAGAAGCCTTGTCGGTATACTGAAGTTCGGGTGTTTTCATGCTTACATTTGTTTTGCCGGCAACGGATTTTGTGATAAACACATTACTTCCTATCACAACGCCTTCGCCTATCACCGTATTTCCGCCGAGTATTGAAGCGCCGGCGTATACTATGACGTTGTCTTCTAAAGTCGGATGTCTTTTTGTTCCCCTTAAGGATTGTCCTGCCCTCAAAGAAAGAGCTCCTAAAGTAACTCCTTGATATATTCTTACATATTTGCCGATTTTTGTAGTTTCGCCTATGACGATGCCTGTTCCATGATCTATAAAAAAGTGTTTGCCGATCTTTGCACCCGGATGTATATCTATACCGGTTATCGTATGGGCATATTCGCTCATGATGCGCGGAATTAACGGCACCGATAAAATGTGTAATTCATGGGCAATTCTATGGGTCATTATGGCAAAAATTCCAGGATACGAAAAAATAATCTCGTCCGTGCTGGAAGCGGCGGGATCACCTTCGTACGCAGCCTCCACGTCCATAGCTAAAATCTCGCGAAGATATGAAATCTTGCCTAAAAAATTAAGCGTTTTCTCTTCGGCGGATGCCAAAAGCTCACTTTTATTTACATTATCTGCATATAACACAAAAGCGCAATATATCTGCTTGTGAAGTTTCTCATAGATAATATTAATCCTCTCATCAACCATGAGATTTATAGATTTTGAACTATGACCTTGTTTAGAAAAATAACCGGGAAACAAAACTTCTCTTAATTTCAGCACTACGTCTATAACTTCCTCTCTTTTGGGAAGATTTTCGCTATTTAGATGGCTGATTTGTTTGTGCGTTTTGTAACTTTCAAGAATTGATGAAGCGATGGATTTTAGTTCGCCTTGTATATCTTTTTTCACTGTTTTTACTCCAAAATTTTAATATTTTGTCATTGTTTTGTCTATCTTGCGAGCCCACGCTAAGATACCATCTTCCAAATTCAAAAGCTCGCCTTTAAACTCATCTTTTTTAAGCTTTTTTATGGCATAAGCGCTTCTTATTCCTGATTTGCAAAGCACTACCGTGGGGATTTTGATGTCAATCTCGCTTTTTCTTGCCGATATTTCACTTAATGGAATGAGTCGCGAACCTCTAATGTGGGCTATATCAAATTCGTCTTTTTCGCGAACGTCTATTATATTTATTTTTTCATTATTATCAATTTTTTGTTTTAACTCTTCGGCGCTAATATTTTTGACAATAATTTCCTCTTTATCTTTAACTCCGCAAAAAAACTCATAATCAATAAGTTCTTTTATGGATGGCGTTTTGCTGCAAATGGGGCAATTATCATCTTTTTGTAAACGCAACTCTTTAAACTTCATATTCCACGCGTCAAACACCAGAAGTCTATTTATAAGCGTTTTATTTTCGGCGCCTATTATAAGTTTTATAATCTCATTAGCTTGAATTGAGCCGATAATTCCGGGCAACACTCCAAAAACTCCCGCTTCGGCGCAACTTGGTGCAAATCCGACGGATGGAGGAGTTGGAAAAACACACCTATAACAAGCCCCTTTTTTGCTCCAAAAAACGCTTGATTGTCCTTCAAAACGAAATATAGATCCGTAAACCAAAGGTTTATCCAAAAGTACGCAAGCGTCGTTTATGAGATAGCGCGCAGGAAAATTGTCCGTACAATCAGCCACAATATCAAAATCTTTTAAAACTTCAAGTGCGTTTTGAGCGGTAATTTTTGTGTCAAAAGTTAAAACGTTTATATGAGGATTTATATCGAGTATTGCTTCTTTTGCCGACAAAGTTTTCTTTTTGCCTATATTTTTTGTTTTATGGATAATTTGTCTTTGAAGATTGCTTACATCCACTTCGTCAAAATCCGCAATGCCGATAGTCCCAACGCCTGCTGATGCCAAATACAAACCTATCGGCGAACCCAAAGCACCACCGCCAACTATTAAGACTCTGCTTTTTTTGAGTTTTTTTTGTCCCTCTAAGCCAACATTGGGCAATATAATATGGCGACTGTATCTTGTTATTTCATCAGGCGTAAGATTCGGCAAACTGCCCTTTTGCATATTTATCTCCCAACTTATAAAAGGATATTATACTTAATAAGAGCTGTTTTGTCATAAATTTTTATTGTACATGTAAAAGATTTTTATTTTAAATTGTTTAGAGAAAAAGAGAATGTAGACCCTTCGCCAAGCACGCTTTCTATTTTGAGTTCCAGTCCATGCATTTTTAGTATATGAGAGACAAAAGTTAGTCCAAGACCCAAAGAGTTATCCCAGCTTCTGCCCTCTACGCGATAAAACTTATCCGTGATTTTGCTTATCTCCTCTTTAGCTATTCCGATACCGTCGTCCGTTACGCTGAATATTTCGTCTTTTAACTTTACATGTACGGCGCTTTCCGAATACTTTAGAGCGTTGCTTATGAGATTTGAGACAACTATCTCCATCATTTGTGCATCAGCTTTGATGAGAGTTGTTTCGCTCTCATATGTTATTAGTCTCGAAGGTTCTGATATGCGAAACAAAGACACGACTTCTTGCGCTAATTCGTTAAAGTCAAATTCATTGGTTTGATAAGGCAAATCGCCGCTTTCAAGTTTTGAAGCAAGTGAAAGTCTATCTATCATATCGGAAATTTTTTGACTGTTTTTCAGTATCTTTTCTAAAAATTTCTTTCTTATTTTTGTATCTATATTTTCATCATCGTTTAGTGTTTGCGCATATCCTATAACCGCCGCTATCGGATTTTTAAATTCGTGGCTTATAGCCGATATGATATCGCTTTTTTGGCGGCTTATAAGCTTTATTTTGGCTGTGTATTTTCTTTTTTGTTTCGCTCTTTTTTCAAGTCTCTTTGCAAGTTTTTTGAGATAGATTCCCAGCTCCGCAAATTCTCTTGCAAAACCAAATTGAAACTCTTTCTTATACTCTTTTTGAGCTAACGCATCAAAAGCGCTGTTTAGTTTTATCACCTCGTTTCTTATATTTTTGCTGAATTTATTTATCCAAAAAAAGCCTATCAGTAAGACAAAAATGAAAATTACGGTAATAATCGCCCAAATAATATAAAAGCTTTTCATTACTAAATTAAGCGGCGTAGTAACGCGCACAAAATAGAAAGCCTCGTTTATTTGCACTCTGCTCGCCACATTTAAAAAATCTTCGTTTAAAGTATCCGAATATCTAATCGCTATGCCATATTCTTGCAATCTTGCTTGCATTATCTCGGCTCTATTGTTATGATTTTCCATAACTTCTATATCCGCCGCGCTATCGGCTAAAACTATGCCGTTGCCGTCGATAAGCGTTACGCGCATATTTGAACTCTCTCCGACCTCTTTTATATAATTTTTAAAGTCGCTTCTGTCCGCGATTGACGCTTTGACGATATTTAGCGTTGTTTTTAGAAGATTTTCATATCTATTTATCTCTAATTGTTTGCATATAAAATAACTAGCTGTGCCAAATATACAGATGAGTACAATCACCGTGACGGTCAATTGTTTTGCTACATGTTGATGAAGTCTTAGCATAATATATAACCGACTCCCCATATAGACTTAATATATTTTTTATCTTTTTTCGGGTCAATTTTCTTGCAAAGCCTGCTTATTGCCACATTTACAGTTTTTTCCTGAAATACCTCGTCATTTTGCCAAATGCTCTCCAGCAAAAAGTCGCGGTTTAAAACGCTGTTTTTATTCTGCACAAATAACTTTAAGAGGTCAAACTCAAGTCTTGTAAGGTCAATTTTTTCATCTTCTACGAAAGCTTCGCGGGATTCGAGATTTAGTAAAATATCCTTAAAGCTCATATTTTTTGCTTCATGTTTAGTTCTATTAATTAAAGCTTTGGAGCGCAAAATAAGCTCTTGCATGTTAAACGGTTTTTTCAGGTAATCGTCTCCTCCTCTTAAAAATCCCTCCTCCACTTCGCTGTCTTTATCTTTGGCCGTTACAAAAATGGCTGGAATATTTATCCCTTTTTTACGCAAACGTTCCACGAACTCACTGCCTTCAGTCTCTTTCAAATTTCTATCTACTATCAAAAGAAAGCACTTCTCTTCGCTTAAAAACTTTTCCACATTTTTTGTAGATAAAAATCCTATCGCGTCAAATCCGACTTTGTTTAGATGAAACTCCATCAATTCCAGCAAATCTTGCTCATCTTCAATGATAACTACCGTATCTTTCATAAAACCTCTAATACAACCTAAGTTCGCCGCCGCTTTTGGCGTACAAAACAAGTTTAGCGATAGCAACGCACCTATCGGCCATTTTTTCAAGCTTTCTCATTGTGCTTAAAATCTGTATGTGGTTCGCGCTAAAATCCAACTCTTTACCAAGCGCGCTTAATATATTTTTCTCCAAGATAGAGTACAAATCGTCGCTTTTGCTCTCTTCTACTTTCACTTTTCTGTACGCATTTTCGCCGTCATCTTTGCTGTTTATCATGCCTACGGCAATGGTTACCGCACCGATTGAGGATTTATAGAGTTGCAAAACGTACTCTTTAAAGATATGAAAATAATTCGCATCGGTTATATAAAACGTCATATTTTTTGCAAATCCTCTCATATTGTCCGCGATTCTTACCATCTCGTTTGTGATTTTCAGATATGATATGAGTTCGCGCAAATCCTTAGCTTCGGCTCCAAAAAGTGCTAAAGACATTATTATATCATTATCGATGGCGTTTGCATTGGCTTCTATATTTCTTAACATATTTTTGGCATTTTCAAACTCTTTTGCATCAAACTTTTTAAGACCTTCAAAAATTGCCTCTCCTACCTCTACGATAACAAAACCAAATTTTTCAATATCCTTTCTGATTTTGTCTAATTTTTCTTCATTTCGCGAAAGCATCAAATATTCCTTTACATGTATGATAAAGCTATGCTACTTAAAAAAGATTACTAAACAATAACAAATTAGAGTGCAATACGGCTTTTACATGTAATCGATTTGTAATTAAGTACTTTTACAATTTCTTAATTTTAAAAGTTTCAAAGGAGAGACTATGTTAGAAAGAATTATTGTACTTTTATTGTTAAGTTTTATAAGCGTTTTCGGCGCTGATAAGATAAATGGAGCGGGCGCATCGTTTCCGGCACCTGCATATTTTGGCTGGGCATACTCTTATGAACAAGAGACAGGCAATCAGATAAATTATCAATCCATAGGTTCCGGCGGCGGTGTCAAGCAGATAACTTCAAGAGTCGTTGATTTTGGTGCAAGCGACGAACCGTTAGATAAAAAAAGTATTGCCGAAGCGAAGGTTTTACAATTTCCCTCTCTTATAGGTTCGATAGTTTTAGCCCACAATATCGACGGGATTAAAGACGGCGAATTAAAATTAAAAAATGAAATTTTAGCCGATATATATCTTGGCAAAATTACAAGATGGAACGATGAAAAAATCGCCAAAGACAATCCAACTCTAAAACTTCCTAACAGCGTCATAACTGTTGTCAGAAGAAGCGATGGTTCCGGAACTACTTACAATTTCACAAGCTTCTTGGCGGGTGTTAGTAAAGAGTGGGCAGATAATTATGGTGTCGGCAAAGCAATTGATTGGCCTGTGGGAATTGCCGCGAAAGGAAATGAGGGCGTTACGTCCATGATAGCGCAAACGCCAAACTCAATAGGATATTTAGAAAACGCTTATGCGCTCAAAAATAATCTCGCAAGAACTACGTTGAGCACAAAAAACGGCAAATGGGTAAAACCAAACGACGACAATTTCAAATCTGCGGCAAAAATGGCAAAGTGGAGCAAAACCGACGATTTTTATCAAATCTTAGTGTTGCAAGACGGCGATAACGCATATCCTATCGTAGCGGCAACTTTTATATTGTTGCCTACGGATAAATCCGCCATGAATAATAAAATCATCAATTTTTTCAACTGGGCTTTTGATAAAGGCGATGATATGATAGCAAAATTGGGATATGTTCCGCTTCCGTTAGAGACTAAAAACTTGATACGCGAATATTGGAAAGATAACGGTTTGAAATAACGCTTCTTTATTGTGAGTATAAAAAAGCGTAGTATCGGTACAAATTGTGCCGATACTTTTTTTGGTTTTTAAGTCTTACATGTAGTAATTTTTGTTTGTTTTGTTTTTGCATATAAGCAGTATCCGAATCCTTATTCTTAAGCCTTACATGTATCATCTTACAATAAAACTTGCAAAATAAAAATATGATTTTTGTGAATTTACCAACACTTTTTGTTCACATGTATCGGTTGTTTTGCTTTTGTGCGATTTAGGATTGTTGCGGTTTTCAAACTTACATGCAAGCAACTTTTGAACACGAAAAAAGATAAATTAGAAACAAACATGCTTGCGAACATACGATGGTCAGAGATGGAATTGAACCGTCGTCCTCTATATAGCGACATATTGTTGATAAGGCATAACATTCAAATTCTTGTTTCTATCATCATAACCGTACTGACAAATAAAATCTTATATGTAACAATCCTTTGTAACCATTTTGCAATACAGCGACGTTAAAATAGGCTCATGAAATAAAAAATAAGGTTTTTTGTGAATAAGATAAACGATTTTGTCTTTTTTAACCTCACAAGATTTGCAGCTTATGCTCTTTTTGTTGTCTTAGCGGCGATATTTATCGTTCTATTTATTGAGGCAAAACCTGCTATAAATGCTTTTGGAGTAAATTTTTTAGTATCTTCCAGATGGGCGCCAAATCTTGAAATATTCGGCGGTTTTCCCGCTATAGCCGGCTCTTTACTATCCACTTTTATAGCTATGATTTTAGCTGTGCCTTTGGCTCTTGGAATAGCGATATTTTTGAGCGAAATAGCCGTTCAAAGATTAAAAACGCCTGTTGGAACAGCCATAGAACTATTGGCTGCGATTCCATCTGTAATTTATGGAATGTGGGGACTTTTCTATTTTGCTCCCATTTTGAGAGCGATATTTGGGGGAAACGGGCTTGGATTATTGAGCGCCGGGATAGTACTTTCTATTATGATATTGCCGTTTATGGCTTCAGTCGCAAGAGATGCCATGAACACGACGCCGGATATTTTAAAAGAGTCTGCTTACGCTTTGGGCGCTACAAAATGGGATGTAATCAAAAGCGTGATAATTCCTTATGCAAAGGCGGGCGTTTTGGGGGCTGCTATCTTGGCTTTGGGGCGCGCGATAGGAGAAACTATGGCGGTAACGTTTGTGATGGGAAACGTCCACAAAGTACCAAGCGGGCTAACTTCTGCCGCGACCTCTATTCCTGTAACTTTGGCAAATGAGTTCACGGAAGCTGACAGCGCGCTTTATTATTCGTCGCTTTTTTATTTGGCTCTTATACTTTTTGTGATTAGTTTTATCTTTATAGGCATTGCAAAATTCATATTTTTCAGAAAATTGAGGGCGGCTTGATGACGTCAAAAACAAAAAGAGTTATTGTTAGTCGCATTGTCTTGACACTTTGTGTCATAAGCGCTATTTTTGGCATAGCTTTTTTATTTTGGATACTTTTCGTACTGCTTTATAAAGGTTTTTTTGCGCTAAATCTTGATATATTTTTACACAATGCCGCGCCGACCGGAGTTGAAGGTGGAGGACTTAAAAATGCCCTGATAGGTCAAGTCATGCTCGTATCTTTTGCTTCTATCATAGGAATCCCGATAGGCATATTGGCAGGTACTTTTTTAAGCGAGTATGGACAAAAAAATAAAATCGCTAATATCATAAGAGATATAAGCGATATAATGATGAGTTCCCCCTCTATAGTAATAGGCGCGTTTATTTATGCAATTTTAGTTCATCCTGTCGGACACTTTTCGGGTTGGGCAGGCATAGCGGCGCTGGTAGTTATAATGATACCTATCGTTTTGAGAGTAACTGATGATATGCTCTTGCTTGTCCCTCAAACTCAAAGAGAAGCTGCTGCTGCTTTGGGAGCCCCAAGATACAAGGTCATCATAGGAGTCGTTTATAGAGGAGCAAAAATCGGTATTTTAACAGGAGCATTGTTGTCAATTGCAAGAGTTAGCGGTGAAACAGCCCCTTTGTTATTTACATCTTTTAATAACAATTTTTTTAGCACCGACTTGAATGCGCCCGTATCGTCGCTTACTGTTACTATGTTTAATTACGCCACAAGTCCTTATGCGGATTGGCAAAGTCTTGGTTGGGCTGCGGCGTTTTTATTGTCGGTATTTGTTCTTGGAATAAATATAATCGGCAGATTGATAATTAAAAAGAGGAGATAGCTTGGCAACCATTGCAAATATCAAGGAAAACAGAGCTGTTGAGGTGGTAAATCTCTCTTTTGCTTATGCTAATACCGCGCAAAGCAGTTTGAAAGGCATAAATATGCCGATTGCTGAAAACAAAATTACCGCCCTGATAGGCCCCAGCGGCTGCGGAAAAACCACTTTACTGCGCTGTTTTAACCGCATTCACGATTTATATACGGGAAATGTCTATAAAGGCAAAATCATCTTTAACAACCAAAACATACTTGACGTTAAAACGGATTTGATTGATTTGCGTACAAAAATAGGTATGATTTTTCAAAAACCTACGTCCTTTCCTATGTCTGTTTGGGACAATATCGCGTATGGACTAAAACTAAAAGGCGTCAAATCAAAATCCGAACTAAACGATAAAATAGAAAAAGCTTTAAGAGGGGCTGCTATTTGGAATGAAGTCAAAGATAGATTAAAGAGCGATGCAAACGCACTTTCGGGCGGTCAGCAACAAAGACTTTGTATAGCAAGAGCGATAGCGGTCGAACCTCAAGTGCTTTTATTTGACGAACCTACGTCCGCCTTAGACCCTATATCGACTCAAGCAATTGAGCAACTCATAACGGAACTAAAAAATAATATTAGCATCATAATCGTAACGCACAATATGCAGCAAGCCGCTCGTGTCAGCGACTATACGGCGTTTATGTATCTTGGAGATTTGATAGAATTAAGTCCAACTGAAGAGCTTTTTATAAACCCAAAAGAGAAATTAACGGAAGAGTATATCACAGGCAAATTTGGTTAATGTCTGTTGCGCCGAACAAAAAAGATTGTAAAAAGTATTCGCAAAATTTGGCAAAAGATGATGTTAAAAAAATATACGTGTATGTATGAAGTTTTATTTTTAATAGCTACATGCATTTGCCGCAATACTTCAAATCGAAGCGATTTTTTTTGTCGGATTAAGACAAATGCTATTGAAATCTTGTTACATTTTCAACTTCAAGTATTTAAAGTATTGATGAACTACATGTACAATATTTTAACTCTCAAGATTACATGTATGACAAATGTATTTATCTTTTTGATAATAAAACTTGTATACACATAGTTACATGCAATAAAGTAATTTCATGCAAATTCAAACACAATAAATCACATTTTTGTAAATTAGGTATTTATGCTAATTTTGACACAATGCTTGTTTTGCGACAAAATATCTTTCAGATTAAAATATTGTAATTTAATACAAAAGATATTTTGTAAAATTTTTAACCAAATAAATCTCAAATCTTATTTTTTTAAAAATTGATAACGGCAGTAGTTTTTGAAACTACTGCCGCCAAAAATTATCCTAAAAACTCTCGCTTAAAATACTCTTTTGAAGCTTTGCAAAGCGGACAAGCGCCGGGTGCTTTTTTGCCTTTGTGTACATGTCCGCATATTTCGCAGACCCAAGTTTCATCTTCTTCGTCTTCAAAAAAATTATCTTTTTCCAATTTCTCTTTAAGCGCCAAATACTCTCTCTCATGTTCGGTTTCGACTTTTGCTATAGCCCTAAAGAGTCTGGCAAGCGCGCTGTGCCCTTCTTCGGCGGCAATCGCTTCAAACTCCGGATACATTATGGAATGTTCGTAATTTTCTCCTTGCGCTCCGTAGATTAGATTTTTTGCGGTTGTATCAAGCTCAAAACCATGAATTAGTTTGTTATACTCTTTATATTCGGCTCTTGCATGCCACATCTCATTTAGCGCGGCTTCTCTAAAATGTGCCGCTATTCTGTGAAGCCCTTCTTGTTGAGCTACGTCGGCAAATAAATCGTATTTATTTCTCGCCATAGATTCGCCCGCAAATGCTTTCATCAAATTTACAGCTGTCAAATTTTTTGTCGTTAACTCCATCTCTTCGCCGCAACATATAAGTTTGCCTTTACCTACATTTTGCACCTCTACTTCATTTCCGCATATATTACAGCGGTATGTTTCGTACTTTTTCATAAATTACTCCTTAATAAATAATAATTATTATTATATAATTATCTTTATTCTTTTATTAAATTTGAAAAATGCAATCTATTAAGTATACAGCAAAAATAGTTCCAATATAAATATAAGCGCAAATACATATAAGGTTTTAATCGTATGAGTAAAAATTCAAATTTCAAAACGGCAGTAATATACTAAAATTATATGGATGGCAGTTAAATTGCTTTTGGTATTTTTATCGCAAAAATGAAAACTGCAAAATGGGAAACAAAGCGGCATAAATAAAAATATTAAAAATTAACGTTGCAAAAAATTTCAATATTTTTGTCAAGATGTAAAGCGGTTAATCATCTTTTTAAATCGCTATATTTGATGATAAAACCGCTTCATTAATTTATTTGTATAACTCTTCTAATTTGGCGTAAAGTTCGTCTATAGTTGGATTTTTATGTTTTGTCAAAATCTCCAACATCACGACATTATCCTCTTTGCCGTTCCAGATTTTTTTATATGTGCCGTCTTTGTAGCCGTGGTTTTGGCGAAAGCGGTTTAAAACATTTTTGGCAATATAGTATTGATAAAGATAGTGCAGATTTACTCCGCATTTTAAAGATAGGGCAAAGTATTCTATAAACATCGGGTCAAATACGGTCAAATTTTTATTTGTGGATTTGTTTATAAGTGTCTCTATATCATTTATAATCTCAAATGAATTTACGTCGTAAGTTTTGAACGGTTCGTTGCAAAACTCTTTGAAGCCTTTGACGTTTTCTATATCCGATACGATAGTGTCTATATTGCCAAGATTGTTTAATTTATAATGTTCAAGTATCATGCTCATAATAAAATGCCATATATCGACAATCTCAACGCGCACATTTTCCCAATCTATCGGTTTATTCAAATCTTTCCAGTGCTTCCAATCGAAACTATCTATAAGTTCCGCGCACTCCATATATATGCATCTGCGCCAATTTATAATGTTATTTGTTTTAGTATAACCTTTTTCCCAGCCAACGCCATTAGTATCGTCATTTAGTGATTGTTGAAGTTCAAACATAGCTTTTACATAATCTCTATTTGTCATTTATATCCTTACATGTATGTAATCAAAGAGTGGATTATATCATTAATATATGAATATAGGTAATGGGCTACATATCGTCCGGGGCAAAAAGATTTGTAGCTTTTTTTATAAATGGATGATTTTCCATATCTTGAGATTGCTCATCTGTTTGCTGGATTTGTATTTTTTGGGATTGAGAAGGGATTTGTTCTTCCGTTGTTTGTTCCTCTTCAATTCGTTCGATTTGCGTCATCAGAAGTTTAGTCTCAAAACCGAAAATATCTTTTATAAAGTGTTTTATAACAGCGGAGTTTTGCCGTAAAAGTTTTTGACAGTCTCCTTGTGCATGCGAATTTAGACACAAAGTGTCGTCTTTGAATTCTACAAAATTTACAGACTCTTCAAAGCATTCGCCGAGTTCAGCGTTTCTATCCGCAATCTTAGCTACCAATTCTTCAAATTTATTGTTGTGTATTTTTTGACTTGAAACCGGTTTGTCAATTATCGGGTCTGTTTTTATCTCTTTTGCTATTGGCGGTTCAAATTTGGCGTTTTCTAAAGAGGCTATCATATCGTCCACTTTTTTGATATTTAGAGCCTCCATCATTTTAAAAAAGACCAAAGCCAAAATAAAACTATTTTCGGCGTTTAAAAACAGTAGACTTTTAGCTTCGCTCAGTATTCGAAAAAACCTTTCGCAAAGCATGGTTGAAAAACGAGTGTCTTGCTCAAAATATCTGTCTTTAAGATACGATATCATCTCATCTATAACAGTATCGCACTCATAACTTACAAGCTCTTTTATGATTTCAAGCGCTCTTTTTCTATCCTCATTTAATATGACGGCGAATATATCATCAAGTTTTGCAGGGTCTAATAATCCCAACATGGAAGCTACGGAAGAGGGCGTTAAATCGCTTTTTGAAAAGATTATAGCTTGGTCAAGAAGTGTCAAAGTGTCTCTCAAAGAGCCGCTTCCAGCTCTTGCTATTATCTCAAGCGCGCCGACGTCGTATTTGATTTTTTCAAGATTTAAGATATGTTCCAAATGTTTGACGGTATCACTTTTTGATATCTGTTTAAAACGAAAATGCTGCGTGCGAGAAAGAATAGTAGCTGGCAATTTCATGGGGTCAGTTGTGGCAAGTATAAATTTGACAAATTCGGGCGGTTCTTCCAATGTTTTTAAAAGCGCGTTAAAAGCCTCTTTGGTTAACATGTGAACTTCATCTATAATAAAAATCTTAAAGCGCGATATTGATGGTTTGTATTTTGTATGTTCTATCAAGTCTCTTATGTCGTCTATCTTTCTGCTGCTTGCCGCGTCCATTTCTATGATATCTATGTGCCGATTTTCATTTGCCATTTTGCAGTTTTCACAAACTTCGCAAGGGTTTTTAGTAGGTCCTTGATCGCATGCTAAAGCTTTAGCGAAAATTCTTGCGGTTGAAGTTTTGCCGCTTCCTCTAAGTCCGGAAAATAGATAGGCGTGGGAGAGGCGATTTTGCGAAAGCGCTGATGAAAGTGTTGTAACTATCGCGCTTTGTCCTATCAATTTGTCAAAATCCGAAGGTCTGTATTTTAATGCTAAAACTTGCGACACAAGAAACTCCATGTCTATAAATTTAAAAAATAGATTTTACTATGCATTTGATTAAATCTTGATTTTTAAGAGTCAATTTTCAGACTTTTGTTTATACCTATATGTAGAGATTTTAAATCATTTACATTGAGAGTTTTGATAGAGTAGTTTTGTGCAAGCGACGTATAAGTATCGTTGGTTTGTCAATCTACTTGACGACATTGCAAAAATCAATATAAAGTTAATTGTGAATATCAAAAAATGCGCAGATATTTCGGATATTTAGCGATTCTGTCGCTAAATTTTATGATTTGATACTCTGCGCTATTTTTCATTTTTATGCTTAATCTGTCAATTCATTGCAAAAATTAAATTTTACACAATGATTT
This sequence comes from Campylobacteraceae bacterium, assembly GCA_031268335.1. GTDB lineage: Bacteria > Campylobacterota > Campylobacteria > Campylobacterales > Campylobacteraceae > JAIRKW01. The sequence goes on from JAIRXG010000021.1 coordinate 20,008, forward strand.
TTAGCAAAACAAGAACTATCTTTGTTTTCGCCCTTTGGCGCTTTTTCTGTATCCTTCGCCCGAACTTCTTCTATCGCCGCTACTTGGTTTTTTCCCGTCTCTTCTGTCTCTTCTTTTTCCATTATTTCTTTGGCGTTTTTCTTCATCCTGCGTTTTTAGTTTTTTTACAAAACCTTCAAACGTTTTTTTGTCTATGCCTATGGAGTTCGGTCCTTTTGCATTGTTGTTATCTGCTAAAAGCGAAATAGCTTTATAGGCAATTTGTGCCAAATCCAACTCTTTTTCAAGCTCATCGGCAATTTTCACGGCAACATTATCTATATTTGCATGCGATATGGTTTGAGCCAATTTTTTTGCGTTATTTGCTTTTAATTCAAAAAGAGTCGGTATCTGTTTTTGCTCTAATTTAGTGCCGACTGTTTTAGCTATCTTTTGCATGCTATGGTATTCCATAGGTGTTAAAAGAGTAATCGCAGTCCCTTTTTGTCCGGCTCTTGCCGTTCTTCCTATTCTATGTACATAGCTTTCGGGATCAAAAGGGATATGATAGTTAAATACATGCGATATCTCTTTGACGTTCAATCCTCTTGCCGCCACATCGGTTGCTATAAGGATATCTATAACCCCGCTTCTAAAAGATTTTATAACCTCTTCTCGCTGAGGTTGCTCCATATCTCCGTGAAGTCCTTTTGAAGCGTATCCTGCGGCTATAAGTTTTGTGCTTAGTCTGTCAACCTCTTTTTTGGTTCTGCAAAATACTATCGCTTTTTTCGGGTCAGTTGCATCTAAAAGTCTAGTGATTGCATCGTCTCTTTCGTGTTCCTCAATGACATAGTAGTGTTGTTCGATATCGGCATTTGTGGTAGCATTTTGAGGTGTTACGCTAACGAATGCGGGGTTATTTAAAATCTTTTTTGCCAAAGATTTAATGGGTTCAGGCATAGTGGCGGATAAAAGCGTTGTTTGACGGTTTTTCGGAAGTTTTGCAAATATAGCCTCTATATCCTCCAAAAATCCCATATCAAGCATTTCGTCTGCTTCGTCAAGTATGACTATTTGCGGTTCAAACGCATAAAGTTTGTTATTTTTTAACAAATCGAGAAGTCTTCCCGGAGTCGCTACAACTATGTTTGCCCCTTGTTCTATGAGTTTTAACTGTTTTGAATACGAACTACCACCGTAAACAGTTACCGTATGTATGTTGCGAAATCGTCCGAACATGTACATCTCGTCGCTTATTTGAGTCGCAAGCTCTCTTGTCGGAGTGATAACAAGCGCTTGAACTCTTTTTTCATCAGGATTTATCATGCTGATAGCGGGAAGCGAAAAGGCTGCGGTTTTTCCCGTGCCGGTTTGCGCTTGTCCTACAACGTCGCGTCCTTCGATTATGAGGGGAATTATTTCCTGTTGTATCGGACTTGGTTCTCGAAATCCGGCCTCTTTTACGGCACGCAAAACTTGTTCATGTAATCCGAAATTTTCAAATGTTTTCATTATATGTTGTCCTAAAAATTTTTATAGTTTTTCAGTGTTAAGCAGAAAAAATGTGCAAGATACTAAAAAAAGTAAGCAATTATAGCAGAAATGTTTTAAAAACAATAATTTTTCCACTTTCTGCGTTAAAAGATTTAATGGTTTGCAAAAAACTCCTTACATGTAGGGTTTGTTAAATCCAAAAACATTGATTTTATTGACTTCATAAAACATAGTTTTTAACCCTAATTCTCTACATGTAACAAACAAATCAAAGTTTTTCAAGATTAAGACTTGGTGAATTGCGCTTTAAAATTTTATTAATTTGGTTTGAAACCTTGCTTACTTTTACAAAACGCGCCTAAAAAACACTCTTCGCATTTCGGATTTTTTGCGGTGCAGATATAGCGCCCGAATAACACCATGCCTTGATGTAAAATATCAAGATTATTTTTAAATGCTTTCGTTAAGTCAATCTCGGTTTTTTGGACGGTTTTCGAGCGAGATATTCCAAGTCTGTGAGAGGTGCGAAAAACGTGAGTATCAACCGCCATGAGATTTGCGCCTTTGTACTCTATCATAACCACATGTGCTGTTTTTTGACCAACTCCTGCTAAAGTTATTAGTTTTTCTTCGTCAAGCGGAATTTTACCGTCAAAATCTTTCTCCACGCTTTTTGCCATCTTTATGAGATTTGTCGCTTTGTTATTAAAAAAAGAGCAGCTTTGAATGAGCATTTTTAAAGATTCCAAATTTGCGCACGCAAGAGATGCCGTATCTGGATAAGCCTCAAATAGTGCGGGCGTTATGATATTTACTCTTTTGTCGGTACATTGCGCTGAGAGTATCACAGATACTAATAATTCGTAAGCATTTTTATAGCTAAGTTCCGTTTTGGCATTTTTATATTTATCTATCAAAATAGATTTGATTTGGTTTATCTCATTTTTTGTTGATAACTTCAATTTTTGTTCCTTTGCGAAGGATAATTATAACAGGTTTTCTTTATAAACTTATGCTCATTTAATGCAAGTTTTTATATAATTTTAAATTGCTTTTCGCAAAAATTATATTTTAAAGGATCTTATCAAAAATGAAAAAATTAGTTTTTGGTACATGCGCGGTTTTTGCCGCAATAAGTTTAAACGCGGCTGTCATAGCGACCGTTAATGGTCAAGATATAACTGACGAGGATATTCCCTCAAACATTGGTTATGAAACGCTTTCAAATGATGCAAAACAACAAGTAATAGATCAAGCCATAAATGGAAAACTTTTAATTTTAAACGCTATAAATAGCGGAATAGAAAAAGATAAAGAGTTTATCAATATACTTGATAAGGTTAAAGGTGAAGTAGCTGCTAATGTGTGGATGAAAAAAGAGTTTGATAAGATAAAAATCAGCAATGACAATATCAAAAAATTTTACAATGAAAATCCAAGCGCTTTTTTGCAACCGGAGAGAGTAAAAGCAAGTCATATTTTGGTTAAAACCGAAGATGAGGGCAAAAAGATAGTTAAAGAGTTGAGCGGTTTAAAAGGCAAAGCTTTGAGTGATAAATTTGCACAGCTTGCAAAAAACAATCCCGATGGAACTTCACAAACAGGCGGCGATTTGGGTTGGTTTAGCAAAAATGATCCGCTTATAGCAGAGTTTAAAAATGCGGCGTTTGCTTTGAAAAAAGGCGAAATATCAAAAACTCCAGTACAAACTCAATTTGGTTACCATGCTATATATCTTGAAGATAGACAAGCGGAGAAAAAGGCTGCTTTTGACGAAGTTAAAAAAGAAATTGAAAACAATTTAAAAAACGAAGAGTTTAAAAAAATTATTGAAGCTCAAATAAAAACGTTAAGAGATAAAGCAAAAATAGAGATTAAAAAATAGTTAAAGACTTTATATGTATAGTGCAAAAGCAGTTGAAATTGTAGGAAGCGGAGTTATAAGCGGCGATAAAATCAGCAAACTTTTTGAATTGGCAAAAGCCAATGAGTTTGCTATACCCGCTGTGAATGTTGTGGGCGGCGATTCTATAAATGCGGCTTTGGAGGCTGCAAAGATTGCAAGCTCTCCTATTATTATTCAATTTTCAAACGGCGGCGGCGAATTTATGGCAGGCAAGGGTTTGGGTACTTCAAACGCTGCCGTGCTTGGCGCTGTATCCGGCGCGCAGCATATTCATTTGATGGCTAAATCGTACGGCGTGCCTGTTATTATTCACACAGATCATGCTGCCAGAAAACTTCTTCCTTGGATTGACGCTTTGCTTGATGAGGGCGAGGAGTTTTATAAAATTCATAAAAAACCGCTTTTTAGCTCTCACATGTTAGATTTATCCGAAGAGCCGCTTAATGAAAATATAGCTACATGCGTCAAATATTTGGAACGCATGAGTAAAATCGGCATGACGCTTGAGATAGAAATAGGCGTAACGGGTGGCGAGGAAGATGGCGTGGATAATACAAGCATTGATAACGCTTTATTATATACACAGCCAAAAGATGTAGCTTATGCGTATGAAGAGTTAAAAAAGGTAAGCGATAATTTTACGATAGCAGCGTCGTTTGGCAACGTTCATGGCGTTTACAAACCGGGAAATGTTGTGCTGACTCCGAAGATTTTAGGCAACTCTCAAACATATATAAAAGAAAAATTTAACCTTGATGCGCAAAAACCGGTAAATTTTGTTTTTCACGGCGGCTCGGGTTCTACATTAGCGGAGATACGAGAAGCTGTAAGTTATGGTGTTGTAAAAATGAATATAGACACTGATACGCAGTGGGCATTTTGGGATGGCGTGAGAAAGTATGTTGATAAAAATAACGCATATTTGCAAGGTCAGCTTGGAAATCCCGAAGGCGAAGATAAGCCGAATAAAAAATATTATGATCCGCGAAAATGGCTAAGAGAAGGTCAAAAAAGTATGGCAGAGCGCTTGAGGGTAGCATTTTCAGATCTTAATTGCTTAAACAGAAACTAAAAACTTACGCATAAAAATTATCTTTATGCGTAAATTCCGCTTTTTTTAAACTCAAAACGATATAATTATTCTTATAGCTTATAAAACAAGGTGTTTCAATGAGAATTTTGCATACTACAGATAAAAATTTTAACAATGACTTTGATACGCTTTTGTTACGCGGGGCGATGGATTTGAAAGAAGCGGGCAAAATAGTGGAAAATCTACTTGATGAGATAAAAAAAGAGAAAAATAGAGCCCTTAAAAGACATATTTCAAAATTTGATAAATGGGAAGTTAGAAGCGATAGTGAGTTGGAAATACCGCTTTCTTTAATGGAAAAAACATATAACGAACTTGATCATAATTTAAAAGATGCGCTTCATAAAGCATACGATAGAGTTTTTGCATTTCATGAAAAACAACTTCCAAAATCATGGCTAACGTATGAAGATAATGGAATAGTTTTAGGGCAAAAGATAAGTTGTGTGGACAAAGCGGGACTTTATATTCCCGGAGGTAAAGCCGCATATCCAAGTTCGCTTTTAATGAATGCAATTCCCGCTATTGTCGCCGGCGTAAAAGAGATAGTTGTATGCACGCCCGCACCAAATAATGAATTAAATTCGCTTCTTTTAGCCGCTATGCATCTTTGCAATATCAAAAAAGCTTTCAAGATAGGAGGCGCTAGCGCGATAGGAGCTATGGCTTACGGCACGGAAAGCGTACCAAAAGTTGATGTCATAACGGGTCCTGGAAATATATTTGTGGCGACCGCTAAAAAGATGGTTTTTGGAGATGTGAATATAGATATGATAGCAGGTCCTAGCGAAATAGGTATATTGGCAGATAAAAGCGCGAATGCAAAATATTTGGCTATAGATTTGCTATCTCAAGCCGAACATGACGAGATGGCAAGCTCTATTTTGATAACAACAGATGAAGAAGTTGCGAAGAATACATTGAAAGAAATTGAGGCGTATTTGCCGCAACTTTCGCGCCAAAAAATCGCAACTGTCTCAGTACAAACAAGGGGCGCGATAATTGTCGCTAAAGATTTGGATGAAGCAATCTCTTTAATGAATAGGATAGCGCCCGAGCATTTGGAAGTTGTAACTGAAAATCCGTTTGATTTATTGCCTAAAATTAAACATGCAGGCGCAATTTTTATGGGCTCTTTTACGCCAGAACCCATAGGCGATTATATAGCAGGACCCAACCACACGCTTCCTACCGGTTCAACGGCAAGATTTTTTTCGCCTTTAAATGTTGAACATTTTATGAAGAAGTCATCAGTCATTAGCATGAGCAAAGAGGGAATAAAAGCTATAGGCGAAAGTTGTGCAAGTCTTGCAAATGCCGAAGGACTCAATGCGCACGAAGAAGCTGTAAGAATTAGGCTTAGAGACTTAAAATAGCGTTAAAGGAACTACATGCGAAAAGGTGAAAAATTTAACACAATTACTCACTTGCTTGGGTTTTTACTCTCTATTACTGCGCTTGTCGTTTTGGTAGTTTTTGCGTCAATGCAAGGTAATGCTTGGAAAATTGTAAGCTTTAGCATTTATGGGGCGACGTTAGTCATCTTATATGGCATTTCGACTGTGTATCATAGCATAGCCGGCAGACGCAAAAAACTTATGCAAAAATTAGATCATTTGAGCATCTATCTTTTAATAGCGGGTTCATATACGCCGTTTACGCTTGTTAGTATGCGAGGCGGTTGGGGTTGGAGTATATTTGGTGTCATATGGGGATTGGCTATCTTTGGCATCATTCAGGAATTTTTCACAAAATCGCAAAAGCGTATCCTCTCTTTAATCATATACATCATTATGGGTTGGTTGATTTTGATAGCCGTAGTTCCGTTAATAAAAAGCTTGCCGATAGGCGGACTTGTTTGGCTTATTATAGGTGGGCTTTTTTATACGGGCGGGGTGTATTTTTTTGTAAATGACGAAAAAGTGCGCCATTTTCATGGCGTATGGCATATATTTGTGATAGCAGGATCTGTAAGCCACTTTTTTACGATGGCATTTTATGTACTTTGATTTGCTTACATGTGGGAGTATTAGGATTTTGCGCCCGAAAAATATAATAATTCAAAATCGCAATAAATACGACACGGGGGATTTTCCGATTGAAAGAAATTTTTAATTTTTAGAGCTTTCTTTGTTATTTTTAGTAAAAAATAAAATCAATATAGCAACTTTAAACTGATATATGTTTATGTATTTTGCGCCGTAAATTGCCTGCTCTATAGGTGCTTGGAACTATAGTTTTGAAACTAAATGTGTCATTGCTATTTACATTTTAATAGATAAAGAGTTGTTTGGGCGAGTGATGCAAATAAATTTAAGTGTTTTTTAATATCACGACTTTAGAAAGCGAATGTATTAAAGTTCCTTTTATACTCTAATGTTTGCTTAATATTGACGTAAAGCAACAGATACAAATCTTGCAAAAGAGCACAATCTTTTTACTGTAAAGTAGTTAAAAGCGTAATTTAACTATGACAAAAAATAGAAGCGAACATTTTACGCGAACAGCAACGGTATTTTTGCGGTTGGCGGTAAAATTTATACTTTGAGAGAAAAGATGACAAAATGGTAAAATTAATATAAATATATCTTACATGTAGATAAGGATTTGGATTAAAAATAGTTGTATGACTGTTATTTTTCAAGATAGTGAAGTACTGATGAAAAGCGTTTGCGCTATTGTTAAGACAAAATCACAAGAGAATCTATCAAATCGGACAAGTTATTTTGGGTTAAAATATTAAAATAAGAATGTTACAGAAGATGAGATTGAAATATTCAAAAGAGTAAATTTATCGGCATTTTAATAAAAAATTAGAGACAAATTGCAATTTATTTATTTTGGAATTCTCATAAATATTTTACTTTTAGCGTTAATCTTTTTGCTTCGGCAGGAATGGAGAAGAGATATTGCGATTTTTAGCAAGATGAAAAATCGGAAATATTTTAAATTAGAATCGGCAATAAATAAACTTTGTGCCAAATTTGAAAATCGGTTGTGTTGGGTTGTCTGAAGCAGTTATAAAATGAAATATATAGTTATGTCAAATAAAGTTACAAGCCGATAGAAACTATCTACATGTACGATAGATTTCAAATTTTAATGAATTTAATTCTTGGCGCTGATAGTTTGATAAAATGAAAAATGCAAACTTTTTAGCAAAAAAAGTCTATCTGTTTCCCAAAAATCTCTACATGCAGGACAGTCGCATTATCCTCTTTTTGCATAAAATTCCATCTTAAATTTGGCAAATTCATTTGCTATTATCGCTTTGCGCATTTGACGCATTAAATTTAAATAATAGTGTAAGTTATGAAGAGTTGCAAGACGAAAAAAAGTAAGCTCTTTTGCACGAAAAAGATGATTTAAATAGCCTCTTGAATAATTTTTACATGTAAAACAATCACATTCGTTATCTATCGGACTTTCATCGCGAATATACTTTGCCGATTTGATATTTATTTTGCCAAACGTCGTGAAGAGTGTGCCGTTTCTAGCATTTCGCGTCGGCATAACGCAATCAAACATATCGACACCCCTCTGCACATTTTCTACCAAATCCTCAGGAGTTCCCACGCCCATAAGATAGCGAGGCTTATTTTCGGGCATAAATGGCGTTGTAAACTCTACGGTATCATACATCAAAGCATTTTCTTCCCCAACGCTAAGTCCTCCTATAGCAAAACCGTCAAACGGCATAGCACAAAGTTCAAGAGCGCATTTTTTTCTAAACTCCATATCTGTTCCGCCTTGAATGATGGCAAAAATATTTTGACCAAGCGCACGTCCGTCATTTTTTACTTTTGTGTGATATTCTATGGACTCTTTTGCCCATTTGATTGTTCTGTTTACGGATAAATTTATACGTTCTTTTGATGACGGAAGTTCAACAAGATCATCAAGTATCATCATAATATCGGAATTTAAATTGTACTCTATATCAAGCACTTTTTGCGGTGTGAAATGATGGGTTGAGCCGTCTATGTGGCTTTTAAATTTTACGCCTTCCTCATTAGCTTTTGAGATATCGCTAAGACTGAAAGCTTGAAATCCGCCGCTGTCTGTTAAAAAACTGCCGTTATATCTTGTAAAACCGTGAAGTCCGCCAAACTCTTTTATTGTCTCATCTCCCGGACGCAAATAAAGATGATAAGTGTTGCCGAGAATTATATCGGCGCCCAAAATATTTCTAATATCATATGCGTCAAGACTTTTAACACTTCCTACTGTGCCGACAGGCATAAATACAGGAGTTTGTATGGTGCTATGAGCCGTTTGCAGCGTACATGCCCTGGCGAGATTGTCGGTTTTATCTATGCGAAATTCCATTTTGGTATAATGTCCTCTTAAATTTATGGAGCGTATATGAAAAAAATATTAATTATAGCAGACGGTATTTTAGCAAAATATTTTTTAGAAAGAGCAATAAGTCTTTCTAACGACAATAATGATTATACGATTGTCTATTATAGAAAAAAAACGCTGCCCGATTTTGCATTTCCCGAAAATTTTGAGATTCATTCGTTTGACCCGACAAGTTTTGAAAAAATGACACCCATTATGAGTAAAGATTATTATCAAGTTATGATAGCTGTCTCAAAAAAATTAGATGCTGTGGGTTCGTATAAAAATATAAGGCAATTTGACAAAAAAGTACCTATTTATTTGATGGATAGGTGGGGGTTCGAACTTGAAGATAAGTATTTAACGCTAATCGAATCAAGAGAGATTATAGCTTATAGATTTGCCGATTTTTTGCCGAACACTCCGGTAACAGCGCAAAACGTGGGACTTGCCATAGGTGAAATAATGGATGTGCAAGTGCCGGTCGGAAGCTCCTATGTATATAGACATATAGGCGGCATAGAACAAACAAAGTGGCGTATAGCGGCAGTTTACAGAAACAATACCCTTTTGTTGCCCAAGCCCAATTTAATGATTCAGCCAAACGATAGTTTGCTTATTGTGGGCGCTCCTGATATTTTGCAAAATGTATATAAAAGTATAAAAAAAGAGCTTGGACAGTTTCCATTGCCTTTTGGCAGCAATATATATTGTTTGGTTGATATGAAAAATATGAATAGCTTTAGAATTGAAAAACTTTTGGACGATGCTTTGTATCTACATGCAAAGTTAAATTCGAAAAAATTATATTTAAAAGTGATAAATCCGACGTATTCGTCTATTTTTAGCAAAATAAAAGAGTTAAACAGCGACGATATAGACATGCATGTAGACTATTATAACACTTCGCACGAGTACATGTATAAAAAAGACGTTTATAGTTTAAATGTCGGACTTTGCGTTGTTGACAAGCAGTTTTTCAACTCCAATATAAAAGCTCTTTTCGAGTGCGAAACGCCCATATTTAAAATCGGACAAATCCCGCTTTCAAAACTGAAAAAAGGCGTTGTTTTAGGCGGAAATATAGATAATGCCGAAAAAAATTCATCCGTTATGTTTGATATTTCGGCTCAATTAAATCTAAAAATGCAATTTTACGATTTTGACCCTGATAATTTTGAGGAAAAGACCGCACTTATAGAGCATTTTGAAAATATTGCCAAACTTTACGAAAAAAAGATAGAAGTTGTAAAAAGCAACGAGAAAAATCCGATTTTGGAATTTAAAAAAGCGACCGATATTTTGCAATTTATACCATTTTATGAAGCTTTTGCAAAATCAAGAGTGCTTTCCCTGTTTTCTACCGATTTAAATAGGGTTCATTTTATTTTAGAAGATAAATGTCAGCTTTTTTTGCCGATATTGGAGTAAAAAATTTTAAATTTTAGTATAATCAGAGAATATCATAAAATATAGGAAGGATATGAGAGTAGAGATAAGATTCGCCGCATCTAAAAGTTCGGATTACAATGTCTTTATCGACGAACTTGAAGAGATTGTGCTTGATGGCAAAGCCGCTATTATAACCAATGAAACGGTGGCTAAAATTCATCTTGAAAATATAAAAAGCAAGATAAAAGCAAAAGAACTTTATGAAGTTGTCGTAAAAGACGGCGAAGAGTATAAAAACTTACAAACTATAGAATATATACTAAACGAGCTTTTTAAAATGAAATTAGATAGAAAATCCACCCTCATAGCTTTTGGAGGAGGCGTTGTTGGGGATATGACAGGTTTTGCAGCGTCCGTTTATCAAAGAGGTATAAATTTTATCCAAGTACCGACAACGCTTTTGGCTCAAGTAGATGCTAGTGTCGGCGGAAAGACGGGTGTAAACAATAGTTTTGGAAAAAATTTGATAGGTTCTTTTTATCAGCCGCGCGTCGTTTATTGTGAAAGCGAATTTTTAAAAACATTGCCGAAGCGCGAATTTAACGCTGGAGTTGCAGAGATAATTAAAATGGCGGTTATGTTTGATAAAGAGTTTTTTTATTGGCTTGAAGATACAGATTTGAGCGACGATGTAAATTTAAAAGAGGCGATAGCAAAAAGTATAAAAATAAAAGCCGATATTGTGGCGCAAGACGAAAAAGAAAGTGGCATAAGAGCTGTTTTAAATTACGGACATACGTTTGCACATGTAATAGAACAAGAGACTAATTATCGCGAGTATTTGCACGGTGAAGCGGTAGCTTTTGGGATAGTAATGGCAAATGAATTAGCGATAAATTTAGGACTTTTAGGACAAGATGAAGCGGACAAAATAGAAAAGGCGCTGCAATTTTTTTCTCTTCCGACAAGATACAAGATACAAGATATAGACAGTTTTTATAGTTCGTTTTTTCTTGATAAAAAAAGCAGTAATTCCAAAATAACGTTTATTTTGCCAAATCACATAGGAAATTTTGCGATAAGAGACAGTATCACAGAAGAAATGGTGAAAAATAGCTTAAAGGTTTTTAGTCGATGAAAACAGTATTTCTAACTCTTGTTTTTTTGGCGGGTATGCTTTTTGCCGATACAAATCAAACTGTGCAAAGCAAAAATCAGACTATGGAACAGCTATTGAGTGATTATAAATTAAAACTTGAAATAATCGACGATACAAACAGAAATAATATTTGGTTTGCAAGGCACGAAAATTACAATATATATAAAGCAAAACAAGCCGAATTAGAATCGGTGCTTGAAGATGTAAAAAAGCTTAAGGTTAGAGTCGGTAAAAATTCTTCGGCAAAACTTAACGAAATGGAGAGAAGGCGCGATGTTCTGGAGAGTCAGATGGAACAGTTGAGCGAATTTCAAAACGCTCCTTTTTCAGGACTTTTAAAATCCCCGGAAGTTCCGCTCATACCATCTATCAGCAATCCGTTTGCTATATTTTCCGGATTTTCATATATCAAAAAAATTAAACAAGATTTAGAGGAGTACAACAAACTTTCGCGCGATTTGGAAGTTTTGATTGATAATTTGCAAGAAAAAAACGAGATATTAGAATACATGATAGAGCTTGATGACAACGGCTCTTTTGCAAGCTTACAAGAAAACAACAAAATTCTCATGAAAGAGTTTAATTCTGCTTACGATATAGTTTTAACGTCGGCTTCTATTTATGAAAGGAAGATAAATGAAGCTGTTATGCGCGCTTCTGACGCTATAGAAAATGAGACAAAACGCACATTTTTCATATTTACCGTTATCGCTTCAATTATATTTATCTCTTTTTTATTGAAGTTTTTCTCAAAGCGTTTTACGTCGGCGAGCGAAAAAAGTTATATTGTCAATAAAGTGATAAACATCACCAACATAACGCTTATCATTTTGATTTTACTGTTTACATACATTGAAAATATGACTTATCTTGTTGCTGTTTTGGGTTTTGCATCCGCCGGTATTGCTATTGCTATGAAAGATATGTTTATGAATATACTCGGTTGGACTGTGATAACATTCGGGCGCAGTTTCAGCGTAGGAGATAGGGTAAAAGTTCATCAGGACGGATGTTCATACGTCGGCGATATAGTGGATATATCTTGGATGAGAATGACCATTTTGGAAGATGTAACTTTAACTACCTATCTTGAAAATAAGCGTGCCGGCAGAGTGATATTTATACCAAACAATTTTATATTTACAAGTCTCATTTCAAACTATACTCATGAGACGTTAAAGACCGTGTGGGACGGTATATATTTGACGATATCGTTTGATTCAAATTATAAAAAAGCGATGTATATTATAAAAGAAATTACAAAGAAATATTCAAAAGGCTATACCGAAATAGCAAGAAAGCAGCTAAATCAATTAAGACAAAAGTACAATCTCAAAAATACAAATGTAGAACCCAAAATCTTTTCGTTTATTGAACCGCACGGACTTACCATACATGTATGGTATATGACTAACTCTTATGCCGCCTTGGCTTTGAGAAGCACTTTAAGCGGCGAGATAATAGACGCCATCAATAAAGAAGATGACATAGTCATAGCTTACCCTACGCAAACATTAAATTTAAGGCGAGCTTCGGATGTGAAGTATCCTGGCGAAGTTGGGGAAGCAAATGAGTGAGCCTTTGGTAAAACCTAAAGTATTTTTTAAAACATTTGGTTGCAGGACAAATATTTACGATACGCAAATGATGATAGGGCGTCTTAAAGATTTTGAGGCGACAGACAATGAAATAACAGCCGATATCATAGTAGTAAATTCATGTACCGTCACGAACGGAGCGGATAGCGGTGTTAGAAATTATATATCAAAGCAAAACAAAAACGGCAAAAAAATAATCTTCGCAGGATGCGGAGCCGATACGCAAGGCAACAAACTGTTTGCTCACAAAAAAGTTTTTGGAGTTTTGGGGCATTCTGAAAAAGAGAATATAAATAGATTGCTTTTTTCCGAAGAACCTTTCAAAAACATAGGAGTTTTAACACATCTTGACAAAAATATAGTATCAGATTATCACGATAAGAGCAAAGCTTTTATTAAGATACAAGAAGGCTGTAATTTTTCTTGCAGTTATTGCATTATCCCACATGTAAGAGGCAAAGCAAGAAGTCAAAATGAAGATAAGATAATAGAACAAGTGAAAGTATTGTCAGAAAATGGCTTCGGCGAATTTGTTTTGACGGGCACAAATATAGGAAGTTACGGTAAGGATACTAATACGACGCTTGGAAAGTTGCTTCAAAAAATAGGCGCGATAAATGGCGTGAAGAGGGTGCGCATGGGCAGTATAGAGCCCGTTCAAATAGATGATAGTTTTAAGGAGATATTAAAAGAGCCTTGGCTTGAAAAACATTTGCATATTGCGTTGCAGCATACAAACGAAGAGATGTTGAAGATTATGAGGCGCAGAAACAGCGTCAAAAAAGACTTGGAACTTTTTTTAGAGCTCTACTCTTTGGGATTTGCTTTGGGAACCGATTTTATAGTAGGACATCCGGGAGAAAACGAGGAGATTTGGCAAGATGCGCTTTTGAATTTTAAAAAATTTCCTTTAACACATTTGCACGCATTTTGTTATTCAAAAAGAGACGGTACACTTTCGGCGTCAATGAAGCAGACGGTTGATGGAAATATGGCAAAAAGCAGACTAAAAGAGATTCAAGCTATAATTCAAGAGAATAACTTTGTTTTTAGACAAAAAAAAGTTAAGCTAAATGTATTGGTTGAAGAACAAAAGAGCGGTTTTTATACCGGATTTGACCAATTTTACAATAGAATTTTTATTCATTCCAAAGATAATTTGGTCAAAAAATGGATAATTATTGATGATTATGAAGCAAAAAGAGAGGGGAACTATGCGACCTTTTAAACCAAATAGATTACAAATTTTAATAATGTCGTTTTGTATTTTAGCATTGCTCATAGGCTATATATTTATTAAAAATTCGCCTAAAGCCATAGATATGAAATTTTATGACAAACTTGTCGTTGAAAACAAAATAAAAGAGGCTAAAGTATATGGAGACGAGATTATTTTATATACAAACTTGGGGGTTTACAGCATAATAAAAGATGGAGTTAACATGGAACAACTTCTTTTGATTGTGCCTGTAGATGTAAAAAAAGAGAATAATTTTGCAGAGTTGATTTTGATTTTTATCCTTTTTGTTCTTTCACTTTTTTCTTTGTACTATTATCAAAAAATACAAAAAGGCAAGATGCAGAACCAGCAAAATCTTACGAATCTGAAAAATATAGCTATAGAAGAAGAGGGCGCGCATACGGCTAAATTTTCACCATCTGTCTCAAAGTTGAAATTTTCTGATGTAGCCGGAATAAAAAGCGTAAAAGAGGAGCTTGTTGAAATTGTTGATTTTTTGAAAAATCCATCCGTTTATCAAAAGATGGGCGTAAAACTTCCGCGCGGAGTTTTATTGGTAGGACCTCCCGGCGTAGGTAAAACAATGATAGCTAAAGCGGTTGCGGGAGAAGCTAATGTACCGTTTTTTTATCAAAGCGGAGCTAGTTTTGTACAGATATATGTCGGTATGGGAGCTAAAAGAGTAAGAGAACTTTTTTCCGTAGCCAAATCAAACGCTCCTTCAATTGTTTTTATAGACGAAGTTGATGCAGTCGGCAAAGCGCGCGGCGGTATGAGAAACGACGAAAGAGAAGCAACGTTAAATCAGCTCTTAACCGAAATGGACGGCTTTGAGGATAATTCCGGCGTTATAGTTATAGCTGCTACAAATCGCCTTGAGATGATAGACGAGGCGTTGCTAAGATCCGGAAGATTTGACAGGCGTATTTTTGTCTCTTTACCCGATTTACACGATAGAGAAAAGATAATAGACGCATATTTGGCAGACAAAACGCACAATGTCAATATATCCGATATCGCTAAAATGAGCGTTGGTTTTAACGGAGCAGCGCTCTCCACTCTTGTAAATGAAGCCGCGATAAATGCTTTGAGAAGAAAGAGTAAAAAGGTGGAAATGGAGGATTTTTTAGCCGTACGAGATAAGGTGTTACTTGGAAAAAAAAGACTTATGCGATACTCCGAAAAAGAAAAAAACGTACAAGCCGTTTATCAAGCTGCAAAAGCTCTTTGCGCTTATTGGTTTGAGATAGATTTTGACAAAATAGGTTTGGTTGGAGATTTTACAAAAGAGATAGATAAAGAGATAGAATCCCGCACGGAGATTATGGCAAAGATTAAAGTCTCATTCGCAGGTATTGCCGCTTCAAAAATATATTTTAACGAAACTTATTCAAACTCAAGCGAGGATTTAAACAAAGCAAGGCGGTTAGCTACTGAGATGGTTGAAAAGTACGCTATGGGCGATAGATTGCTTCCTACCGCGCAGGATATAGAAACTATACTCTCAAGCGCTCTAAAAGAGATGGAGACATTTTTGGAGGGAATGAAAAAGCCTTTGGATTTGTTAATAGCCGTACTTTTGGAAGAAGAAAACTTGACGAAAGAGAATATCAAGGAGATGCTTGGCAAGGTTTTTTAGTTCGTCTGAAGATTTGAAAAAAACTTTTGAACGATATTTTGATAAAAGCGATTTTTGCGTGATAGGCATAGACGATAAATGTCAAGAAGCTTATGAGTACGCGCTTTTGAGTCAAGATAGGATAGATACGCTTCAACTGTTTTTGCTGACAAAATTTATAGATTTAAAAGCATTAAAAGATAAAGGCATAAATATAGAGGTCTATCTCTCAACGTACGGACATCCGCTCAACAATGAGTTCAAATCTTACGCTACTGTTTACACTACAAAAGAATTGATATGATAAAGATAGGGATATTGACGCTTTCGGATAGAGCCAGCGCAGGAATTTACGATGATATTTCTGGAAAAGCCATCATTAATATACTTAAAAGTTACATAAAAAGCGAGTGGGAGAGTATTTACAAAGTCATTCCTGATGAAAAAGACAAAATAGAAAAAGAACTTATAGGTATGGCTGACAATGTTGGATGTTGCCTCATTGTAACTACGGGCGGAACGGGACCGACCATAAGAGATGTCACGCCTGAAGCTACCGAGAAAGTATGCGAAAAAATGTTGCCGGGTTTTGGCGAACTTATGCGCCAAACAAGCCTGAATTATGTGCCGACAGCCATCTTATCAAGGCAGACGGCTGGCATAAGAGGAAAATGTCTTATTATCAACCTTCCTGGTAAACCAAAATCTATTAAAAAGTGTCTGGAAGCTGTGTTTCCGGCGGTGCCTTATTGCATAGACTTGATAGGCGGAGAATACATAGAGTGCGATGAGAATGTGATAAAGGCGTTTAGACCAAAAAGCTAAAAGGAGAATGAAATGGTAAGTTTTTCAAAAATTTTTGCAGGCTTATTGTTGATAAATACAGTTATTTTGGCTGATGATTTTATTGAGGCTGAAAAAGCTTATGATAAAGGTGATTTTAAAAAATCAATGAAATTATTTCATCAAATGTGTGATAGCGGAAATTATAATAGTTGCTACCGTTTAGGCAATTTTTATAATAATGGAGAAGGTATACAGCAGAATTATAAAAAAGCCTTTGAGTTGTACAAAAAAGCTTGCGATAATGACGATGCGTCCGGTTGTTCTGCGTTGGGAGCAATGTATGGTACGGGTGCAGGCACGAAAGAGAATTTTTCTAAAGCTTTTGAGTTATATAAAAAATCGTGTGATGGTGGAAGTACTAAAGGTTGCTATAATCTTGGTTTTTTATATAGTCATGGTAAAGGCGTTAAACAGGATTATCAGAAAGCCATAGAATTTTACACAAAATCATGCAATGAAAGAATGAGTTGGGCGTGTAATAATTTAGCTTCAATTTATTACAATGGTAAAGGTGTGGAGCAAAACTACGATAAAGCATTTAAATTGTATCAAAAAGCTTGCGACGGTATGCTTATCAGCGGTTGTCATCGTTTGGCAGGTATGTACTATAGCGGTGAAGGCACATCGCAAAATTATAATAAAGCATTAGAATTATATTATCAAACTTGCAGATATGGATACCCAAATAGTTGTTTTTATGTGGGAGATATTTACTATAACGCCAGAGGTATCAAGCAGGATTACGTCGTCGCCGCTCAATTTTTTGACGCTGCTTGCGAAGGCGAGGATATACGAGCTTGCTCGTATCTTGGATATATGTACAATAAAGGATTGGGCGTTGAGCAGAGTTATTTTGAGGCTATGAAGTATTATAAGAGAGCGTGTGATGGAGGAAAGATGAGCGAGTGCTCTAATTTGGGAACGCTTTATAGAGATGGCAAAGGCATTAAAGACTACGCTAAAGCTCACAGATTTTTTAAGCAGGCTTGTGAAGGTGGAGATATGTCAGGATGTTATAATCTAGGATATGTATATATGCTTGGTCAAAGCGTTGAGGTTGATAAAAATAGAGCTTATGAGTTGTTTGATAAAGCTTGTGAGGGCAATAACAGTATGGGTTGTTATAACGCGGGTATGATGTTTGCCGCAAAAGGCGGTATTGCCGAAGATTTTAGAAAAGCGGAGAAATATTTTAAAAAATCATGTGATTTGAAAAACAATCAAGGCTGCGCAGCATTTGAGAGAGCTAAAAATGAGCCGTAATATTATGGCTGCCATTTTTGTTTTTTCTCTCGCCAAAAGTATATAATACCGCCCGTAACTGTTAACACAATCAAACCGACGATAATATACATCAAGTATTTTTGTATCAGCTCCTCATTTTCTCCTATAAAAAATCCAAGCAACGCCAAAATATTCACCCAAATGAACGAACCCAAAAGCGTATAAAAAGAGAATTTAGCTAAATTCATACGGGCAAGTCCCGCCGGCAAGGATATGAAATGTCTTACGCCAAGTACAAGCCTTCCGCTGAATGTTGAAATCTCTCCATGTCGGTTGAAAAAAACTTCTACTTTTTCTAAGTGATGCGGTTTTATAAAAATGTATTTGCCGTATTTTAAAAGCAGAATTCGCCCAAGCTTAAAAGCCAAATAGTAGTTAAAACAAGCCCCCGCAAGCGAACCTAAAGTGCCGCATACGACTATTAAAAAATAGCTCATTTCGCCTTTATATGCAAGATAGCCCGCAGGAATAATAACTACCTCGCTTGGAAGCGGAAATATGGAACTCTCAATCGCCATAAGGACAAAAATCCCGATATATCCGAAACTTCCTATCGTTTCAACTAACCATAATGAGACAGACTCTATCATAAAGTGTTAAAACGCCTCTATGATTGCGCCTTGATACTTTTCGCGTATAAATTTGCGAACCTCTTCGGAATTTAACACTTTATTAAGAGCTTTAATATTCTCTTTATTCTCGTTTCCTTTTTTGACAACCACGATATTGGCGTAAGGAGACTCTTTGCTTTCTAGAAAAAGCGCGTCTTTGAGCGGATTTAATTTAGCCACGATAGCAAAATTTGTGTTGATGACAGACAAATCAAAATCGCTGATTGTTCGCGGTAATTGAGGAGCTTCTATCTCAACTATTTCAATATTTTTCGGATTTTCAATAATATCAAGTTTTGTTTTTATCTCTTTTTTGCTGTTTAGCTTTATGATATTGGCGTCTTGCAATACTTCAAGTGCTCTGTTACTATTTGTAGGATCGTTTGGTATAGCTATGCTGCTGCCGTTTGATAGCTCATATATAGAGGTTAGCTTGGTAGAATAGATACCGATAGGCTCCAAATGAACCGAAACAGTTTTTATCAAATCGGTATTTTTATCTTTATTGAACTGCTCAAGATATGGCGAATGCTGAAAAAAGTTAGCGTCAATTTCGCCGTTAAATACCGCCATGTTGGGTATAACATAGTCGTTAAAAACTTGAATATTGAGTGTATAACCCTCTTTTTCAAGAAGCGGCTTTACAAACTCTAAAATCTCTGCATGTGGAACGGGTGTAGCGCCTACCGTTATTGTTTTGGAAGTCTCTTTGTTATTGGCGCAAGCGGTGAAAGTAAGCGCAATACCCATAAGTAAAACATAAAATTTTTTCATTAAAAACCCCTTTAGTTTAATGTTTGATGGTCTTGTAGACCAGATTGCCGAGCGCTTGAAAAAGTTGTACGAGCACAATAAGTACAACAACGGTGTAGAGCAAAATATCTGCTTGAAATCCGTTATATCCGTATTGTATGGCAACTTGTCCCAAGCCTCCTCCGCCGACTGTGCCTGCCATTGCCGAAAAGCCGACAATTACTATCAATGTTAAAGTAATAGCCGAAATAATGCTTGGCATAGCTTCCGGAAGCATAACTTTGAAAATTATCTGAAGTTTGCTTGCGCCGAATGATTTGGCGGCCTCAATTATACCATAGTGCACTTCTTTGAATGCGTTTTCAAATATCCTTGCTACAAAAGGCGCTGCTCCTATCGTCAAAGGTACGATTGAAGCGGTTGTGCCTGTGATTTTACCTATGATTATTTTCGTAAACGGAAATAGTATAATAATTAGTATGATAAAAGGAAACGAACGGAATGTATTTACTATAATATCAAGCGAACCATAAATATACCTGTTCGGCGATAATCCGTTTTTATCCGTCATCACTAAAATTATTGAGATTAAAAATCCTATCAGTACGGCAAAAAAAGTAGATGCCAAACTCATATAAAAAGTTTCAAGCAAAGCTTGTAACATTAGTTTTGTTATCGCTGCGAATCTGTCGGTCATTAGATTGTCTCCCAAGAGATTTCCGTTTCTGTTTCCAGATAGTTTTTCGTGATATCAGCATATTTTGAATCTACATTGATGACCAAAGAACCTACCACCTTATCGCCTAATTTTTCAAGTCTGCCCCAAACAATGCCAAAATCTACGCCAAGTTTTCTTGCCATAGCGGTAACTATCGCTTTATCCGATATCGTACTTGGAAAATATAATCTGATATTTACACCGTGTTCTGGTAAAATATCCTCTTCGCCTAAGAATTTTCTCATTCGCTCATTAGGTTTTAAAAATAAAGACTCTATCTCTCCAAGACCTATAATCTGTCCGTTTTCAAGCAAAAGGGCTCTGTTCGCAGCAGTTTTTACCACATTCATTTCATGTGTTACTAAAATTATGGTAACACCAAGCGTTTTATTTACGGTTTTTAAAAGTTCAAGTATAGATAGAGTTGTGTTGGGGTCTAACGCGCTAGTGGCTTCATCGCTCAAAAGAATATTAGGTTCCAGCGTTAAAGCTCTTGCTATGGCGACTCTTTGTTTTTCGCCGCCGCTTAAAGCTTTGGGATAACTATTTTTTTTGTGAATAAGTCCTACAAGCGTCAAAAGCTCTTCCGTTTTTTTGTCTATATCGCTTTTTTTATATCCCCAAAGCTGCATTGGAAGCGCTACGTTTTGATATACGTTTTTTTGTTCAAGCAGTGAGAAATGCTGAAAAATCATTCCTATATTTTTTCTTAAAAAGCGCAGTTGGTCTTCGCTCATTTTGCCAATCTCTTCGCCGAAGACTTTTAAATTGCCTTCATCATATTTTTCAAGTCCGTTTATGCAACGAAGCAAAGTTGATTTTCCGGCACCACTGTGTCCGACTATCGCGAATATTTCATTTTGTTTGATTTTTAAAGTGATGTTATGCAGTATTTTATTATTTCCGAAATATTTGCCAAGATTTGATATCTCTATCAATTTGCTGCCTTTGAGAGTGTGTTTAATTCGTCATTTACTTTTGAGATTTTAGATATTGCGTCATTCAGCGCGTTTTTATTTTGTTCAACTACATCTTTTGGGGCATTTGCTACAAATTTTTCGTTACCAAGCATATTTTCAAGTTTTATAATCTCTTTTTCAAGCTTTATTTTTTGAGCGTTTAATCTTTGAATCAGCGGAGTCAAATCCACATTTTCAAGCGGTATAAAAACTTCCAAATTATCGCCCACATCGCGCACAGCATTTTCTATATTTGTTTTTATAAAGGTTATATTTTCTACTTTCGCAAGCAATTTTACAAATGACAAAAATTGCTCGTCAAATGTTTTATTTCCAAACTTTACAGCTGCTTTTGGTATCAATCCGGCAATATCAAGCGTAGCTTTTGCGCGTCGTATTCCAACGATAGCTTCAATAACAAGCGAAAAAGTCTCCTCTATATCTTTATCCTGTATCAAATCGTCAGGATATGGTTTTATCATAATAGATTGAGCTCTCTCAAGCGATGTGCCGCTTAATTCTTGATAGAGATATTCTGAAATAAAAGGCATAAAAGGATGCAGCAGCTTCATAGCTTCTTTAAAAATTGCTCCAAGCTCGCTTATAGCCTCTTTTTGCGCTTTGGCAAGTTCTATACCCCAATCGCAGAATTCTCCCCACAAAAAGCGGTAAAGCGTTGTAGCCGCATCGTTAAATCTATAACTGTCAAGATAGTCTCGCACCTCTTTTGTAGTCGCATTCAGACGACTTTTTATATAAAGTCCCAATTTTGTTTTTATACTTACATGTTGCAAATCTTGAAAACTTTTTTCATTTAAAAGTAAAAATCTTGAGGCATTGAAAAGCTTATTTGTGAAGTTTCTCATCTGTTCGAGTCTATCTTTGCTAAGTTTTATATCTCTTCCTTGAACAGCTAAAACCGCCAAAGTAAAACGCAACGCGTCTGCACTAAACTCATTTATCATATCTAATGGGTCTATTACGTTGCCTTTTGATTTGCTCATTTTTTGACCGAATTCATCTCGCACTAACGCGTGTAAGTATACATTTGCAAAAGGCAGTTTTTTCATAAAATGTTCGCCCGAAAACATCATTCTGGCGACCCAGAAAAATAAAATGTCAAATCCTGTGATTAAAATGGAATTTGGATAAAACTCATTTAGATCATTTTCGCCGCATTTTTCATCGGCATATGTACCATTTTCCCACCCAAGCGTTGAAAATGGCCATAGTCCCGAACTAAACCACGTATCAAGCACATCGGGATCTTGATGAAAGTTTTTGGAGTCGCACTTTGGGCATTTGCTCGGATTTTCTTCATTGCTTGCCCATTCGTTGCCGCACTCGTCGCAATAAAACACAGGTATTCTGTGTCCCCACCAGAGTTGTCTTGAGATGCACCAATCTTTCAAATCTTTCATCCAAGCGTTATATGAGTTTATCCAATGAGGCGGGTGGAATTTTATAAGAGCGTCGTTTACTTTCGCGATAGCGCCCTTGGCTATCTCTTTTTTAACAAACCACTGTTTTGAGATATAAGGCTCGACTATATTTTTGCATCTGTAGCAGTGTCCGACTTGATTTATATAATCTTCAATTTTTTCTATATTTCCACTTTTTTGCAACGCGTCTACTATCTCATCTCTTGCTTTTAGTCTCTCTTTGCCTTTAAATTTTCCGCAATAATCATTTAAAATACCATTTTCGTCAAATATGGTGATAAATTCCAAATCATGTTCTTTGCCTACCTCGTAGTCATTTATATCGTGAGCGGGAGTTACCTTTACGCAACCGGAACCAAACTCTTTGTCTACATGTGGGTCTGAGATGACTTTTATTTCACGGTTAATAATAGGCAAAACTATGCTTTTGCCGATATATTGTCTATATCTCTCATCGTCAGGATTTACCATAACCGCAGTATCGCCGAAAAATGTTTCAGGTCTTGTTGTGGCAACCGTCAAATATTCATCCGAATTTTTCAAAAAATATTTTAAATAGTATAATTTTCCCTTGTGTTCTTCATATTCAACTTCTATATCGCTAAGCGCGCCATCGTGCGTACACCAATTGACCATATAATTTCCGCGCACTATCAACCCTTCGTCATAAAGAGTTACAAAAGCCTTTCTAACCGCGTTTTTAAGCCCTTCGTCCATTGTGAAACGCTCTCTGCTCCAAGCGGGACTTGCGCCTAATTTTCGCAACTGTTTTGTTATTTCATCGCCGCTGTATTTTTTCCATTCCCATACTTTT
The DNA here is from genome assembly GCA_031268335.1 of Campylobacteraceae bacterium. GTDB lineage: Bacteria > Campylobacterota > Campylobacteria > Campylobacterales > Campylobacteraceae > JAIRKW01. Next base: position 43,261 of record JAIRXG010000021.1, read on the forward strand.
TGTAAAAATTTTTCTCTTCCTATATCCTCTTTTTTAACACCATCTTTTAAAAGCTGTTTTTCAACGACGTTTTGAGTGGCGATTCCCGCGTGGTCAACTCCGGGCTGCCAAAGCGTTTTATATCCGTCCATTCTTTTGTAACGAGTTAGTATATCTTGAAGCGTAAAAGTTAAACCGTGTCCGATGTGAAGACTTCCTGTTACATTCGGAGGAGGCATCATGATAGAAAAATTTTTACCCTTTTTTTGTATATCTTTATTGCCTTCAAGCTCAAAATATCCTCTGCTTTCCCAAATCTTATAATAACTATCTTCTATGTTTTTTGGCTCATACGAAACTGCTTTTTCGCTCATTTTTAACCCTTGTGCTATACTCAATTTATTTGATAAAAACATTAATTTTACTTAAAAATTGTTGAAAAACCCCTTTGGCTACATGTAAGAGATTCAAGACAATTTTAAAGTTTATTCATTTGCAATAATTAAAAAAATATTAAAATTAATTAATGCATATATCTGATATTTCATATAAAATTATAAAATTTATGTTAAAATAAATCCAAAAAATTTATAGAAGGGAAATATTATGACAATCAAGTTTTTGGTTACACTACTATGTTTTGGCTGTTTTTGTTTGACGCATTTGAGTGCTGAAACAAATAGATTTGATTCCTCAAAACTGGATATGTATCGACAAGATTGCAGCAGCAAAATTGCCGAAGGCTGTTTTAATATAGGAATTGCTTACTTTTTAGGCGATGGTTTTGAAAAAAACGACGCGAAAGCCAAAGAGTATTTACAAACAGCTTATAATCTAGAACCGAAAAATACATTTTTTGCCGCTACGCTTGCTAGATTGTATTATTATGAATACAGGACGAAAGGTAGCAATGACAGTTTAGATAAAGCTTTGAAATTTTTTAATGAAACTTGCGATAAAGGCGAGCGCAGCAGTTGTATTATGCTTGGTGACATATATGAGTTTGGCGATAATAATATAAAAATAGATTTAAACAAAGCTATGGCATACTATAAAAAATCTTGCAATTTAAAAGACATAGAGGGTTGCAATAAATTTAATAACTTGAAAAAACGATAGGTAATTAAATGGATGCAAAAAGCATAATCGACGAGCTTTTAAAATTTGAAGATAAAACTTACGCGGTTCATCATACAAATTTTTTCAAATGTTTTAAGGGCGGATATGGCGATATAAACGATACATTTTGCGGTATTAGAGCGAAAGATTTGAAGTTGATTGCAAAAAATTTTTACAAGCAGATTGAACTTAGCGAACTTGGCGTTCTTTTGAAAGAGCGTTTGCACGAAGCAAGAGTTGTCGCGCTCATTATGCTTGTAAATAGATTTGATAAAGCGAACGATAAAGAGAAAAATGAAATAGTAAAGCTCTATCTTAAACATACAAGGTATATTAACAATTGGGATTTGGTAGATGTGTCCGTTTATAAGATTTTGGGCAGATACTGTTATGAAATCGGCGACTGCGCGATATTGCAAACTCTTTCGCAAAGCGGCTTTTTGTGGGAAGAACGAATGAGCGTCGTGGCAAATTGGTATTTGGTACACAAGGGCGAGTTTGTTTTGCTCATTAGTTTATGTGAAAAATTTTTGACACACAAACATGATTTAATGCATAAAGCTTGCGGCTGGATGTTAAGAGAGATGGGAAAAGTCTCGTCTGAGGGGCTTGCTCAACTTCTTGATTTTTTAAAAAAATACCATAAAATAATGCCTCGCACAATGTTAAGATACTCCATAGAAAGACTTTCAAAAGAACAAAAAGCCTATTTTATGCGAAAGTAGAAATATAAAATAGTAAATCGCGGTTTTTTAAATACACTACATGTAATCAATAAAAATAAAATACATAATATTTTCTAAGTAAAGTCTATAATAAAATAGAAAAACGAATAACTAAAATTTTGTTAAAAGTATTTTTAAAAACAAGATTTGTAATTTAGCGGTATTTTTTTATGTATATTACAAAATAATAGCCGTAATGAATTTTTAAAAGAATTTAAATCCATAGAGATTCAAAAGAGATAATTTGCAATTAGTATGGTGTGAAAACTTTAAGTTATTTTATAAATTATTGGTATTGTGGGTTAAAGTTGCGCTAATTGATTTTCCAAAAAGCTTATTGATATATAAATTATAAACCATTTTCATTTCGTATTATTGTAAAAAAACAGTGAATTAATTAAAAATAAAATTATGAAGATATATCAATAATAACTATTTAACATTTTAATTTACTTAAAAAAGATTTATAAAATTTTTTTGGACATATTTATATATTTTTAATTAATTTTTGTATAGAATTGCGAAATGTTTTACATAAAAGGCAAGAGGTGCTATAATGATAGTTGGTATCAATAAATTCTGCAGAGAGAGAGAGAGAGAGAGCTTAAAAGATACTTAAAAAAATTTCTTCTTAATATAAACTTTAAATCACAAAAATATCCCCATTTTTTATATGCGTTTTTTGTCAACGTTTTTCTAATTCATTCAATAAAAAAAATCATTTATAGCAACAAAATGATTTATAGATATAAAATCAATACAAGGATTTACATTGAGTAAAATATTTAATTTTACACTTCTTTTTACGTTTTTATTGATTAGTGCAATAAAAACACAAGCGGCAGATATAGGTTTTGAATTCGGTTTTGGTCTTGATACAAGCGGAGATCGGTTGGATTCTATAGAAAGAGCATATGGGACGGATTCATCCGGTCTTGGTATGTTTTTTGAATTGCAAGCCGGCATGCCAATTGGCATTGCGGAAAATTTTCTTGTTAAGCCCAAATTGTCATATCTTATGGGATATGTTTCTGTTGATTATGCCTATGGTGAAGATACATGTATGGATTCTCTTTTGATTTCTGGAGTTGCAGCAGAATATCATATAAATGGTTATGAAAAAAACTCTTTTTTTGTAGGAGCGGAGATTGGTGCCATTAGCGCTTCAAGCGATAGCGACGGATATTACGAGCTCGATAGCAATGGCGTAAGTTACGGTATTTACGGCGGTTATAATTTTGGCGGCGGTTCAAAAATTTTACTAGGTTATAGAAGCATTCCTGTAGAGGTTACTTATCAAAATGGCTACAAGGAATCTAATAATTTCGGCGGACTTTCGTTGCAGTTCACCTATACTTTTTGGCTTAAATAGTAAGAGATTTAAATGAAAAAAACTATATTGTTGTTTTGTGTAGCACTAACTAATATATGGTTGCTGAGCGGATGCGCAGTTAATGTTCCCATGGCTTCGGAAGAGATGGATTTAGTAGCCAAGGAATTTAAAATACCTGCCGAGGGTAATGCAGGAGTTTACATTTATCGCAATGAATTTATGGGCGCAGCGATAAAAATGAATATTTTTATTGATAATTGGCTGATTGGTTCAACCGCATCGAAGACATATCACTATCTGGAACTATTTCCGGGAAATTACACATTTATGGGAAGTTCGGAGAATGATTCTACTCTTAATGTCGATGTGGCGGCAAACAAACTATATTACATTTGGCAGGAGGTAAAAATGGGGATTATGTATGCTCGCAATAAATTACATCTTGTAGATGAATTTGAGGGGCAAAAAGGTGTTTTGGAATCAAAACTGGCAATTTCAAACTCTATTGATAAAAACAAATGAGATTGAATTAAAAAGTTTAACATGGGGGATAAAATGAAAATTTTTTCATGGTTGTTACTAAGCGCTGTTGTGCTAAGTATAGTGGGATGCGCTTCGCTTGTAAATAAAGATACTCAGCCGGTTATAATTAGCACTAATGACTTAAAAAGTGCTACGGTTACCGTTACACATAAAGATGGAACACAATCCGGTAAAACGCCTTTTGTTGTTTCAGTAAGACGTGCAAATCAGCCGTTAATTGTTTCTGTTGAAGAAAGCAAATGTACAAAGGCCACCACAATAGAAAAGAATGCGACAGTTAGCGGAGTTTTTTTTGTTAATGCAATATGGTGTTTTAGTTGTTTGTTTAGCACAACAACAGATGCAGCTACAGGCAGAATGTGGAAATATGATGAGCAAATCGTCGTTCCTGTTGAAAGAATATCTGATTGCAGCGATAATACCTGATATTGTTTAGATTTTTATTTATTAATTTGATTGTTTTGTCTCATATTTTGATGGGGCAAAACAATCAAGACTTACTTTCAAGTTATGATTTTTCCATGTGGAAAACACTTTTACATTATAAAGGCAAAAAGAGTGTTATCGGACAAGAAAGTGCATTTTTTATATCCCCAAATGGAAACCAAAACGCAAAAGCCGAATTAGACGCAACAATAATGGCTCTTAAAACAGACTCAAAAACACAGTGTAAATATCCCGCTCGATTGGATTTTTACTTAAAGTTGGTGTAATTAGCATGGATGAATTGCCAAGCAATGATTGTACGGATTACAAAACATATGTTGAAAAAGTTCCTTTTGAGCGTATTTATCTCGTTTTTGTCGCTGAAGATCAAACACATCCGGCATCAGTCATGGGGCATGCAATTTTAAAAATTTCAGGAGAAGATAAAGAGGGTGCATTAAGAGAACATAGTTTTGCATTTATGGCACTTATGAATAAAGATGGAAACTTGGAGCGTTATTTAAATGCTGTATTGCGCGGGACAAACGGTGTTTATGCATTAATGCCTTATCAAGATACAATTGACACTTATGTTCACGGAGAAAATCGTTCGCTTTGGGAGTTTGAACTTAAGATATCAGATGATGCCAAACATCGTTTACAAAAGCACTTATGGGAGTTAAAAGAGACACCTATTTTGTATCAATTCATTACGCATAATTGCAATACGGCAATTGAAGCTATATTGCGTGTGGCAGGTGAAAGTTTCAACGATGATCGTCATTTTATTTTTGCAACTCCAACTGAATATTTACAAATATTGGAAGAGCGCGGATTGATAAAAAGTGTGAATGTTTATCCAAATATGGTGGAACGTTCCTATTTTAAGCTTGGCAAAATATTTTATCCACTAGATGCACCAAGCGCAAGCCGAATTACAATTGAGGGATTTGACGGAGGATTTAGGCTAAATGCAGCGCCTAGTTACCGCAATATATTGTCGGTTTCAAATGCCGGAGCGACAGAAATTAAAAGTGAATTTTTGGAAATCGCGCTTCGCAGTGAAAATAAAAAAATACGGTTAGAAACATTGAATTTTATTGCTATTGAATCAATCGGTGATTATCGTGTTGTTGGTTTGTCAAAATCTTTTCGATTAGCTTCGGACGAAAATAAATACAATCGTTTGAGCGGTACATTTGAATGGGGGCGTGGATTTGGTATCTCGATTATAAAGGATACGGTTGCATATAGCATAACTAAAATTGGCATTGGATACGATGGCGAAATAAATTTTTATATTGCTGCAAAAAGCGGTATTATTGCAAGATTTGGCAGTCATGCTAAGCTCATTACCGATTGGACACACTATTGGGATAGCAGCGATCGGTATCGCAGTGATAAATTGAGCGCATATGCCGTTTATGCGCCTTCGTTTTCTTGGGATACTCATATCGGTTTGGAGCGATATTTCCACGAATATGACTATTCGCCTAAAACAATTTTTTCGGTGGGATTTAGTCGATATTTTTAAGCAATAAGTGTATTTTTTACTATGATTTAAATTAGGAATATTTTAGTGGTATACATGTAGTATATGCAATATTTTAAATCCACTTATTTGTTGGCAGGAATTTTTCACATAAAAGAGTTTTTAATTTTTGCTTGCAAAATTTCTTTTTCGTTAATTGACGTAGAACAAACCATCCCACACAAAGTGCGGGATGTGTGGTTTTTTAGCTCTCTCTTACCTTTTTGACTGCTTTTACGAGATTTTTAAGAGCAGGTACGACTTCGTTCCATTTTCTGGTTTTCAATCCGCAATCCGGATTTATCCAAAGTTTCTCTTTTGGGAAAATTTCCAAAAGCGCATTTATCTGATTTGTCATCTCCTCAATGCTGGGAATTCTGGGAGAGTGAATATCGTATATGCCAGGACCTATCTCTTGCTTGTAGCCAACTTCTTTAAATATTTTAAGTATTTTATTTCCAGCCCTTGCCGTTTCTATGGAAATAACGTCGGCGTCCATAGCTTCAATAGTTCTTATGATATCGTTAAAGTTGCTGTAACACATGTGAGTGTGGATTTGCGTTTGAGCTTTTGCGCTGCTCACAGATAATTTAAATGCTTCTAACGCCCATTTTTCATACTCATCTTTCTTGCTTTTTCTCAAAGGATAACCCTCTTTAAAAGCGGCTTCGTCAACTTGAATGATTTTGATGTTTGCATTTTGCAAGTCCGTTATCTCATCGTTCAACGCTAAAGCCAATTGTTTGGCGACATCTTTTTTAGCCAAATCATCCCTCACAAAAGACCAGTTTAAAATGGTAACGGGTCCTGTTAACATTCCTTTTACGATTTTTGAAGTGCGAGATTTGGCATATGTTATCCATTTGACGCTCATGGGTTTTATTCTTGTGATGTCCCCAAACAATAACGGCGGTTTCACGCAACGGCTTCCGTAACTTTGCACCCAACCGTTTTGCGTAAATGCATAACCGTTGAGCTGTTCGCCGAAATATTCAACCATATCGTTTCTTTCAGGCTCTCCATGTACCAAAATATCAAGCCCAATCTCTTCTTGGATTTTTATGCATTCATCAATATATTTTTTGATGCCCTCTTCATACTCTTCTTGAGAAATTTTATTTTTCTTAAAATTACTCCTTAAATTTCTTAAATCATCCGTTTGAGGAAAAGAACCTATGGTGGTGGTGGCTAATGAAGGGTATTTCAAAATCTCCTTTTGTATCTTTATACGTTCTTCAAAGGGCAGCTCTCTTTTTTGACCTGTAAAAGATTTCAATCTCTCTTGCAAAGCGCTATTGTGAATTTTGGATGAGTTTTTTCGCGAGTGATTAGCCTTTGTATTTGCATTGAGCGAGATATTGTCTTTTTCAAGCAAAACGTCATTGTGAAATAGTTTTGAAATCAACGAAATTTCGTCAAGTTTTTCAAGCGCAAACGAAAGCCAATCTTTTACTTCGCTATCCAGTTTATCTTCGTATTTTAGCGAGTAGGGTACATGTAGAAGGGAACAAGAAGTTGAGACAATTATGCGCTCTTTTTGTACATTTGAAGTTATTTTGTCTAAAAGTTTAAGAGTGGCGTTTATATCGTTTTTCCAAATGTTTCTTCCGTCCACCACGCCTGCAATTAGATATTTATCTTTGATATTTTTGATATTGTCAAAATTTTCTTTGCCGTAAACAAAATCAAGTCCGATTCCCCAAATTTTAGTATTTGACAAAGCCTCAACTACATCTTCATCCACATAATCAAAATAGCTTGAAACTATAAGATTTAATTTCGGCGAAACTTGCGAGAGTTTTTCGTATGCGTTAAAAAGATAATTTTTTTGCTTATTGCTTAAATCCGTGACAATTACAGGTTCGTCAAATTGAATAAATACTTTTTCATCCAATGCGGCGATTTGTTCCAAAAGTTGCTCGTATACTTTCAAAATCGCGTCAAAGTGTTCGTACACATTGCTACCGTCCATGCTTTTTGACAGAGATAAAAATGTTATGGGACCGATGAGATTAATCTTTGGATTTATGCCAAACTCTTTTGCCTCTTTAAATTCCTCTATTATTTTGCGAGAATTTAGAGTAAAACGCGTGGATTTTGAAAGCTCAGGGACAATGTAGTGATAGTTGGTATTAAACCACTTTGTCATTTCCATAGCGACTCTTTTTTCATCTCCTCTTGCCATTGCAAAATAGAGTTCCAATCCATCGCTTAATTTTGCAAATCTTTGCGGAATTGCACCAAGCAGTACGATAGTATCAAGCATTCCATCATAAAAACTAAAATCGTTTGAACTTATCAAATCAATCCCTGCGTCTTCTTGATACTCTAAATTTCTAAGCCTTAATTCTTTGGCTTGTTTTTGCAGTTCGTCAGCGTCTATTTTGCCAGACCAAAATGCTTCAAGCGCAAATTTCAATTCTCTTTGTTGTCCAATTCTGGGAAATCCCACAATACTGTTTTTTATCATCAATTTATCCTTTACATGTAATGAAATTTATTTGAAAAAAATGAATAAAGCAAAGTTTTGGAGGGTGAATACCGGAACGGCGAAAACCATAATATAAGCGGTTATAAAATTTATGAAAAGCTTTTTTTGTTTTTAAAACTTTTTGTACGCGTTTTAAAAAAGAGCAAATAAAATAATATAAATTTTGAGAGTCAAGCAGACTTTCACATTCTGTCGGTGGGTCATTTTTGCCGCTTGATTCTTTGTCTTTATTTGTTTTGGTAAAAAATAGACATATGCTTACGAGCGTGCTGTGAAGTTTGGCGGCGCAACTATGCGCTTGTATGGAAGATAGCGTGAAGTATTTTTTGCCAAAACCTTTAGGTCTAACCAAGAACGAACCCTTTGTAAATTTAATCGTGATATTAGCAGGATTTCACTTAAACGAGTATTTTGATATAAATAGTATAATTAGAAAATTTCTTGAGATTTAATCATTATTTTGATACCCTCCCGTTTTTAGAAAATTTATAGGAACATAATGCCTCTTTCGCGATTAAACCCAGAACAGTTAAGCGCTGCTACCGCGCCTTTCGGACACAATCTTATCATTGCAAGCGCCGGTACGGGCAAAACTTCTACGATTGTTGCGAGAATCGCCTACCTTTTGCAAAAAGGCATAAAACCGGAAGAGATTTTACTGCTCACATTTACCAATAAAGCAGCGAATGAGATGATAGAAAGAATCGCGCGTTTTTTTGATAATGAAACCGTAAAAAAGATAGAAGCCGGCACATTTCACGCCATAAGCTATAAATTGTTGAAGAAAATTGATAAAAAAATTACTTTGAAACAACCGAAAGAATTGAAAATATTGCTCAAAACCATACATGCAAAGAGGCGGTTTGACCATATAGACGCTACTGTTAAGCCATATCAATCTTCATATTTGTACGACCTTTTTTCTCTATATCAAAACTCTGAAATCAACCTCTCCTTTAGTGAATGGCTTGAAAAAAATGAGAGCGAGCATGGCGCATATTTTGATATTTATGAAGATATCTTAGAAGAGTTTCAAGAGGAGAAGAGGGCATTTTCATATGTGGATTTTAATGATTTGCTGGTTTTGCTGAGAAATGAATTGCAAAACACTAATAATGGTCTGGTTTTCAAAGAGATTTTAATAGACGAATATCAAGATACGAATACCCTTCAAGGCTCTTTGATAAAAGCTTTTACATGTAATAGCATATTTTGCGTTGGAGACTATGACCAGAGTATTTACGCATTTAACGGAGCAAATATAAAAATAATCGGTACATTTAAAGAGCGCTACTCAGATGCTAGCATATTTACTTTGGATAAAAATTACAGATCTTCGCATATGATTTTATCTTTGGCGAACAAAGTGATAGAGAAAAATCCGCGTCTTTATCCTAAAGAACTCAAAGTAACAAGAGAGGGCGAATTTGAAGCTCCCAGACTGCTTGTTTATAATGAGCTTTTTGAGCAATATCAATCCATAGCAAGCAATATTAGCCGCTCACACAATGTGCACGGCGAGATAGCGGTAATTTTTAGAAATAATTCAAGCGCTGATGGAATTGAGGCGAGTTTGAGAGAATTTGATATCAAATGCAAACGAAAAGGGAGCAATAGTTTTTTTGATTCACGCGAAGTCAAAGCGATACTGGATTTGGTAAGTTTATTTATAAATCCAAAAGATATGATGGCGTTTATTCATATTTTTGAATATGCAAAAGGTATTGGGGCGGCATTGTCAAAAGAACTTTTTGACGCGCTTTTGGAGATTGGCGGCGGAGACATCAAAGAAGCGTTTTTTAAGCCCAAAGATATAGAAAATCCATTTAAAAAAAGAGTTAAAAATTCTCAGCTTGGCTTATTTGATGATTTGCATGAAATCGGAAGTGTAGGGCGGTTTTATTCGTTTGGTTTTGATGAGGTTTTTTTATCAAATCCTGTTTTGAAAAATTCGCATTTAAGCGAAGAGGGCGCTAAATTTATATACGGTTTTTATAAGTTTTTGAAAGATAGCAAAACTGTAAAACTGCCCGCAAGTTTAGTAGAACACGCGATAAACTCACATGTATTTGAAGATATTGTGAATTTTTTGGCAAAAAAAAGAGGAACACTGAAAGATGGGAACGTTGATAAGAGGCTTGTTGACGAAGCCAAAGAGAGAATAATGAGAAAAGCTTGGCTGCTTAGGGATTTGGCTAAAAATTACAATGATGTATTTGGATTTTTAAATGCTTTAACGCTTGGCAGCAGCGAGATGAGCGAAGGAGAGGGGGTAAATCTTTTGAGTATTCATGCGAGCAAAGGACTTGAATTTAAAGAGGTTTACATTGTGGATTTGATGGACGGACGATTTCCAAATAGAAAACTTATGAATATGGGCGGCGGAAGTCTTGAAGAGGAGAGAAGACTTTTTTATGTAGCGACCACAAGAGCAAAAGATAAGCTTTTTTTATCATTTGCGAAGTATGATAAAATCAAAAAAATAAGTTATCTGCCCTCACAATTTTTAAATGAAGCGGGATTTGCAAGCTGATAAAAAAGTCTTATCACTACTTTTTTAGGCGATTTGCAGGCTGATAAGAATTTGCTTGCTTTTTGTTATTTCCCGCACCCCCTTTCGTCATTTCCACGCGAGCAAAGAGTTTTTCAAAAAAACTAAGAGGCGTGCGATACGGCGTTAAGTCGTAACGAGCTCGGAATACCTTTCCGTCATTGCGAGGAATGAAATGACGAAGCAATCCAGCAATACGAAGTGTTTAATACTTTAGATTTTTAATCCGATTTGTTTTTTGAATGAATTTAAGATACCAACCGTTTTTGATAATTTTTCCGGATTGCCATGCCGTAAGCGGCTCGTAATGACGGAGGAAAAAGGGTTGTCACGCTGAGCTCGCAATGATGGATAAGGAAATCCCCAATCCCCAACAATCAGGTTACCTGCTTTTTGAAAAAACAGTTTCAAACTTCAAATCCTCCCAATCTTTTCTTATTTTTTTTAAAATAAATAGTAAAAATATACATTTTCTTAAGGTGATTTTTATAGCATTTCATATAGTATTCGTATCAATAATCAATATCAAATTAAAAAAAGGAGTTCACATGCTGTTTGCTATGGCAAATTCTCAATTGTCTGATAAATCGTTTCAGACTAATGTTCAAGTTTTAGATTTGTTTAAGTTTAAAGCGTTCTCTCTCTCTCTCTCTCTCTAGTTCAGATAATAAAGCTTTTATTTTTCTTAAGCGTTTTCTTTCTGTTTGTCGGATGCGGAGGCAGTGGAGGTTCTAATAATAACGGAGTCGGTGATACAACCATTACAAATGCTGCAACGCCCGTTATAAATACTCAGCCTTCAGGTTCAACTTATACCAAAGGCGATACTTCAATACCTCTTAGCATAATTGCAACTGTAAGCGATGGAGGAACTTTAACTTATCAATGGTATTCAAACAGTGTGAACCAAAACAGTGGAGGAACTCTTATATCGGGAGCTGCAAGTTCATCTTATACTCCTTTAACTGCTGACGCTGGAACTGTATATTATTACGCGGTTGTTATTAATGCAAACGATAATGTCAACGGTGTTCAAACCGCAAGCGTTGCAAGCAGTACGGTTGAGATTGTTGTTAACGCGCCTCCAGTAACTTATGCTATTGGGTTTTATGATGAAAATTTAAGTTTTATAGAATCCGTATCGTTACAGGAAGGCAATATCAATCCTTCAAATATAAAATCAGGTTCGTGGTACAAAAAAGGAGAAAATACGCCGTTAGTATTTTTCTATCTTGACAGCGATATCAATCTTTATGCTATAGCAAATGTTAAAGAGATTATTACTCAGGAAGATTTAAATAATGTAAGAACTGATTTGAGCGGTAAGTATATTCTTTTAAACGATATAGAGCTTAACGCAACAGATGGAGCGGCAGGATTTGACAGTGGAGGCTGGCAAAACATAGGCAGTAGTATTAACGTATGCTTTTCAGGTCTTTTCAACGGCAATAACCACACGATAAGCAATCTTCAGATAAACAGAACTACCGATTATGTCGGTCTTTTTGGAATCATTCGCGGCGCTAATGTTAAAAATATCAGAGTTTGGGGCAATATAAAAGGAGCCGGATATGTCGGAGGTATAACGGGAAGGGTTCACTCCTCAAATCTCACAAACGCTTATTTTAAAGGAAATGTTGTCGGAACAAGCAGTGGTGTAGGAGGCATAGCGGGATATAATACCGACGGCGGTACTGTCTCACACTCTTTCTCCGAAGGAACTGTTAGCGGAGCAGGCAGTGTCGGGGGCATAGTAGGATACAACTCCGCAAGCATTGAGCGCTCTCACTCTTCTGCAAACCTCAGCGGCACAACCAATGTCGGCGGTATAGTAGGGTATCATATCAGTAGCGCTATTATCAAAAACAGTTATTTCGCAGGAAATGTCAATGCCTCAGGCGAGAATGTCGGAGGTATAGCGGGACGCTCTCAGGACTCTGCGGTTGAAAACAGTTATTCTACGGGAAATGTCAGCAGTACAAGTCAAAATGTCGGCGGTATAATAGGATATAATTATACCTATTCATCAATCAAAAACAGTTACTCTGCGGGAACTATCAGCGGAACAAACCGTATCGGCGGTATAGCAGGATATACCAATGGTGCTAGAAACGTTACCAACACTTACTCTACGGCAATTGTAATCGGCAGCGGAAATAATGTCGGAGGCATAACGGGATACATTTCAAACATTAGTCCTGTTTCAAACAATGTCGCCCTCAATCCTTCCATTAACGGAACAAGCGCCGTAAGCCGTATCGGGTCTTTTGCTAGCGGAACATTATCAAACAATTTTGCATCGGATGATGTATTGGTAAATGGCAGTACCGTAACGGGAGACGATGGAAGCGGAGTTAATGGTATAGACAAAACTATCGCAGAGTTAAAAACTGAGACGACTTACTCCGATTCTATAACCAACGGCGGTCTTGGATGGAGTTTTGGAAATGACGATGAAAATCCTTGGAAAATAGACCTAAATAAAAACGATGGACTTCCATATCTTTATTGGCAGGAGTTGTAAGACTCTTGTCGGCGCGTAAGGCGCTAGTCACCGCCTTACGTTTTTGCGTTAAAGAGGTAAATGAAAAATCAAGGCGGCAAACACCGCCTTTTTGTTTTGCATAAGAAGCGGCAAGGCGCAAATGTGAGCAAGACTTCTTTTTGTCATTTTCTCCTCTGTGTCATTGCAAGAAATGAAATGACGAAGAATTATCAAAAATAGTTGACATTTTAAATTCATTCAAAAAAACAAGAACTTGTGATTTTAAAACTTTTAAGTATGAACACTTCGCGTTGCCGGATCGCTGCGTCAGTCGCTTTGTTCCTTCCTATCAATTACGAAGGGTGACGCAGGAATGACGAAGAGAGTAGATTGCTTTGTTGTGCTTTGCATTCCTTGCAATAACGACTCAACACTCGTGTGGGTAGGTAATGTTTTTGGATTCCAGTCCGAGCGGGAATGACGTATTGGTGAGCGAATTACTACTTGAAACAGGAATGACAGAGAGAAGCGGAGATGACATAAGAGAGGAAGGCGGAATAGCAGAGGAAATATCCTAACTTTTTAAGGGGAATATCATCGGCAATTACCAATATTGAGCCGCCATAAAAGCATTACAACAAAAAAGTCGTTAAACGCATAATCAGCAACCAAATTTTAGTAATATTTTTTTATTAAATTTCATAAGCGTAGATTTATTATATAAGTGCAATAATACCAAATTTATTTTGATATTATTTAATAGGAGTATCTATATGAAAGTATTATTGCTTGTTTTGTTTTTTATTTCATCGGCATTTGCACATTTTCAAACTATTATCGTTGATAAAAGCGTTCTTGAACAAGAGGATGGAAATGAAATTAACATAGTTTATGAGTTTACTCACCCATTTGAGCAAGAACTTATGAATATGGTTAAACCGCAAGAAGCCGGCGTTTTTGTTGACGGTAAAAAAATATCGTTGCTCAATATTTTAAAATCTTCCTCAAAAAAAGACAAATTAACCGTTTGGAACGCAAAATATACCGTAAAAGAGCCCGGAGTTTATCAATTTTACGTTGACCCCGCGCCATATTTTGAACCTGCGGAAGATAAGTTTATCAGACATCAAACAAAAACGATAGTGGATGCTTTTGGTTCAAGCGAGGGCTGGGATGAGCCTATAGGATTGAAGGCTGAGATTATCCCTTTGTCTCGTCCATATTCTTTGTATACTGGAAATATATTTAGCGCTCAAGTGCTTTATAAGGGCAAGCCTGTGGCAAATGCCGAGATAGAGATAGAGTTTTATAACATAAAAGGTTTAAAAGCTCCAAACGACATGTATGTTACGCAAGTGATAAAAGCCGATCAAAACGGAGTTTTTCATGCAGCGCTTCCTTTTGAGGGGTGGTGGGGATTTGCCGCGCTTATAGATGACGACCAAAGTATAAAAAAAGACGGCAAAGAGTATCCCGTAGAGCTTGGAGCTGTGCTTTGGCTGAAAACCGAGAGCGTTAAATAATGCATATAAGCGAAGGCGTTTTAGAACCTAAGATTTTGATTGCAGGGGCGGTTATTTCAGCGGCTGTTACAATATATGCTTTAAAAATTTTAAAAGGCGAAGATATACCGAAAGTCTCCGCCTTTTCCGCACTATTTTTTTTAGCTTCGTTTATACATATTCCCATAGGCATTACATCTGTGCATTTAATATTAAACGGGATAGTTGGAGCGGTTTTGGGAGTGAGAGCATTTGTTGCGATTTTTGTCGCATTATTGTTGCAAGGACTTTTATTCGGATATGGCGGCATGACGACGCTTGGTATAAATCTTTTTACTCTTGCTACACCCGCTCTTGTTGGTTATTGGCTTTTCAGTATTCGCTACAAAAGAGTATGGCAAAAGCAGATTGTTTGGTTTTTAGTAGGGTTTTTGCCTATCGTTTTTGGGGCATTGCTTTTATCTTTTATTTTATCTTTAAATGGCGAAGGGTTTTTGACCGCGGCTAAAATCGCATTTTTGGCACATGTACCCATAATGTTTATAGAGGGAATTATTACTCTTTTGACTTTAAGTTTTATTGAAAAAGTCAAACCATCTTTTCTAAAATAAGGACAATTCATGTTTCGCAAAATATCGGTATTATTGATTTTAACTGTCGGTGTATTATCAGCTCATAAAATAAGCCTTTTTGTATATGACGATAACGGCACGCTTTATATTCAAAGTTATTTTACAAAATCATCTCCTTGTAAAAATTGTGAAGTAACTGTAAAAGATGAAAATGATAAAAACATTGCAAAATTATTTACAGACGATGATGGCAAAGCTTCCCTGGAAACGTCAAACGAAGTGGTAACGATAAGCGTTGATGGAAGTATGGGGCATTTTAAAGAGATGAAGTATACGCTGAAGAGCTTTACGAAAGACGATGTGCAAGACCTTCCTCCCGACATCTCTTTGTATAATATATTTATCGCTCTTGCAATTATAGCGGTCATTTTTTTAATGCTATGGTTTGTTAAAAGGAAAAAATGAGATCCATATCGCCAACTACTTCTCTTTTAGTGGTATTTTTTTATAGCTTTACCGTAGCGCTGCAAGAACATATATATATTTTTATGTTCTTGCCCGTGTTGTTTTTGATTTTTGTAGATTTTTGCGCTTTGAAAGAGGCGTTTCAAAAACTGCTTTTTTTGAACATTTTTGTTATCATCATCGTTATAAGTTTGCTTATGCAGGGCGATTTTAAGAGTGCTTTGCTTATTTTTGTGCGTTCAAATCTTATATTGTTAGCAACTCTTTTGCTCTTTTACCAAAAAAATGAGTTTGACATAGCTTTGGCGCTGCAAAGATTGCGATTTTCCCACAAACTTGTATCCATCGTGTTTTTCACCGCCAGATCCATTTTTTTGATAAAGCGCGAATTTACACTTTTTAAAAAGACTCTGTATATAAGAGGATTCAAGCCTAAAACAGATTTTTTAAGTTATAAGATTATGGCGGGTTTTGTAGGTATTTTGATTATAAAGGCATATGAAAGAGCAAAATATCTTCAAAAAAGTATGTTTTTGCGTGGGTTTAAAGGCGAGATTTATGCGCTGAGCAAGCGCCAAGTTTTTAGTCGTTGCGATATAGTTCTTTGCTTGATAACGCTTATATCGCTTACATGTAGATGGGGAGTTGTTTTATGAGTTGTTCTTTAAATATCAAAAATATATCTATGAGTAGAGACGGCAGAGAGCTTTTTAAAAATATATCGCTCAGCGTCTCCCATAAAGAAAAAATCGCCATTATCGGACCAAACGGCTGCGGAAAAACGACTTTATTGGAGACGATAATCGGACTTTATCCAATAAGGGAAGGCAGCATTGAGCTTTTTCATCAAAAAATCAACAATAGCAATGATTTTAAATCCGTTCGTCATATGGTCGGTTATCTTTTGCAAGATTCCGATAATCAATTTTTGGCTCCGATAGTGGAAGATGATGTCGCTTTTAGCCTTTTAGCGCGCGGTGTGGACAAAAATGAGGCGAAAGCAAAAACCGATGCGATATTGGATAGTTTGGAAATTTCTCATTTGGCAAAGAAAGTCGTTTATCATCTTTCGGGCGGCGAGAAAAAACTTGTAGCATTGGCTGGGGTTTTGATAACAGAACCAAAACTTATGCTTTTGGATGAGCCGACGTCCGGACTTGATTTTGAGATGCAACTGAAATTGATGGAAATACTCAAAAAAATAGACAAAAGTATAATCATCATTTCGCATGATAAAGAGTTTGTGGAATCCATGGTAGACGCGATATATAAAATCTCTTCGGATGGATTAAAGCGTATGTCAAGCTTTAAAACAGAGTACATACATACTCATGACGGATTGCCTTTACACACACATCCGCACGAGCATTAGGTGATTTTTGACAAAAATTATTGAGAAGTTTTGCAACTTTTGATTGAAAACTTCTTACATGTAGCAATGGGCAATATCGCTTCAAATGTGTTTTTGCACAAGCTTTATCGCCGCTCATTTAACTATATCTGCTGTTGCAAGTTTTTTGCTTTTGAGTGAGATTTTTGTTATTTTTCGCAGCTTTTTATTTTGTGTATTCTTACGCAAAAAGTATTGTCAAAATATAGTAACAAAAAAATATTTTCTTGAATATTTAAAGTCGTTTAATTCTAAGTCTCAACGAGTTCAATACCGCAATTATTGAACTTATGCTTATAATAATAGGCTATTTTAAACTTTTTATATTTTTATTGTCATTATTTTTGCATTCACGAGCAATATATTTTTTAACTCCATCTAAATTGAATTTTGTCTATATTATGTTGATAAAAATCATATTTTTTGAAAGATGTAAGTTTTATAATCGCCATTTCGTTACTTGTTGAGATAAATTGGAATTAATAATGCGTTCCTGTCTAATAAAAGAGTAAAAGAGAGGGTTAGTAGAGGCGGACACGATGTTCCAAGTGCATATATAATAGAAGATACGACAAGAAGTATAAATAATTTGCCAAAAGCTTTAGAGATTGCCAATAGAGCTTATGTGTGATAACAGTAAAAGCAAAAACATCTTTTATGTATCAAGAAAAACAAAACAATAAAATTAAGCAGTAAAAAACTTCTACAGTGGTTTTAAAACATATCTATTAAAATACACACCATTATCTTTTATCGGCTTAACTGTATTCTGATTTTTTTCTTTAAAATCTTTTAGCACTGAACTTATTGAGGACGTAGCGATAACTTTTGTATTGATAGCTTCCATAAGAGGTTTAGTCCAACTTGGCAACTCTTCCGCCTGAAAATGAATTTTTTTATCTCTTACATCCAATAATTTTCTAAATCTATTGTTGCCTGTTTTACTATTATCGTAAAGAACTATATAATCAACTCTTGAACATATGTTTTGAAAAGTTGTAATACCTAAATCAAGATTTTCTTTTACAATATCATTCTCAACGTTATGTCCACCCTCTTTAAACCTCTGTTTTATTCGCTTTTTAGATAATTCAAGAGTATCGATTCCAATATATACTAAAGAGATTTTAAAATTGTAGCTTCCAGCTCTATCAATTAGATTATTAATTTCTTTTTCATTGCCTAAAATCCTCTCTACGGCAAAAACTCTTTTTTCGTTGAAATATTTGTTTTGTAAATTGTGAATAGCTATTGTGCCGGTTTTTAGCTCATCATTACTATATTTATAAAAACCGCCGAACATATTCTTGAAAAACTCATCGGTATTTATGAAAGGCGTCTCGTTACATGTTTTGATATAGTTGCCGAACGTACTTTTACCAACTCCATTTGTACCTGAGATAATTATTAAGTTAGACATCGGTATTATTGAATTTGTTTTATTTTAACAAGCTTATCGTTTTCATCTAAATCTATAAGGAATTTTTCACCGAGTGGAGTTTCCATGATACTATACTCTGTTGATATATTCTCATCGTTATAAACTAAACTTTTACCTTGAGAGAAAAAGTCATCGCGAATATCCCACTTTTCTATACCTTCTTGTATTGTGTCTAAAATATGTTTTTCATTTTCGGTATCCAATTGCCTGTTCTCCGTTTTCTGTTTTGAATTGTTGAGTTTTTAAGGTTTTATCAAAAACAATGTAAAACATATCATCCTCTTGATAAAATTTTACTCCTGATAATATATTAGCATAATTTTCTTTATCATTGATACTTTTGGCAAGCTTAATATCTTTTTCAATTAAGCCGTTTATATGGTATCCTAAAACAAGAGAAATACCTACACAAACACCGAATATCAAGAAACCTGTTCCAACAAGGGTTGTAATTTTTGCATTGCTTTTGCGAGTAATAACTGAAGTTTGTGCAAGAGCGTCAGTAATCGATTTATTGGCATTATGTAAATCATTTAGTGTTTTTCAATGAAACTATCAATCACATCTTTCGTATCAAGCAATTTTTCGTTACAACTGTTTTTATATTGTTCGAGCATTTCTATAAGACCTTTTTCGCCAAGTCTTATAATACTCCCATTCTCTTTTAGTTGTATGACAATTTTTGATATGTCGTTCAAAGTTCTTGCAATCTCTTGCTTGTTTTTCGACTGACAATACATCGCTTACATTTATAATAGCTATAGTATTATTTTTCAACTGTTCGGAATAACTTTTTAATACTCTAACATTTTTTTCAAGTTCGTATTGTTCAGGATAAGCATTTGAAAATTTAATATCATTAACTGCAATATTGAGACACTCAATTGTGTAAGATAATTGGCTTTCAATAATATTTTTTCATTTTTGGCAGTTAAATTTGAGACTTCTAAAGACTTTAAGCTTACTGATAATTTTTTTATTATTTCAATAACACTTGCTAATTGTTATTGTGTTGAAGCCTTTGAAAACTCTTCATCTACAATGATATGGCCTGTATCAAAATTATCATCATCAATGCTAACTTACACTATCAACGTTAAAATTGTTATCATCATCAGCCATTACTAGCTACTCATTTTTCAGTCGTTACTTGATAAGCCCAATCGCCGATTTTCAATTCTTCCGGATTTTTTGGGAATGAATTCGGAACTTTTTGCTGATTGAGATTTAAATTCAAAGAAATTTTAATGTCGCTTTATAAACTTTCAGGCTTTGGAGTGCAACCGCCCAACATAATAGCGCCTATAATTGTCACAATAAACAATGTTTTAATTTTATATCGATTTAATATATAAATCTATAGTGCATGTTTATAATATTTGTCAATTTGACAATTTTATTTATCTTGTTTGTGGCATTTAGTTTATTTTTTTTATCCTAAGTCTCAACGAATTTAACACTACAGTTATTGAACTCGCCGCCGGCTATTGCTGGTGTTAAAGCGATATCAGCAAAATACAAAACCCCGCTTGCTATTCATCCAAACATTAAATTTTTTACATTTGCTCATAGACGGCAGAGACAATCTAAAACCTTAAGAAAAGCTTATTTTTCATTTTTTTATTAGATTATTTCTTTATATTTTAGCATCTTTGCATTATTATGCAGGGTATTAGCTTGATATTGTGAGCTAAAAATTAACACAAAAGGATAGATAATGTTTATTTTCTTAGACACAATCAGCGTTTCAAATTTATTCCAAAAAATAGCGCCTTTACTAATCGGTCTTTTTTTGATTGGCTGCGGAGGAAGAAGTTGCAACAATATGATAAATGCGGATACTCCGTTTATATCAGTTCAACCGCAAAGTATGACCTATACTGAAAATGACAATGCAATTCCCTTGAATGTAACGGCTAGTGTAACAGACTGCGGCATACTATCGTATCAATGGTTTGAACTCGATGCAAACAGTACCGAAGAAGGAAAACAAGTCGCAACTATGCCAACCTATACTCCTCATACTAATGAGACAGGAGTAAAGTACTATTATGTCAAAGTTACAAATACAAATACAAATGCCACAGGAGATAAAATAATTTCCGTAACAAGTGACATCGCCATTATTACGGTAAAATCTGATACTCACACTGTAAGATTTTATGACGACAATCTTGATTTTATACATATGGAAACAGTTGCAAAGGGAATAATAGACCCTGCTCTTATTTTTTTTGGCGTATGGTATAAAGCAAGAGAAAACACGCAAACGACAAGTCATAATCTAACAAGCAATATAAACTTTTATACTATTCCGGATGTCATAGAGATAACGAATCAAGATGAGTTAAATGCCATAAGGTATAAACTTGACGGTAATTATATACTTATGAACAATATTACGCTTAGCAACGATGGAGCGGGATTTGATGAGGATGGCTGGGAGCCTATAGGAAATTACTCTTCAAGAATACCGTTTAAGGGTATTTTTAATGGAAATGATTATGCGATAAAAGATTTGTGGATATATAGACTTACAACCAGCGGTGTCGGATTTTTTGGTTTTGCCAATACCTCTCAAATTAAAAATGTCGGAATTACTGTAAGAGATGGCAACGAGATACAAGGAAACAATACTATCGGCGGTATAGTAGGATATGTTGACAATAGCAATATCAAGAATTGTTATTCTATAGGAGGCATCAACGATTATAGCAGTTTTTATGTAGGATATCTTGGTGGTATCGCCGGATATGCCAATAATAGCAATATTTCAAATAGCTATTCCGGAGCAAGTATCAATGGACGTGGTACACTTGGCGATAAATTTAACGTAGTAAATTATGTTGGCGGTATAGTAGGATATGCAAGTTTTAGTCAAATATCAAATAGTTACTCCGACTGGTTTGTCTCCGGAGGGGATCATGTTGGTGGTATCGTAGGATATGCAAGTTTTAGTCAAATATCAAACAGTTATTCTGTGTCAATGATTGTGGGACACTACACCCTTGGCGGTATCGCAGGCAGTATTTCAAACAGCAACATTACAAGTAGTTACTCCAGCATTAATAGCGACTATTTTGGTGGCTCCGGACCAACCGGTGGTATCGCGGGAAATGCACAATCGTCTATAATTATGAATAATGCGGCTTTCAATCGTGATCTTGAGGGGATGGGTTCAGGACGTATAGCAGGAACAGAGTCAAGCTTTCAAGCCATAAATAATTTCGCATCAAATAGTACGCTTATAAATGGAATGAGTACAAAAGAGTATAATGGTGATTTTCATGGTATAGGCAAATCAGAAGAAGAATTTAAAATCAAATCAACTTATGAAACAGGCTTGAGCTGGTCGTTTGGTGATAATGATACAAATCCTTGGAAAATGGATGCAAATAAAAATAACGGATACCCGTATTTTTATTGGGATAAAAGATAAAAATAGCGGCGATTTTTTTCTTGGATTGAAAATAATAAAAAGACAAAACTCTTTTAATGATAGAGCGATGAAAAATTACCAAAAGGTGTGTTGAAACCCGTTTCTTAAAAACTTAAAATCAGTGATGCTAAAATAGCAGTATTAGTCTCTTACATGTAACATATGAAGGTAATACAATCACAAAAACGGTTTAATAGTTTTAGTTGTGAGGGTTACATGTGAGAAAAATGCAAATTTGAAATTTCACATCTTGTTTTGCTTCTTATCATTTCAAGCGTGTTTTTTTGCATTACTAAGTAAATCTGAAATCAAGAAGCTCACAGACAAAGAAGCGGAGATAAAAACATTGTTGGCAAAAAAAATATCAACTTGAAGTACTTTGTTAGAGATATAAAAATTTAGCGGTAAAAATGGTTTGCGGATATTGCGCAGAAAAAATTAAAGGAAAGATAGTTTTAGAGTTAAAAAATAGCCTAAACTAAAGTATCAAAATCAAATGCTACATGTAGAGTATTTGTAAATACAAATCACATCCTATAAATGATTTTATTTATCTTACTTACAGCGCTTTATCGTATTTTTTTTACCCTAAGTCTCAACGAATTTAACACTACAGTTATTGAGCTTATACTCATAGCGCCGCCGGCTATTGCTGGTGTTAAAGTGATATCGGCAAAATACAAAACCCCGCTTGCCAATGGGATGCCTATGATATTATAAATAAATGCCCAAAAGAGATTTTGTTTTATCACCCTTAGCGTTGCATTTGAGAGTTCAATACTTTTTTTGACATTAGTAAGTTCATTGTTCATGATGATGATATCGCCGGATTCTTTGGCTATATCAGAGCCGCTGTTCATGGCTATCCCTATATCCGCTTGTTTGATAGATAAAGAGTCGTTTATGCCGTCTCCCGTAAACAATACAAGCCCATCTTTTTGAAGCGACTTTATCTTTTCAAATTTTTCTTGCGGCAAAACTTCGCTCATGATATTTTCTATACCTATGCGTTTTGCCAAAAAATAAGAAGGCGCTTTTTTATCCCCCGTGAGCATTATGGGCTCTATATTTTTTGCTTTTAAATAGTCTATTAAATTTTTGGCTTCCTTTTTTATCTCATCTTCCAGATAAAATACTCCGGTAATTTTATTGTCAAAACTTGCTAAAATAGTAGTTTTGCCATATTTTAGTCCCTCTTCATATTGTTGCTTGACCTCTTCGCTCATATCTATATTTAATGTGTTCATTAAATTAGCGGTGCCTATAGCGGCGGTTTTATTTTTATAAGTTCCCGTTAGTCCGAATCCGGATTTTATGTTAATGTTTTGAATATCGTAGTTTTCAACAGCTTTTGCTTTTTTGGCAAAATTTCTTATTGCATGTGAGATGGGATGCTCACTTTTCGCTTCTAAAGAGGCAAATATACTAAGCATTTCTCTATCTTCAATAGTACTCTTGGAGACTTTTATATCGCCTTTTGTAAGTGTGCCCGTTTTGTCAAAAACGGCAAATTTGATTTTTGATATTATCTCCAAAATTTCCGGATTTTTTATAAATATTCCCTCTTTTGCGCCGCGTCCTATTCCTGCTACTATAGCAATCGGCGTAGCAAGCCCAAGTGCGCATGGACACGAGATGATAAGCACGCTAATGGACGATAAAATCGCCATTTGCATATCTCCTATAACGATCCACACAATGAATGTAATGAGCGAAATGGCAATAACGGCAGGCACAAATATAGAGGCTATCTTATCCGCAAGTCTTGCTATAGGCATTTTTTTATTTCCTGCCTCTTTTAGCAATTTGATAATCTCAAACAATATCGTATCTTGATAAAGTTTCTCAACCCTTACATGTAGGTATCCGAATTTTAAAATAGTGCCGCCGATGACTTTATCGTTTATTGTTGCAAATTTCAGCATGGATTCGCCATTTATAGTTGAAGCGTCAATCTCGCCCTCGCCATTTACTATAACGCCGTCTAATGCGATATTTTGACCTGATTTTATCTCTATGATATCTCCGATGCTCAACTCTTCTACTGCGACTTCTTTGATTTTCTTATTTTTAAATAAAGTTGCTTTTTTGGGCGTTAAAGAGAGCAATTCTTTCATAAAATCAACAGCTTTTACTTTGGCTCTTGCTTCAAGATATCTTCCTAAAAGCACAAATGTTATAATCATTGCCGCGCTGTCAAAATAGATAAACCTCAGATTTTCAGGAAATAAATTGGGCAAAATCAACACAAAAGCAGAGTAAAAATATGCCGCGCTTGTACCAAGAGCTACAAGTACATTCATGTCAAATGTTCTGTTTTTCAAAGACTTGAAAGAGTGTATATAAAAGTTGCCGCCACAGCCAAATTGTACTATGGATGCGGCTATGAAAACGGCAATATTTATTAATGAATGCGGCAGATTTAGATGGTGAGCGAAGTGTAGAAAAATTGTCAATACAATAGAAAGTAAGACTTTTAGCAAAACCGTTTTTGTATCGTCTATATTATCCTCTTGCTTTAAGATTTTATAACCTATTTTTTCTATTTTGGCTTCTATATCTTTTTGTGAAGTTTTGGTTTCGTCATAGATAAAAATACCTTCGCTTGCAGCAAAACTAACATTTGCTTCTTGCACACCGTCCATTTTTTTGACGGCTTTTGTTATGGCGTTTGAGCAATTTACGCAACTCATTTCGCCAATACGCAAAGATATTTTTTTGTAAGACATCAGCTTCTTTCCAACTCTTTTACGATGGGATAGCCTATGTCGCTCATCTCGTCTTTGAATTTTTGCTCTTGTTCGGTTGTTAGTTCCGCGACAATCTCTTTCGGCTCTTTGTCAAGCAAAATTTCAATACCGGCAAACTCATCGCTTAACGAATTCAATATTGTATTTGCACACTTTTGGCAATGAATATTTTCTACTAAATATCTTATTTTCATTATCTATCCTTTTTGATGGATAATAGCATAAAATTTGCAAAAAAGATATATGAAAGAGCCCAACCCACAGTTATTGGGTTGGAGCTATATTGTTAAAATGATTTTGC
The DNA here is from genome assembly GCA_031268335.1 of Campylobacteraceae bacterium. GTDB lineage: Bacteria > Campylobacterota > Campylobacteria > Campylobacterales > Campylobacteraceae > JAIRKW01. Next base: position 68,304 of record JAIRXG010000021.1, read on the forward strand.
TATAAATTTATTAAGTCTTTTTGTAAAGCCCGTTAAGTCGTCTATTTTCATCCCTTCTTGCAACTTAGCTTGGTCTAAAAGCAAAAAGCTGATATCGTATAGCATTGTTTGGTCGTCAAGGTTTGATAGCTTTTGTAAGATTTCATGACCTGAATTTATCTCTAAGATAGGTTTTACATTCGGTAGATTACTTTGACCCATCTGTTTTAACATTTGCTGCATTTGAAAATCCGGGTCGTTTTTGTCGTATATCAAACAAGAAGGCGAATCGCTTAATCTTGAAGAGATTTTGACATCTTTTGCTTCATCTTTTAGTATCTCTTTCATTTTGACAAGCAACGGTGCGAGTTTTTCTTCTTGCTCTTTTGTCTCTTCCTTGTCATTTTTAATCTCTTCGTCAATATCCGAATGATTTACGGGTTTTAGCGGAGTTTTGTCGTATTCGGAAACTGTCGGAATAACTATAGCGTCTACCTCTTCGTCAAGCAATAAAACTTCAATATCTTGTTTTTTAAATTGCTCAATCAATGGCGAATTTTTAAGCATCGCTTCATTTTCACCGGCTATATAGTAGATGCTTTGTTGCCCTTCTTTCATATTTTCCTTATACTCTTTTAGGCTCACAAGAGTATCTTTCTTGCTGGATTTGAAAAGCATCAAATCCAAAAGCGCCTCTTTGTTTTCATAATCGCTGTAAAGTCCTTCTTTAATTACTTTGCCAAATGTTTTGAAAAATTCAACATACTTTTCTTTATCACTCTCTTTTAGTTTATTGAGTTCGCTCAAAATCTTTTTTACGGAAGCTTTTTTTATGGATGTAAGAGTTCTATTTTGTTGTAAAATCTCACGGCTAACGTTGAGCGGTAAGTCTTCGGCGTCTATGATGCCTTTGACAAAGCGAAGATATGTCGGCATAAGCTCTTTATCGTCATCGGTTATAAAAACTCTTTTGACATATAATTTAATGCCGGGCTGATAATCTACTCTAAATAGGTCAAACGGCGCACTTGTCGGCACATAAAAAAGCGTGGTGTATTCAAGCGTTCCTTCCGCTTTTGTATGAATCCACAAAAATGGGTCTGAACTATCATGTGAAATTTGTTTGTAAAAATCTTTGTACTCATCGTCTTTTATAGCTGCTTTTGCCTCTCTCCAAAGTGCCGAAGCTTTATTGATTTGAGTATGTTTTATCTGCGTTGTTCCCTCTTTGCCTTCTTCTTCGCTTGGAACATACTCCTCTTTATTCATGTAGATACCAAATGGAATATGATTTGAATATTTTTTGATTATGGATTCCAATCTATAACTTTCCAAAAACTCACTCTCATCTTTTTTGATATGCAAAGTGATAGATGTTCCATGAAGTTCTTTTTTTGTTTTTTTGATACTATAGTCGCTGTCCGCGCTGCTACTCCATAGATAAGCGTCTTCTTCAAGCGCTTTTTTGGTTAAAACTTCTATCTTATCCGCGACCATAAAAGCGGAGTAAAATCCAACGCCGAATTGCCCTATCAATGAGGAGTCTTTTTTGGCGTCTCCGCTAAGTTTTTCAACAAATGACTTTGTGCCGCTTTTGGCAATGGTACCGAGATTATTTATCAAATCCTCTTCATTCATACCTACACCGCTGTCTTCAATCGTCAAAGTGTTTGCTTTTTTGTCGGCGATGATGGTGATTTTTGGTTCGTACTCTAAATTTTTGTAATTCTCATCTGTCAAAGAGAGGTAATTTAGCTTATCAAGCGCATCGGAAGCGTTTGAGACAAGCTCTCTTAGAAAAATCTCTTTATTTGAGTACAAAGAGTGAATCATGAGATTTAGAAGTTGCGTAACTTCTGTTTGAAATTTGTGTTTTGCCATGCATTTCTCCTATAATTAATTTTTTGCTGTTTTTGATATTTTTAAAATGAAACCGCTATTTTAAAAAATTTTGCTTTATATAAAAATAAAAATACAAAAATTATCTTTATTTTATGTCTGCCAATAAAGTTGTCAACTCTTTTTGCATACTTGTGCGCATATTTTCATACCATTCATCGTCGTCTTTTGGGTTGATTGTCGGAAGAAAAGTTACTGTCGCTTCACCGCCGTTGACTCTAAAACTTTGAGAATCAAAAATATGTCTGGCGTTTGCTATAACGATAGGCTGTACTATAAGTCCTAATTTTTCAGCTATGATTTTTGCGCCGACTTGAAATTTCAACAGTTTTTCACCTTTACCTCTTGTGCCTTCAGGAAATATTGCGATAGGACGCCCGTTTTCTACTCTGTCTTTGACGTTTTTTAGAAGTTTTACTATAGCTTTTTTATCGTTTCTATCTATACAAATCATATTTGACAGTTTTACGCTTTGAGATAAAAAAAAGATGTTAAATATCTCTTTTTTGCATACCCACGCAGTATCCTCATCTTTTCCCAAAAGTGCCTCTATGGCGATTATGTCCAATATGCTTTGATGATTTATAACAATCAATTTAGCTCTGTTATCAAAAGAGCCTTTGGTTTTTATCTTAAATCCGATTATATATCGCTGCAGATTAGCCCACACTCTTCTTATGCTGCGATTTTTTTTTCTAAAGAAAAACATAAGTATAATAGTTATAGAGACGGTAAAAATAAATATTACCGCTGTCAAAGCGGCTCTAATTCTTTGTAACATTCTCTTCTCTTACCCAGCCAATGCGTCCGCTTGGCAGTAAAATTTTAATATATCCGTTTTTGCTTGATAGTTTTTCAACTTCAAGCTCACCTTCTGTTACATGAAAAACAGATGATTTTTCAGTAGGTAAAACGCGGATTGCTGTATCGGAACGAAGCTTAATTTGGCTAAAAGGATTGTTTGCATAAAACAGATATACAGAAGCCAAAAATGCTCCCAAAAGAGCAATTTTATATCTTTTGTACACAAAAATAATTATCAAAGAGACAAAAATAACACCAAAAAATATATCTTTATAAAGTTTAAATTTGCTTTCTTTGGGATTTAAATCTGTGTGCGTGCTAACATCGTCGCTCTTTACATGTAGAGGGATATTGATAGTTTGAAAGTCGCGGCTTTTTGTGTTAAAATATGTAAATTCCAATGTCTGAATATAATTTGGGATGATGATATCATACTCAATGTACTGCAATGCAATATTGTCTTTAAAAGTATCTATTGAACCGTTAGCATAATTTTTTAATTTAAAATCTTTTAGATTACTGTAAGTCGCTTCCATCTCAATAGTTACTATTAAGGATTTGTCGTCAAACTTATTGGTTATCTCATTCTTTACAACGAAAGATTGCGCTAAAACTCCTGAAAATTTAGCCCCCCCATTTATCGCGCTCGTCTCTATTTGTGCGCCTTCAATCTCATCTTTGTCTAAAAAGACGCCCTCATTATCCACAAGTTCAACTAAAATATTTGGTAATTTTGGCGATGGATTCAAAGCTTGCAGATAAAAAGTTTTTGTAAATAATTGATTGTTTAAATCATGCACCCATTCGCTTTTCGGATTTAGAATGCGAAAATTTGTGTTATCGGTCGCATTGGTTATGATTTTATCAAAATCATCGCGCGTTATAATAGCTTTTATTGTTATAGGAAAAATTTCTCCTATGTAAACAAGGGAGGGCGTGTTCTCATAAGATAAAAAGATGGATTGAGAATACGGACTTTCCTCATATTCCGGTTGAGTAAACAAATCGTCTGATATCTGAGCAAATGCGCCGACAAATATACACAACAGAAGACCGATGATTTTTTTCATGCGCTTTTTATAAATCCTTGCAGCATTTTTACGCCGTCATCGCTTCCCAAGAGTTTTTCTACAGCTCGTTCGGGATGAGGCATTAATCCGAAAATATTTCTGTTTTTGTTGCAAATTCCGGCAATGTTTTCAATAGAACCGTTGGGATTGTCATAGTTGCCATCTTTATCGCAGTAATTTAGCAGTATTTGATTGTTTTTTTCAAGCTTTTTTAGACCGTTTTCATCAATAAAGTAGTTCCCTTCTCCATGGGCTATGGGAATATTCAATATATCGCCGACTTTAAAATGTCTCAAAAAGATATTGTTATTATCCGTAACTTTTAAATGCTGGTATTTTGATACAAAGTGAACATTTTTGTTTTTTATCATTGCTCCGGGCAATAGCTTTAATTCTAGTAGTATTTGAAAGCCGTTGCAAATGCCAAGCACAAAACCGCCGTTATTGGCAAAACTTATCACGTCTTTCATAATCGGAGCAAACTTCGCAATCGCCGCACATCTTAAATAGTCTCCATAGCTAAAACCGCCCGGAAGCACAACAATATCAATATCTTTTGGCAATTTTTCCTCTTTATGCCAAAGCATAACGACATCTTGCCCTAAAAGTTCAAATGCATATTTTGTATCGTTTTCGCAATTTGTTCCAGGATATACAACGATGGCTACTTTCATTATTCAAACTCAATTTCATAATCTTCTATAACGGTGTTTGCAAGCAATTCCTCGCACATAAGTTCTACTCTTTTTTTTACTTTTTCTTCATCCGTTTCGCTTACATGTAAGACTATTTGTTTGCCTATTCTTACGTCTTCAACCTCATTAAATCCTAAAGATGCAAGCGCATGGTGAACGGCTTTGCCTTGCGGGTCAAGAACGCCTTGTTTTAGTTTGATATTTATTGCAACTTTCATTTTTTAACTCTTTATAATATAGAATCAATCTTTTCATTAAAATAGCGCACTATTTTGGAAAAACTAAAAAAATCAAATCAATTTTAATTTTGCAAAATTCTTTTTAGAACTTCTTCATAAGCGACTTTTACTTCGCCTATACCTTGTCTAAATCTATCTTTGTCAAGTTTTTCGTTTGTTTTTGCATCCCAAAATCGACAACTATCCGGACTTATTTCATCGGCTAAAAGAATGTTTCCATCCTTATCAATACCAAATTCTACTTTGAAATCTACAAGCTTTAAGTCTCTCTTTGCGAAAAATGGTTTCAAAGTATCGTTTATTTTTGTTCCGAATTCTCTTAATTTTTGCAAATCGGCTCTATTTTTTACGATATTTAGTATCAAGCAGTGTTCATCGTTGACAAGCGGGTCGCCAAGCGCATCGTCTTTATAATAAAATTCAACCAAAGTGAACGGCAACACAGTGCCTTCTTTAATGCCAAGTCTTTTTGTTAAAGAGCCTGTAGCAATATTTCTTACGACAACTTCAATCGGTATGATAGAAACTTTTTTGATAAGTTGTGAGTTTTCATCCAGAGTTTTTATCAAATGTGTTTGTATGCCCTCTTTTATCAAAAGATTAAAAAGTTGCGTGCTTATTTTGCAATTTAATTCGCCTTTGCCTTTTTCATTGCCTTTTTTTTGGGCGTTAAAAGCAGTCAAATCGTCTTTAAATTCGCTGATAAGCAACTCATTGTCGTCTGTGGCGTAAAGTTTTTTACCTTTTCCTTCGTACAAAAGCTCTTTTTTTTGCATTTTTATTCCTTTTGCTATTTCGTTGTAATATTTAAAACTTTTATGATGTCAACCGCACTTTTCAGTTGCAAATCTTTCAACAAATCACTCTCTGATATGTTCTCTTTTTTGGCTGAAGGTTTCATTTCGTTGTCATCTGTTTTTACATTTGTCGTTTTGTTATCGTCAACTTTTGTCAATTCATTTTCCAAATGTTTTTTGAGATCCACCTCTTTAACAGAAAACTCATTTTCATCATGTGGTACAGCGGCTGAATGTACTATTACATCAGGCACTACGCCGGCGGCTTGAATGGTTCTACCGCTTGGCAAATAATATCTTGCTATAGTTAATCTCAAAGCCTCGCTTTGTGTGTCATTGATAGGCAGTATAGCTTGCACGCTTCCTTTGCCAAACGTCTTTTCGCCTACTACGATAGCTCGCTTACTGTCCTGCAATGAGCCGCTTACTATCTCACTAGCAGACGCGCTGCCGCCATTTACCAAAACAACCATTGAGGCTGATGTGACTACTCCTTTTTTGGCTTTGTACTCTTTATCGTCATTTTTATTACGTCCTTTTTGAGACACTATCACACCATCGTCTACAAACAGATCTGTAAGTTGTACTGCCTGGTCAAGCAACCCTCCGGGATTGTTTCTGATATCCAGAATGACACCTTTGATATTTTTGTGTTTTTTGAAAATTTCCTCGGTTTTTTCGGCGACGTTTTTATCAAAATTGGTAACTCTTATATATAAAATATTCTCATTATCCACTATTCTGCTATATACAGAATCCACTTTTATCACATCTCTGGTTATGTTAAATATCAAAGGTTTTGGTTCTCCTTTTCTTACTATTGTGATAATAACAGAGGTTTTCGGCGCGCCGCGCATTAGCGAGACGGCTTCGTCAAGCGTCATATTTATAGTGGATTTTTCATCTATTTTCAATATAATATCGCCTGCTTTCACACCTGCTCTATCGGCAGGAGTGCTTTCCATAGGCGATATGACCGTAACAGCTCCGTCTTTCATGCCTATCGTGATACCAAGTCCGCCAAACGCTCCCTCGGTTTGTACCTGTAAGTCTTTAAACTCTTTCTCTTTGAGATATGATGAGTGCGCGTCAAGATTTGACAAAAGTCCTTCTATCGCCTTATCGACTATCTCATTTATAGTCAAATCATCAACATAGTATTGTTCGACTACCCCCAAAGTTTTTGTAAATTTGGCAAGCGATTCCAGTCTAGTCTCATTTCTGGTTGTGCCAGTGTTTGTAGTGTTGGCGGCAAACAGCGAATTTGACAACATTGAGAGTGTTAAAAATGTAGCGGCGAAGCCCAAGGTAAACAGTTTAATATTTTTCATAAAAGTGGTAATTCCCCCATTTTGATTTTAGTATGACAAAAAATAATTATATTGGATATTCCCTAAAAAGAAGTTAAAAACTCTCTTAAGGCTACTGTTCCTTATCACAACTATTACAAAATTTTTGCAATAATCTTGACATAATAACACTCAATGTTGTATAATTTTTACAAATAAAAAAAGGAGAGAATATGCAATCAATATTTGAGAAATTAACTCACCAAATGACTGCTGCGTTGGAGGGTGCGATATCCCTTTCGCTTCATGCAAAAAACGCCGAAATAAAACCTTTACATGTAGTATGGTCTCTTTTGACAAACTCAAATTCTATTTTAAATCAAGTATTTAATAAGATGGCAATTGACAAAAGCGCGTTTGAACTTGAAGTAAAGAGCGAAATAGACAAATATCCCAAAACATCCAATTTAACCAAAGAGAGCATAAAACTTTCGCGCGAACTTGTAGAGTCTTTGCAAAATGCCGAAGGACTTATGCGGGATACGGGAGATAGCTTTTTGGCTGTGGATACATGGCTGCTTTTAGCTATGGAAATAAGCGAGATAAAAGAGATATTTAAAAAATTTATAGATTTATTGGAGTTTAAAAAGAGCATTCAAGCTTTAAGAGGCGGCAGAAAAATAGATAAGCAGACGGCGGATGAAAATTTGGAAGCTTTAACAAAATACGGTATAGATTTGACCGCAAAGGCAAGAGAAAATTCATTAGATCCGGTTATCGGCAGAGACGAAGAGATACACAGAATGATGCAGATACTAATCAGAAAAACGAAAAATAATCCTATACTTTTAGGGGAACCTGGAACCGGAAAGACGGCTATAGTGGAAGGATTGGCGCAGCGTATAGTTAAAAAAGAAGTGCCTGTCTCTCTTCAAAACAGACGCGTGATTACGCTTGACATGAGCGCGCTTATTGCCGGAGCAAAATATAGAGGCGAATTTGAAGACAGGTTAAAAGCGGTCATAGAAGAGGTCAAAAGCGTTGGCGATGTGATACTTTTTATAGATGAAATTCACACTATTGTGGGCGCTGGGGCAAGCGAGGGAAGTATGGATGCCGCCAATATACTAAAGCCCGCTCTTGCTAGAGGTGAACTTCACACTGTTGGAGCGACAACTCTCAAAGAGTATAGAAAATATTTTGAAAAAGACGCTGCTTTGCAAAGAAGGTTTCAGCCTATAACGGTGAACGAGCCGAATATCAGTGAAGCTTTGCAAATTTTGCGCGGCATAAAAGAGAGACTCGAAGCTCATCATGGAGTGTCTATAATGGATAGCGCGTTGGTTTCGGCGGCAAAACTTTCGGACAGATATATAACGGATAGATTTTTGCCGGATAAGGCTATTGATTTGATAGATGAAGCCGCAGCTGAACTTAAGATGCAAATAGAGAGCGAACCAACCGAATTAAGCGCTGTCAAAAGAGAGATAAGCTCTTTACATGTAGAGAAAGAGGCTTTGAAAATGGAGAACAATAAAAAGAATGAGCCAAGACTTAAAGAGATAGAAAAAGAGTTGTCAAATGCAGAAGAAAAACGAAGGTCGCTTGAGAGTCAATTTGAAAGCGAAAAAGAGGTGTTCAATAAACTCTCATCCATAAAATCCGAAGTAGATATTGCTAAACGCGAAGTAGAATTTGCCGAAAGAGAAGGTGATTATAATAAAGCGGCAAAAATTAAGCACGGAACAATTCCCGAACTTAATAAAAAAGAGAATGATTTAAAACGGACATGGGAAAAGATGGTGCAAAACGGAACGCTTCTTAAAAATCACGTGGACAAAGAGATGATAGCGGCAATTGTAAGTAAATGGACAGGAATACCCGTAAGCAAAATGCTTACAAGCGAAAAAGAGAAAGTCTTAGCCGTTGAGGAGCATTTAAGAGCTGAAGTAGTTGGGCAAGATGAGGCTCTACATGCGATTGGACGAACTATCAAGAGAAACAAAGCCGGACTTAGCGAAGCAAATAAACCGATAGGAAGTTTTCTGTTTTTAGGACCGACCGGCGTTGGAAAAACTCAAAGCGCAAAAGCGTTGGCAAGATTTTTATTTGACAGCGAAAAAGCGCTTTTAAGATTTGACATGAGCGAATATATGGAAAAACATGCCGTTAGTCGTCTCGTCGGAGCGCCTCCCGGATATGTTGGATATGAAGAGGGAGGACAGCTTACGGAGGCGGTTAGAAGAAAGCCGTACAGCGTTATATTATTTGATGAGATAGAAAAAGCGCATCCCGATGTGTTTAATATATTGCTGCAAGTGCTGGATGACGGACGATTGACGGACAATAAAGGCGTTACGGTTGATTTTAAAAATACGATTATTATTTTAACGTCAAATATAGCGAGCGCTAAAATTATGGAGACAGAAGGCGATATAAGGCGCGCGGCGGTTTTGAATGAGTTGAAAAACTATTTCAAGCCGGAATTTTTGAACAGACTTGACGATATTGTTATATTCAACCCTCTAAATGAAGACGGTTTGCGCGAAATAGTAAACATAATGTTTAAAGAGATAAGTAAAAAACTTGAAGCAAAATCTATCAAAACAATTCTTACGAAAGAGGCTGCTAATTTGATAGCGGAAGCCGGATTTGACAGCGTTTACGGTGCAAGACCTTTAAAACGTGCTTTGTACGAATTGGTGGAAGATAAACTTGCCGAGCTTTTATTGGAGGATAAAATAACTGAGGGCGACAAATTAAAAATAGATGCAAAAGAGGGCAAAATAATTATTGTGAAAATTTAACTCAAAAGGGCTTGCCTATCTCAATGTACAAGCCCTTTTGATTGTATTTTTGTAGACAACATAAACGATAAAGATGGAGCGTTCGCTTCACACACATAACATAATCGCGTGCTTTTTTAATAATAGTAGAAAATATACTCATAACTCTCATATGTAAACTTTTTCAGATAAAAATCTATCCGTCATTGCGAACGTAAGCGCGGCAACCCACTCCTAGTTATTACAAACGTACCATTTTTCGTCATTGCGAACGAAGTGAAGCAATCCAGCTGTATGATATCATCATACAAATCTTTCCACAAATGTACAATTTTTTTCATTGACAACGAATAGCGACAAAAATAGAATGAAAGTCTGGA